>JAWKJK010000002.1:0-300000 GCA_041393815.1 Candidatus Nanopelagicales bacterium | reverse complement strand
AGGCCGGAGTGCGTGCGCATCAGCGCGGTCCGCCGGTCGTCCTCGACCGCCCCGCGCACCGCGGTGCCGACCGGCGGCAGCGGGTCGCCCTCGCGCGGCACCAGCCACAGGTCGTCGCCGCGGCGGACCCCGTCGATGCGGGTCTGCACGCCGCCCCACAGCAGCACGCCGTGGTCCGGCGGCTGGCCGCCTCCGCCGGGGTAGAACGCCGAGCGGTCCAGCACCAGCCCCTGCTCGGGGTCGACCGCGAGCACGGTGGCGTCCCACTCGCGCACGGTCGCGTCGGCCAGCTCCAGCCGGTGGGTCCGGCCGTGCCGGTCCGCGCCCACCGCCGTCAGCCCCGCCCCTGCGCGGCGACCGCGGCCGCGGCCTCCTTCGCCGCCTCCGGGTCGAGGTACTCCCCGCCGGGGGTGAGGGGCTTCAGCGCCTCGTCCAGCCGGTACACCAGCGGGATGCCGGTCGGGATGTTGAGGGCCGCGATGTCGGCGTCGGAGATGCCGTCGAGGTGCTTGACCAGCGCCCGCAGCGAGTTGCCGTGCGCGGTCACCAGGACGGTCCGCCCCGAGCGCAGGTCGGGCACGATCGCGTCCTCCCAGTACGGCAGCATCCGGTGCACGACGTCCTTGAGGCACTCGGTGCGGGGGACCACCTCGGGCGGGAGCGCGGCATAGCGGGGGTCGTACGTCTGCGCCCACTCGCTGTCCGGGTCGATCGGCGGCGGCGGGGTGTCGTACGAGCGCCGCCAGAGCATGAACTGCTCCTCGCCGTACGCCTCCAGGGTCTCCTTCTTGTTCTTCCCCTGCAGCGCTCCGTAGTGGCGCTCGTTGAGCCGCCAGCTGCGCTGTACGGGGATCCACGCGCGCTCGGCCGAGTCGAGGGCGAGGTTCGCCGTGCGGATGGCGCGCCGCAGCACCGAGGTGTGCAGCAGGTCGGGCAGGATCCCCGACTCGGCCATCAGGCGGCCACCGCGCACGGCCTCGGCCTCACCGGCCTCGGTGAGGTCGACGTCGACCCAGCCGGTGAACAGGTTCTTGGCGTTCCAGTCGCTCTGGCCGTGGCGCAGCAGGATCAGGGTGTACGGGGCGGAAGCGGTGCTCATGCCCGAGATCCTGCCGTACCCGCGCACCGGTCGCCGCCCGGGTCCGCAGCGGTCAGTCGCCGGACTCGGCCTCGGGTCGCTCGGCGATGTGCCGGAACGCCTCGAGGTTGTCCGTGGACTCCCCGCGGGACCGACGCCACTCCCACTCCGCCTTGATGGCCGTCGCGAACCCGAGCTCGAGGATCGTGTTGAAGGAGCCGTCGGCGTACTCCAGCACCGCGCCGAGGACCCGGTCGAGCTCGTCCCGCGTCACCGCGGGAAGCGCCATCCGGCCGGCCAGGTAGATGTCGCCGAACTGGTCGAGCGCGAACGCGACGGCGTAGGTGCGCCGGTTGCGCTCCAGCAGCCAGCGGTGCACTGCGGCGTGGTTCTCGTCCGGGTGCCGCGCCACGAACGCGTTGATGCTCAGGGCGTGGTCGCCGACCACCAGCGAGGTGGTGGTCTTGAGTTTGCGCTCCCCGGGGAGCACCACGACGAACGAGTCGGGAGCGGCCTCCTCGTGCTCCAGGCCGGATTCGGCGAGGTACGCGCGGACGACCGTCGCGGCGGCCTCGCGCTGCGCGTGCGTCCCGGTCACGACAACCCGGCGACGGCCCGCTCACGCAGCGGCGCCGCGGCCCGGTCGCGGAGGGCGTGGGCGTAGACGTCCAGGGTCCGGGCCGCGGTCGCGGACCAGCCGAAGGCCGCCGCGTGCTCCCGCGCGCCCAGGGAAAGCCGGCGTCGCTCGGGCCCGTCGTGCAGCAGCCGGTCCAGGACCCGGGCGTAGTCGGCCGGGTCGTGGCCGTCGACCAGGACGCCGGAGCGGCCGTCCGCGACCGCGGTCACCAGCCCGCCCACGGCGGCGGCCACCACCGGCGTCCCGCAGGCCTGCGCCTCCACGGCCACCAGGCCGAAGCTCTCGGAGTACGACGGCACGACCACGACGTCGGCGGCGCGGTACCACTGCGCCAGCCCGGTGCGGGTCTGCGGGGGCTCGAACCGGACCACTTCGGAGACCCCGAGCGACTCGGCCAGCTCGACCAGGGCCTGCGGTCGCTCCAGCCCGCTGCCGGAGGGGCCGCCGCACACGACGACGACAAGCCGCTCGCGCAGCCGCGGCTCCCGGGCGAGCAGGTCCGCGGTGGCCCGGATCAGGACGTCCGGGGCCTTCAGCGGCTGGATCCGGCCGACGAACAGCAGCACCTGGGCGTCGGGCCGCAGCCCGAGGCGGGAGCGTGCCGCGACCCGGTCGCCGGGGGTGAACACGTCGAGATCGACCCCCGGGTGCACGACGTCCACCCGGTCGGGGTCGGCGCCGTACAGCCGCACCAGCTGGCCCGCCTCGTCGGCGGTGTTGGCCACCAGGCGGTCGGCGGCCGCGACGACCTGCTCCTCGCCGATGACCCGCACGGGGGGCTCCGGTGCGTCGCCGGTGGCCAGGTCCAGGTTCTTCACCTTCGCCATCGTGTGCATCGAGTGGACCAGCGGGACGCCCCAGCGCTCCGACGCGATCCAGCCCACCTGGCCGGACAGCCAGTAGTGGGAGTGCACCAGGTCGTACCAGCCCTCCGGCCGGGCCGCCTCGGCGCGCAGCAGCCCCGAGGTGACGGCGCACAGCTGGCCGGGCAGGTCCTCCTTGCGCAGCCCCTGGAAGGGGCCGGCGGACAGGTGGCGCACCAGGACGCCGGGCGCGAGCTCCACGGTGGGCGGCAGGTCCGACGCGGCCGCTCGGGTGAACACCTCGACCTCGACCCCGGCCGCTGCGAGGCGGGTCGCGGTCTCGACGACGTAGACGTTCATCCCGCCCGCGTCACCCGTACCGGGCTGGTCCAGTGGGGAGGTGTGCACCGACAGCATGGCGACCCGGCGCGGGAGCACACCGTGACCGCCGATGACGCGCACGAGCACCTCCCGGACCGGGACGGGCACCTGCTGTGGTGCCTCGGGGACTGCCAACAGGGGCAGATCCTCCCGCATTCCCCGCCGCGCGGCACCCGCAGTCGATCCCCGTCCCGGTGAGGGGGACGAGGTGAGGGGGACGGCAGCGTCGCTCAGGGGGTGGACTCGATCTCCACGGAGGCGTAGGGCTCCCCGGTGACCATGGTCACCACGCGACGGGTGATGGTGACGGCGTGGTCCGCGTAGCGCTCGTAGTAGCGGGACAGCAGGGTCACGTCGATGGCGGCCTCGACCCCGTGCGACCAGCTCGGGGACAGCACGATCGTGAACAGCTCGCGGTGCAGCCGGTCCATCTCGTTGTCGTGCGCGGCGACGTCTGCGGCCAGCGAGATGTCCCGAGTCGCCAGCACCGTCCCCGTCTTGGACACGATGGCCTCGGCCAGCGCGCCCATCTGGGCGAAGGTGGCCCGTAGCTCCTGCGGGACGGCCGGCTTGGGGTAGCGCATCCGGGCCTGCTTTGCCACGTGCTCGGCCAGGTCGCCCATCCGCTCGAGTGACGCAGCGATGCGCAGGGCCCCGACGATCATCCGCAGGTCGGTGGCGACGGGGGCCTGCAGGGCCGTCACGTCGAAGCACTTGTCCTCGACGACCGTGGTGAGTGCGTCGAGCTGTTCGTCGGCGTCGATCACCGACTCCGCAAGCTGCAGATCGCCGTCCAGCAGTGCCTGGGTGGCGTGGTTCATCGCGGATCCGACCAGGGTGGTCATCTGGACCAGGTCCTCGCTGATCGCGTCGAGCTGGTCGTGGTAGCGCTGCCGCATCGGCCCTCCTGATGTCGGCCTCACCCTAGGTCGGCTCGGTGACGTCGGTGACCGCCCCGGTGAACGTACGGCAACCGACCGATGAACTCCCGGTGACCCCGGTGAACGGCCGGACAACGTTGCGGTGCAGGCCTCCTGGTGAGGTGCGGTCGTCGGTCCGGGCGCGCCTATGCTCGACCCGTGCCCACCGGTCGCGAACTGCCCGAGGACGTCGTGCGCGTCCTCGCGGTCCTGCCCGGCGGATCGCTGGTCCTCGGCCCCGACGACCAGGTCCTGTGGGCGTCCGGCCGGGCCTCCGCCCTGGGGCTGGTCCGCGACGAGCGGATCTCCGTGGGCGAGATCCGCCGAGCCGTTGCCCGCTGTCGGCGCACCGACGAGGTCGTCGACCAGGACCTGTGGATCCGGCGCCCTCCGCTGTTGCGTGAGCGGGTGGAGATCCGGATCCGGGTCGCCAGCCTCGACGACCAGCGGATCCTCGTGCTCGTGGACGACCTGTCCGAGGAGCGCCGGGTCGACGCGGTCCGGCGGGACTTCGTGGCCAACATCAGTCACGAGCTCAAGACCCCGGTGGGCGCGCTGGCGCTGCTCGCAGAGGCGGTGCTGGCGGCGGCCGACGAGCCCGAGGCCGTCCGTCGCTTCGCCGGCCGGATGCAGGCGGAGGCAATCCGGCTCGGGAACCTGGTGAACGACGTCATCGATCTGTCCCGCGTACAGGGCGACGACCCGCTGGGGCGCGCGGCCACCGTCCCGGTCGACCGGGTCGTGGCGGACGCCCTCGACGGGTGCCGCACCCTCGCGGCAGGCAAGGACATCGAGCTGCTCACCGGCGACGAGACCGGTCTAGTCGTGTACGGGGTCGAGTCGCAGCTGGTCACCGCGCTGCGCAACCTCGTCGTCAACGCCATCACCTACTCGGCGGCCAGCACCCGGGTCGCGGTCGCGGCCCGTGTCGCGGACGGATTCGTCGAGGTCGACGTCAAGGACCAGGGGATCGGCATCCCGCCGGCGGACCTGGACCGCGTCTTCGAGCGCTTCTACCGCGTCGATCCGGCCCGCTCCCGCGATACCGGGGGCACCGGCCTGGGGCTGGCGATCGTCAAGCACGTGTGCCGCAACCACGGTGGCGACTGCCGGGTGTGGTCGGAGGTCGGGGTCGGTTCCACGTTCACCCTCCGACTGCCCGTCATCGCCGCCGAGCGCCTGCCGTCCGCACCCGTTCCCGAGTCCGAGGACCGGCTGGTCCCGCAGGGAGGCTGACAGTGACCCGAGTGCTGGTGGTGGAGGACGAGGAGTCGTTCTCCGACGCCCTGGCGTTCATGCTGCGCAAGGAGGGTTACCAGGTGGCGGTGGCCGCCGACGGGCACCGCGCCATCGAGGAGTTCGACCAGCACGGGGCCGATCTGGTGCTGCTGGACCTGATGCTCCCCGGAGTGCCCGGCACCGAGGTGTGTCGCACCCTGCGGTCGAAGTCCAACGTCCCGATCATCATGGTGACCGCCAAGGACGGTGAGATCGACAAGGTCGTCGGGCTGGAGCTGGGCGCCGACGACTACGTGACCAAGCCGTTCTCCTCCCGCGAGCTGGTGGCACGCATCCGCGCGGTGCTGCGCCGTGGCGGCGAGCCGGACGAGCTCGTCCCTGCCGTGGTCGAGGCCGGCCCGGTGCGCATGGATGTCGAGCGGCACTCGGTGACGGTGCGCGGGCAGGAGGTGGCCATGCCGCTGAAGGAGTTCGAGCTGCTCGAGCTCTTCCTGCGCAACTCCGGCCGCGTGCTCACGCGCGGCCAGCTGATCGACCGCGTGTGGGGCGCGGACTACGTCGGCGACACCAAGACGCTCGACGTCCACGTCAAGCGTCTGCGCGGGAAGATCGAGCCCGACCCGGGCAACCCGGTGCACCTGGTCACCGTGCGGGGACTGGGCTACAAGTACGAGGCCTGAGCGACGCGAGTCCTGCGCACCGCGTCGGGTCAGGCGACCGGCTCGGCCGGGACCGGTCGGATGCCCTCGTAGTAGCCGGTGGCGGGAACGACCAGGACGCTGATGTCGGCGATGCCGGCGTTGGCCATCACGATCGATACCGGGACGTAGGTGCTGACCGCCAGCTCGGTGTCGTACGCGTTGACCCAGGCCTGGCCGCCCTCCGAGCCGAAACCGACCGAGGCGCCGGGGGCGACCTTCACGGTCCCACCGGTGATGTAGGCCTGGTTGTCGGCGATGTCGACCTCGACCAGCTCGTCCTCGGTGTCGCCGGCGTTGACCAGGCGCATCACCAGGGTGGCGCTGGTCGAGCCCTCCGGCCCCAGGACGAGGGTGGCGTTCTCGATCTTGATGTCACCGACCTGGGCCTGGACGCCGTTGCCGGTGTTCATCGTGTTCTGCACCGTCGTGGTCGCCTCGAACCCGTTGAAGCAGCCCGACAGGGAGGGGACGAGGGCGAGGGCGAGGGCGACGGCGGCGGTGCGGCGGACGACGGTACGGCTCACGGCGGCTGGCTCCTGCGGGGCGGGGACCACGACGCGGGGAGCCTAGCGGGCGGGGGCTGCCGCCGGGGCGCCCGGCAGGCTCAACGTGTCGAAGCTGCCGTCGTACGACGTCCCGGGGCCGACGTCGCGCAGCACGTCGCCGATGACGCCGTCGGCGTGCACGGTCACGACGGTCAGGCCGCTCGGGCCGACCACCGACAGGGCCCCGGTCGGCTCGGTCAGCCAGGTGGCGCTGCCCGGGACCTGCCGGGCGGCCGCGCGCATGTCCTCGCCCTGCTCGGGCGTCCCGGCCAGAACCACCCGGACACGCTGCTCGGCGGCGGCGCGGCCGACGTCGGCGAGCGCGGCCTCACAACCGGTGCCGCACCCCTCTGCCGGCCACAGCACGAGCACCGCGGGGCGGACGTCGGCCGTCGAGCGGTCCAGGCCGTTGACCACGACCGGGACGTCCGGCAGCAGCCCGCCGGGCTGGCCGACCGGGACGTCCACGGTCGCCCGCGGCATCGTCTGCGGCAGCGGGCCGCCGCTCACGCTGAAGGTCAGCAGCAGCGCCCCGAACAGCGCCACCATGACGGCGACGCCGATGGCCAGGGACGTGATCATCCCGTCCGGCGCGGACGGGAACTGCGGGGAACGGGTCGGGTCAAAAGGCTTGGGGAGCCGGCGGATCCGGGCGGCTGGCGACCCGGGTCGCGCGTCGGCTCGGGCACGCGCCGCGAGCTCGCGGTAGTAGGCAAGCCGGTCCCGATCGAGCTCGCGGGCGTCGTCGGGGATCACCACGTCCCGCAGCTCGGGCGGCAGGTCGTCCGGCTCGAGCGCGCCCATGGGTCCAGTATCCGCCGGGCCCGGGACGGTCGCCACCGCGGCGGTCCCGTCCGGTCCAGCGGTTCGGCCGATCCGGGACCAAGATCAATCTCCCGTGCTACCCTGGGTAGTCCGGGAAAGGGGCTAACTGCATGACGTTCAAGGTCGGCGACACGGTCGTCTACCCCCATCACGGGGCCGCTCTCATCGAGTCGATCGAGATCCGGACCATCAAGGGGACCGAGAAGGAATACCTCGTCCTGCGCGTCGCCCAAGGTGACCTGACCGTCCGCGTGCCCGCGGACAACGTCGACCTCGTCGGCGTTCGCGACGTGGTCAACGCCGAGGGACTGGACCGGGTGTTCGAGGTCCTGCGCCAGCCGTACACCGAGGAGCCGACCAACTGGTCGCGCCGCTACAAGGCCAACCTGGAGAAGCTGGCCTCCGGCGACGTGATCAAGGTCGCCGAGGTGGTCCGCGACCTGTGGCGCCGCGAGCGTGAGCGCGGTCTGTCGGCGGGGGAGAAGCGGATGCTGGCGAAGGCGCGCCAGATCCTGGTCAGCGAGCTGGCCCTGGCCGAGAACACCAACGAGGACAAGGCGGAGGCGATCCTCGACGAGGTCCTCGCCTCCTGACGGGGGCGTCCCCACCGGTGCCGTGTCCGAGCACCACGACTCCGACACCCGGCCGCGCCCGCGGCCGGGTGTCGCACGTTCCGGGGCGCTGAGCCCGGCACGGGTCGCGGCGCGGCCGGTCGCGGAGGCTCGATGCGACCGCGGCTGACCCGCGTGCCCAGCGCCACCGTGGAGGCGCTGCGGCTGCTCGTCGTCATCTTCGGCGCGGGCGTCGGCTGGCAGGTGGCGCAGGCCCTCGGCGCGGACGAGGACACCAACCTGCTCGGGCCGTTCAACGGGCTGTGGATCGGCGTGATCGTGGGGGCCGGTCTCGGCTTCTCCCTCGGCGGCGTCCTGGTGCGCTCGCTGATGACGTTCTTCGACCGGGGCGAGCGGGCGCTGGACGGGCTGTCCGCCGAGCAGGTCGTCGCCGGCGGCTTCGGGGCGCTGCTCGGCGCCGCGCTGGCGACGCTGGTGACCTGGCCGGTCTTCTTGCTGATGACGCCGCTGCTGGCCGTCCCGCTGTTCCTGTTCGTCGTGGTGGCCGCGGCCGTCTTCGGGTTCCAGGCCGGCCGCCGGCGGCGCGGTGCGGTGCTCGAGGCCGTGGGGCCGCGGGCCGGCCTGTCCTCCCGCGGGCCGTGGATCGGCCGGCTGCCGCGCATCCTGGACACCTCGGTCGCCATCGACGGCCGCATCCTCGACGTCGTCCGGGCCGGCTTCCAGGGCGGGCAGATCCTGGTCCCCGAGCCCGTGCTCGCCGAGCTGCAGGGCCTGGCGGACTCCTCCGACGACCTGCGCCGCGCCAAGGGGCGCCGGGGGCTGGACGTGCTCGAGGCCCTGCGCAAGGAGGACACCGTCGACCTCGAGGTGGTCCCCGACGGCGCGCTCGCGATCCCGGAGGTGGACGCCAAGCTGGTCCGGATGTGCCTGGACCGCCCGGCGGCGCTGCTCACCTTCGACTCGAACCTGGCGAAGGTCGCCTCCCTGGCCGGCGTGCGCGTGCTCAACATGCACCGGCTGGCCCTGTCGCTGCGCCCACCGGTGGTGGTCGGCGACCTGCTCACGGTGCACCTGACCAAGCCGGGCAAGGAACAGGGCCAGGCGGTCGCCTACCTCGACGACGGGACGATGGTGGTGGTCGAGGGGGCGCGCGACCGGGTCGGTGAGGACCTCGAGGTGGTGATCAGCAGCGTGCTGATGACGGCCAACGGCCGGCTGGTCTTCGCCCAGCCCGGGGGCCAGACGCTCGGCCAGGCGGGCGGGTCGGACCTGCGTCGCAGCGTGCGCCCCGCGCACGCGCCCGCGCCCGACGAGCACCCCACGCCCGGTGACCTGCGCCCGGCCGCACCGCACCGCGGCCGCACCGGTCGGGACGGCCGGTCGTGACCGGTCCGCGGGTCGCCGCCGTCGTGCCCGCCGCCGGTCTGGGGCTACGGCTCGGACCCGGGGCGCCCAAGGCCCTGCGCACCCTGGCCGGCACCCCGATGCTGGCGCTCGCCGTCCGTGCGCTGGCCGCGGCACGGTCGGTGGACCTGGTGGTCGTCGCGGCCCCGCCGGGCGACGAGGACGACGTGCGGTCGCTGCTCCACGACCACGTCGGCGGCGCGGACCTGGAGGTCGTCCCCGGGGGGGCCACCCGGCAGGACTCCGTGGCGCACGCGCTGCTCGCCCTGCCGGCCGACGTCGAGGTCGTGCTGGTGCACGACGCGGCCCGGCCGCTGGTCCCGGTGGGCCTGGTGGAGGCGGTCGCTCAGGCGGTGCTGGCGGGGCAGGACGCGGTCGTCCCGGGGCTCCCGGTGGCGGACACCGTCAAGCAGGTCGACGGCGACGACGACGTGGTCGCGACGCTGGACCGCGCCGCGCTGCGCGCGATCCAGACCCCGCAGGGGTTCCGGCGCTCGGTGCTGCAGGCCGCGCACGCCGCCGCGGGCGGCGACGACCCGGCGACCGACGACGCCGGCCTGGTGGAGCGCACGGGGGTCCGGGTACGGGTCGTCCCCGGGCACGCCGAGGCCTTCAAGGTGACCCGACCGCTGGACCTGGTCCTGGCCGAGGCGGTCCTGGCGCGCAGGAGGGCCGCCGGTGCCCTCACCTGAGCAGCCGTCCCACTCGGGGTCCGCGCAGTCGCCCGCGCCGGCGGCCATCGCGGTCGGGATCGGCGTCGACGTGCACCCGTTCGACCCCGACCGGCCGCTGTGGCTGGCCGGCCTGCACTGGCCGGGCGAGCCGGGCCTGGCCGGCCACTCCGACGCCGACGTCGCGGCGCACGCGGCATGCGACGCGCTGCTGAGCGCAGCCGGGCTGGGCGACCTCGGGTCGCAGTTCGGCACCGCCGACCCCCGCTGGGCCGGCGCGTCCGGCGCGGCGCTGCTGGCCGAGACCGCGGCCCGGCTGGCGGCCGCCGGTTGGCGCATCGGCAACGTCGCGGTGCAGGTCGTCGGCAACCGGCCCCGGCTGGGGCCCCGGCGCCAGGAGGCGGAGGAAGCGCTGTCCACGGCCTGCGGCGCCCCGGTGCGGGTGAGCGCGACGACGACCGACGGCCTCGGGCTGACCGGGCGCGGCGAGGGCGTGGCGGCGATCGCCACGGCCCTGGTCACCCGCTCCTGAGGCCGCCCCCCCCCCGGGGTGCGGGACGCCGGCCGCGGCCGTACGGTCACCCCATGCCGACGCTGTCCTCCTCGACCGAGCTGCCTCCCCAGGCGCGCGCCTGGATCGACGCCCCCGAGTTCGCGACCATCGCCACGGTCGAGCCCGACGGGCGTCCGCACCTGTCCGTGGTCTGGGTCGAGCGCGACGGCGACGACCTGCTGGTGTCGACCGTCGTCGGGAGGCGCAAGCACCGCAACCTGGTCCGCGACCCGCGCGCCACCGTCCTCGTCTCTCCGCGAGAGCAGCCGTACTCGTACGTCGAGGTGCGGGGCACGGCCTCCCTGACCGAGGAGGGCGGCCGGGAGCTCATCGACCGGCTCAACCTCAAGTACCACGGGGTGGACCGCTACGCCGGCGACGACGGCACCGACAACGTGCGGGTCGTCGTCCGCATCACGCCGGACAAGGTGGTCGTCCGGGGCTGACCGTCCCCGCGGGCGCGGGTCCGCGGGCGGGCGGGGTGCGGCTGCGTGCCCACTAGGCTGCCGCGGGTGAGCCTGCGCCTGTATGACACCGCCACCCGGGCGGTCCGCGACTTCGTCCCGCTGCGACCGGGCGAGGTGTCGGTCTACGTGTGCGGCGCGACCGTGCAGGCGGCCCCCCACATCGGGCACATCCGCTCCGGGGTGTCGTTCGACGTGCTGCGGCGCTGGCTGGAGGCGCAGGGGACCCGGGTCCTGTTCATCCGCAACGTCACCGACATCGACGACAAGATCCTCGACACCGCCGTGCACGAGGACCGGCCGTGGTGGGCCGTCGCCGCGCACTACGAGCGAGCGTTCGCCGAGGCGTACGAGGTGCTCGGCTGCCTGCCGCCGACCGCGGAGCCGCGGGCCACCGGCCACGTGCCGGAGATGGTCGAGCTGATGCAGCGGCTGATCGACCGTGGGCACGCCTACCCCTCCGACGGCGACGTGTACTTCGACGTGCGCTCGTGGCCGGAGTACGGCGCCCTGTCCGGCCAGCGCATCGACGACATGCAGGCGGCGGCGGACAGCGACCACGCCGACCGCAAGCGCGACCCGCACGACTTCGCGCTGTGGAAGTCCGCGCGGCCGGGGGAGCCGGCCTGGCCGACGCCGTGGGGAGCGGGCCGCCCGGGTTGGCACCTGGAGTGCTCGGCGATGGCGACGAAGTACCTCGGGGCGTCGTTCGACATCCACGGCGGCGGCCTGGACCTGGTCTTCCCGCACCACGAGAACGAGATCGCCCAGTCCAACGCCGCCGGGGACCCGTTCGCCCGCTACTGGCTGCACAACGCCTGGGTGACGACAGCGGGCGAGAAGATGAGCAAGTCGCTGGGCAACTCGCTGCTGGTGACCGAGATCGTCAAGCGGGTCCGGCCGGTCGAGCTGCGCTACTACCTGGTCGCCGCCCACTACCGCTCGATGATCGAGTTCTCGTTCGAGGCGCTGGAGGAGTCGGCCGCGGGTTACCGCCGGATCGAGGCGTTCCTGCGCCGTGCCGCCGCCGGACCGGTCGAGGGCCCGCTGGCCGACGCAGTGCCCGCGGCGTTCGCGGAGGCCATGGACGACGACGTGAGCGTGCCGCGCGCGCTGGCAGTCCTGCACGACGCGGTGCGGCACGGCAACGCCGCGCTGGACCGCGGCGACGACGAGGAGGTCGCGGCCACCGCGCGGGCCGTGGGCGCGATGGCCTCCGTGCTCGGCGTCAACCCGACCGACGCGCCGTGGGCGGGGTCCGCGGACGGGGGTGCTGAGCGGCTGCGGGTCGTGGTCGATGCGCTCGTCGGCACGGTGCTGCAGCAGCGCGCGGACGCTCGGGCGCGCAAGGACTTCGCCGCCGCGGACGCGCTGCGCGACGGGCTGACGGCAGCCGGGGTCCAGGTCGAGGACACCCCGGCCGGGCCGCGCTGGTCCCTGGAGGGGGAGCACTGATGGCGGGCAACTCGCAGCGCAAGGGCGCCATGCGCAAGGCCGGCAGCAAGAAGGGTGCCACCGTGGGCTCCGGCGGGCAGCGGCGCAAGGGTCTGGAGGGCAGGGGCCCGACCCCCAAGGCGGAGGACCGCGAGGGCCATCCGGCCCGGCGTCGGGCGCGCGCTGCCGAGAAGCACGCGAACGCGTCGCGCGGGTCGGGCTCCCGGGGTCCCCGGACCGCGCGCGACGGCGCCGAGCTGGTGATGGGGCGCAACCCGGTGGTGGAGGCGCTGCGCGGCGGGGTCCCGGCGACCGCGCTGTACCTGCAGCAGTACGTCGACACCGACGACCGGGTCCGCGACGCGGTGCGGCTGGCGGCCGACCGGGGTGTCTCGCTGCTGGAGGTGACCCGGCCGGAGCTGGACCGGATGACCGGCGGCGGGGTGCACCAGGGCCTGGCGCTGAAAGTGACCCCCTACCAGTACGCCGACCCGCACGACCTGCTGGACCGCGCGGCCGCGGCGGACGAGCCGCTGCTGGTGGTGGCCCTCGACGGTGTGACCGACCCGCGCAACCTCGGCGCGGTCGTCCGGTCGGCGGCCGCGTTCGGCGCGCACGGCGTGGTCGTCCCGGAGCGGAGGGCGGCGGGCGTCACGGCCGCGGCGTGGAAGACCTCCGCGGGTGCAGCGGCCCGGATCCCCGTGGCGCGGGCCGTGAACCTCACCCGGGCGCTGAAGGACCTGCAGCGCGCCGGGTGCATGGTGGTGGGCCTGGCCGCGGACGGCGACGTCTCGCTGCCCGACGTCGACCCGGACCTGGCCCGCGGCCCGCTGGTGCTCGTCGTCGGGAGCGAGGGAGCGGGGCTGTCCCGGCTGGTGGCCGAGACGTGCGACCTGCGGGCGTCGATCCCGATGACGGCGAGCACCGAGTCGCTCAACGCCGGCGTCGCCGCCGGCATCGCGCTCTACGCGGTCGCCTCGGCGCGGGCCTGACGCGCGTCGGCCCGGCGACCCACCACGTCCGACGCCAGCGGCAGCACCAGCACGGTCAGCGCGCCCGCACCGACCAGGGCCGCGGCGTTGCCGCTCGTCATCGCCCCGCTGCCGACGGCGACCGAGGTGACAGCGACGATGATCGGCAGCCCGGTGGCGATGAGCAGCGAGAGCTGCAGTCGGCGCAGCGGGTCCGGGATCGCCCGCCGGTAGACCAGCAGCTGGGGAGCGCCGCGCAGCAGCAGCAGGAGCACGAATGCGATCACCAGCGGGACCGGGTTGTCGATGATCGAGCGGATGTCCAGGGTCGCCCCGGACACGACGAAGAACAGCGGGATGAAGAAGCCGAACGCCAGCGCCTCGATCTTGGTCCGCAGCGTCGCCTCCGGCCCGTCCGGGGCGTAGCGGCGGAAGATCATGCCGGCCAGGAAGGCGCCGAGGACCACGTCCAGGCCGAAGCCGCCGGCCAGGGCGAGCAGGGCCACCAGCAGCAGCACGGTCAGCCGGACCGGTGTCTGGCTGCTCGTCTCGTCCCCCTGCGTGATGACCCCCTCGATCCGCCGGTTGCGGATCCGCTCGGGCACCCACGACAGCAGCAGGGCGACCAGCCCGAACAGGACCAGGCTGATGATCGCGGCCAGCTTGCCCTGGGCACCGAGGAGGACCGACATCGCGAGTACCGGCCCGAACTCGCCGAAGGCCCCCGCGCCGAGGAAGAGTCGGCCGAACGGAGTGCCCACCTGCCCCTGGTCGCGCAGCACCGGCAGCAGCGTCCCCAGCGCCGTGCTGCTGAGTGCGATCGCGGTGGCCGCGAACGTCTGCGCGATGCCCACCAGGTCCAGCGTTCCCACCACGACGATGGCCAGTCCGAACGAGACCAGCCACCCGATCAGACCCAGCCGGCCCGGCTCGCCCCTCAGGGCGTCCTGGTCGATCTCGTACCCGGCCAGGAAGAACAGGAAGCCCAGGCCGAGGTTGCTCAGCAGCAGGATCGCGTCGTCCGGCTCGATGAGGCCCAGCAGCTCCGGTCCGGCCACCACGCCCAGCCCGATCAGGACGACCACCTCGGCGACCTTGAGCCGCAGCAGCCCCACCAGCAGCGGGGCGAGGGCGGCGATCGCGGCGATCGCCAGCAGCGAGCCCAGCTCGCGCTCCAGCGGGTCGGCCGCCTCGGCCACCACGGCCGCGAGCGACCCCACGTCGACCAGCTCGGTCACGCCGTCTCCCTCAGCTCGGGCCGGTCACTCGGGCGGCAGGACGATCCGCAGCTCCGCGGTGTCCTCGGTGCTGACGCCGGGGCGGGCCCCGAGCACGGCCTGCTCGTCCGGCTTGTGCGCGAGCACGGTGTCGACGTAGTCGCGTGCCCCGGCGAGGAGCCCGACGTCGCGGCCCTGACGCTCGGACAGGAACCACCGGTGCTCCAGGACCTCGTGGAACACCTCCGCGGGCTCGAGCTTGCCGCGCAGCGTGGTGGGCACCGAGCGGACCACCGGCTCGAAGCGCTGGGTCACCCACAGGTGCGCCACGATCTCCTCGTCCTCGTCCGGGTGCTCGTCGGCCCGGAAGGTGTCCAGGTCGTTGAGCAGCCGGCGGGCCTGGTTCTCCTGCACGTCGAGCCCCGTGAGGCGCAGCAGCCGCCGGGAGTGGTGGCCGGCGTCCACGACCTTGGGCCGCACGCTCACCCGGGCGCCGCCCTCCTCGCCGTGGACCTGCAGCTCGGCGACGTCGAAGCCGAGGCTGTTCAGCCGGCGGATCCGGGCGTCGAGCAGGTAGCGCTCCCCGGCGGTGAGGCTCAGCGGCTCGGTGAGCTCCGACCACAGGGCGTCGTACCGGGCCATCAGGCTGACCCCGACCTGGATCGGGTCGATCGACTCGTGCAGGCGCCCGCCCGCCGCGAGGTCCATCAGCTCCCCCGCCACGTTGGTGGCCGCGGTCTCCAGGTCGTAGCGCCGCTGGCCGTCCGACAGCGCGTCGTGCAGCTCGCCGGTCTCCGCGTCGACCAGGTAGGCGGCGAATGCGCCGGCGTCGCGGAGGAAGAGCGTGTTGGACAGGGAGCAGTCGTTCCACGAGAAGCCGACGAGGTGCAGGCGGACCAGCAGCACGGTGAGCGCGTCCATCAGCCGGTTGGCGGTGTCGTCGCGCAGGGTGGAGGAGAACAGCGCCCGGTACGGCAGCGAGAAGCGCAGGTGGCGCGTCACCAGCGCCGCCGCCAGCGGCTCGCCGTCGCGGTCCTCCCGGCCGGTCACGATGCCCACCGGCTCCACGCACGGGACGTCCAGCCGACCGAGTTCGAACAGCAGCGCGTACTCGCGCTCGGCCAGCGGCTGCTCGACCTCCTTGACCGCGTACACCGCCTTGTTGATGCGCACGAAGCGCACCACGTGCCGGGAGATGCCGCGGGGCAGCGCGACCACCGTGTCGTCCGGCCACTGCTCGAGCGGCGTCGACCACGGCAGGAACAGGAACTCCGGCTCGTCCGGGGTGCCGATGAGGCGCAGGCCCACGCAGCGGACCCTAACCGTCCGTGCGCCGGCCCGGAGGGCCTCGCAAGAACCCGTCAGTCGGTGCAAGGACTTGCGGCCGCGCTGTTACCGTGGCGCGGGTGGGGTCGCGGCTGGCCGACATCGCGGCGTCGGCGGGGGTCTCGGAGGCGACCGTCTCGCGCGTCCTCAACGACCGCCCGGGCGTCTCGGCGGCGACCCGCCGGGCGGTGCTCACGGCGGTCGACGTCCTGGGCTACGACCGCCCCGTCCGGCTGCGACCGCGGGGCCGCCCGCTGGTCGGGCTGGTCGTCCCGGAGCTGGTGAACCCGATCTTCCCGGAGTTCGCCCAGGTCATCCAGACGCTGCTGGCCCACAGCGGCTACACGCCCCTGCTGTGCACGCAGACCCCCGGCGGGGTCTCCGAGGACGCCCACGTCGACATGCTGCTGGAGCTGGGCGTGTCCGGCGTCGTGTTCGTCTCCGGCGAGCACGCCGACGTGACGTCCGACCACGCCCGCTACCGAGCCCTGGTCGACCAGGGCCTGCCGATCGTGCTGGTGAACGGGCACGCCGCGGACGTGGACGCTCCCTCGGTGTCCGACGACGACGCCGCCGCGATGGACCTCGCGGTGGGGCACCTTGCCGCTCTCGGCCATCACCGGATCGGACTCGCGGTGGGGCCCGAGCGGTTCGTCCCGGTGGTGCGCAAGCGGGAGGGGTTCCTGCGCGCGCTGCAGGACCACCTCGGCGTGGCCGAGGACGAGGGGCGGGGTCTGGTCGTCAGCTCGCTGTTCTCGGTCGAGGGCGGGCAGGCCGCGGCCCAGACCCTGCTGGCCCGGGGCGTGACCGCCGTGGTGTGCGGCTCGGACCTGATGGCGCTGGGGGCGGTGCGGGCGGTCCGCGGCGCGGGGCTGTCGGTGCCCGACGACGTGTCCGTGGTCGGCTACGACGACAGCCCGCTGGTGGCGTTCACCGACCCGCCGCTGACGACCGTGCGGCAGGCGGTGCCGTCGATGGCCGATGCCGCCGTGCAGGCGCTGGTGGACCAGATGGGTGGATCCCCGACCCCGCGCACGGAGTACGTGTTCCGGCCCGAGCTCGTGGTCCGCGCGTCCACGGGCGCGGCGCCGGTGCGGTGAGCGGGGACCCCGGCAACGCCCGGGTGGTGCCGTACGCCGACCTGGCCGCCGCCATCCGGGCCGCCTCCTCGCTGCTGGGCGACTGCCGGCTGGTCGTGGTCGACGGGCCGTCGGGGTCGGGGAAGACCACGTTCGCGCAGCGCCTGGCCGGGGCGCTCGGCGGTGCCCCGGTGGTGCACCTCGACGACGTCTACGACGGGTGGGACGGGCCGCTCGGGACGGCGCTGGTGCAGCGGCTGCACGCGTGGCTGCTGCTGCCGTGGCGCGACGGGCTGCCGGGTCGGCACCCGGTGTACGACTGGTCGGCCGGTGCCTACCGGTCCTGGCGGGAGGCGCCCGCGGCCCCGGTGGTGGTGCTGGAGGGGGTCGGGGCCGCGCAGGCGGGCCTGCGGGAGCACGCGGTGCTGGTCTGCTGGGTCGAGGCTGCCGAGGAGGTCCGGCCGGACCGGGTGGTGCGCCGCGACGGCCCGGCGGTCGAGGGCCCGCTGGCGGGCTGGCGGGAACGGGAGGCCTCGCACTTCGCCGCGGACGGCACGCGGGCCGCCGCCGCGGTGCTGGTGGACGGGCACCCCGCCGCAGCCCACGACGTCGCGCGCGAGTTCGTCACGCTGCCGGGCTGAGTCCTGCTGCCGGGCTGACGTGCGCCGCCCGGCCGGGCAGCGGCGGGAGGCTGCGGTACCGTCGCCGCGCGCCTCCGTAGCTCAGTTGGCAGAGCGCTCGCCTTGTAAGCGATCGGTCCCCGGTTCGAGTCCGGGCGGAGGCTCTGCGCGGCTGGTCAGCCATGCCCCGACCAGGACCAGCGCCCTGCCCGCCAGGGCCAGCGGCCGGACCGGGTCGGTGCCGAGCAGGAGCGCTCGCATTCCCCTCGCGAGTGCTCGCGGGTGGGGGTTGCGGGACGGTCCTGGAACCCCCACGGGCGAGCATTCGCGTGGGTCGGGGCGGCGCCGCGGCGGCGCGCTGGGCGGCGGGCTGACGTGATCCTGCGCGGGGTCTCGCTTACCGTAGACGGTGGTGCACGCCCTCGACGCGGGTCGGGGGCGCTTCCCCGACGCCACGAACGGAGTGCCATGCCCGGCCACGACGACGTCCCTCGGACGAGGGCGACGATCGGCCTGACGGCCCTCGCGCTGGTGGGACTGACGGCCTGCAGCCCCGCCGCTGCCGACTCCACGCCCGCGGTCGTGTCCTCGGCCAAGGCGGCCCCGGAGGTGCTCGCCAGCTTCGGCTCGGGCGCCGGCGCGTCCGACGCGCCGACCGCGCCCGCGACGTCGGACCCGACGGCCTCCCCCGAGCCCACCGGTCCGCCGGCCCCCGCTCCGGTCCCCGTCGACATCAGCGCGGCGAAGCGGGTCGTCGACGTGGGCCTGGACGACCTCCTGCCGCGGCGGACCGAGACCTACGGCGTGGGCATGCCGATCGTGGTCGAGTTCGACCAGCAGATCCCCGACGAGCTCAAGCAGCAGGTCCAGGCCGGGCTGTACGTCACGGCGAGCCGGGACCTCGGCGTGGCCACCTGGTCCTGGCTGGACGACTCGACGATCGCGTTCCGGCCCAAGGAGTGGTGGCCCGCGCGGACCAACGTCGAGGTGACCGTCGCCCTCGGCGGGGTCGGGCTCGGCGTGATCGACGGCGTCGGCTACCGCGGGGTCGCCTCCGCGACGCAGACGTTCAAGATCGGCCGGTCCCAGCTGACGAAGATCGACCTGGACACCCAGATGGGGATCGTCAAGGTCGACGGCGAGAAGGTGCGCGACGTCGCGGTCTCCACCGGCAAGTCCGGCTGGAAGACGCGTCGCGGCATCAAGATCATCATGGAGCGCACGCCGAACAAGATCTTCACCAACGACGCCGTCGGTGACTTCACCGAGGACTACCGGCTCACGTCCCGCTACGCGCTGCGGCTGACCTCCTCCGGGGAGTTCCTGCACTCCGCGCCGTGGGCGCTGGGCCGACTGGGCGTCTACGCCGGCTCCCACGGGTGCACCAACGTCAACGACACCGACGCCGGCTGGTTCTACGACACCGCCCTGTACGGCGACCCGGTGGTCTTCGTCGGGGACAAGGGCGCGCCCGACATGGAGTACCGCAACGGCTGGGGCGGGCTGTGGAACATCCCGTGGCCGGACTGGAAGAAGGACTCCGCGGCTCAGCCCGGGACCCGCGCGTGGGGCGTCTCGGAGCTGACGGTCGGCAAGGCGCCCAGGGCCCAGGAGATCGTCTACCAGGGTCCGGTGCCCGAGGGCCCGCCCACCCGGGCGCCGGACAAGCCCGCCGCGGAGGAGACGCAGAAGCCGGACAAGCCGAAGCCGTCGGAGTCGGCGACCACGGACAAGCCGAGTCCCGACGCGTCGCAGTCGTCCGGGTCGTCCGGCGGCGGGGGGTCGCAGGAGCCGTCGTCGCCGTCCTCGCCGTCGACACCGGCCCCGAAGCCCACGCCGAAGCCGACCCAGCAGCCCACGGAGGGGTCCGGCGGCTCGTCCGGCGGGTCGTCCGGGGGGTCCGGGGGGTCCGGGGGCGGGGACACCGCCGCTCCGGAGCCGCCGCCGGCTCCCGAGCCGCCGGCTCCCGAGCCCCCGCCCGCCCCGGAGCCGCCCCCGGCCGCGCCGGCCGCGGAGCAGCCCGCCGCGGGCTGACCGAGCGCACCACGGGAGCCGCACCCCCGGCCGGGGGTGCGGCTCCCGTCGTCCGTCCGGGCCCGCGGCGGCCGCGCGGCGCGGGTTCGGGCCCGCCGACCCGCGTCCGGTCCGGGGCGCTCGTACGATGCCCCCGGCGGGCTCCCGCCCATGTCGAGCCGGGCCGGGGA
Organism: Candidatus Nanopelagicales bacterium; assembly: GCA_041393815.1. Classification (NCBI taxonomy): domain Bacteria; kingdom Bacillati; phylum Actinomycetota; class Actinomycetes; order Candidatus Nanopelagicales; species Candidatus Nanopelagicales bacterium. The sequence goes on along the minus strand of JAWKJK010000002.1, from coordinate 280,356 downwards.
GGTCGCGGGTGTTCCACATCGTGGCCCCCGAGCAGGTGTCCGGCCTGCCCTGGTGGCCGCTGGTGGCCGTGCTGGTCGCGCTGGTCGTGCTCAACGTCGTCAACAACCGGGTCGCCCCGCAGGAGCACTACCTGCTGTGGGCGTTCGCCGGCTCCACCGCGCTGCTCGCCCTCGGCCTGCTCGACGGCAACTCGTTCACCGACATGGGCCTGGGCCTGGGCTACTTCATCCCCGGGCTGATCTGGGGCTCGCTGTGCATCGGCGTGGTGACCCTCGTCTACCTCGTGGGCGCGTCGCTGCGGAAGACCCGGCAGGCGTTCCACGACGAGCGGATGGTCGACCTCAGCGCGGGACGGCTGGTGTTCAACGCGCTCGTCGAGGTGCCGTTCGGCACCGTGCTGCTGGAGGAGGTGGCCTTCCGCGGCGTGCTGTTCTCGATGCTGGCCCGCCGGTTCGGGGTGGTGTGGGCCATCGTGATCTCCGCGGTGCTGTTCGGCTTCTGGCACGTGCTGCCGTCCATCGGCACGCACGAGCAGAACGCCGCGCTCGGGTCCGTCGTGGGCGAGGGCAGGCGCGGCAACGTGCTCGCGGTCGGCCTGTCGGTCCTCGGTACCGGGCTGGCCGGGGTGGTGTTCAACGGGCTGCGGCTGTTCTCCGGCAGCCTGCTGGCGCCGATGGGCCTGCACTGGGCGACCAACGGGCTGGGCTACGCGTTCTCCTGGGTGATCATCCGGCTGCGGATCCGGCACCAGCAGCGCGAGGAGGCCGAGGAGGCCGCGGAGCGGGAGCGCCGGGACGCCGCCGAGGAATAGCCGGTCAGCCCTCCGGGCGAGCGCGGCGCGGCAGCCGGACCAGGCCCTGGATCAGGGCCACCCCGGACAGCACCACGACGGCACCCACCGGCTGGTACCACGCCAGCGGCTCGCCGAGCAGGACCACCCCGGCGACCGTGGACACCAGCGGGGTGGCGTACGTCGTCGCCGCCGACACGACCGGCCCGGCGTCGCGGACGATCCGGAAGTTGAGGACGAACGCCAGCCCGGTCGAGGCCACCCCGAGCAGCAGCATGGCCCCGACCACGTCGAGGGGGAGGGACCCCGGCGGCGCGGTGAAGAGCAGCACCAGGACCGCCAGCTGCAGGGAGCCGCTGGTCAGCTGGGCCGCGACCACCGGCAGCGGGCCCTCGGGCCGGCCGGACAGCAGCCGCCTGGTCAGCGACACCCCGACCCCGTAGCAGGCGGTGGCCGCCACGCACGCGGCGCTGCCGAGCAGGTCGGCCCCGCCCACGCCCTGCCAGACGCCGAGGACCACCAGGACGCCGACGAAGCCGAGGGTGAGGCCGGCCAGCCGCTCCCGCGTCAGCCGCTCCTCGGGCAGCAGCGCCAGCCCGAAGAGAACCGCCCACAGCGGCGTGGTGGCGTTCCAGATGCCCGCGAGCACGGAGGAGATCCGGGTCTCCCCGAAGGCGAACAGCGTGAACGGCGCGGTGTGCAGGAACAGCGCCACCACTGACACGTCCCGCCAGGCGCGCCAGTCGCGGGGCAGCCGCCGCCGCGTCACCGCGACCAGGACCAGGACGACGGCGGCACCGAGCGCCACCCGGCCGAAGGCGACCTGCAGCGGGGCCAGGACCTCGACGGCCACCTTGATGAACAGGAACGCGAAGCCCCACACGACCACCAGCAGCAGCCAGGAGGGCAGCCACACCCGGGCCGGGGCCAGCGGCGGGCGTCCCGTGCCGACGGGCACCGGCGTCAGGCCCGGGTGACCCAGACCTTGCGCAGGTCCTCGTGCACCGTCCAGGTGGTGCGCGCCCCGGCCGTCAGCACTCCGACGTCGCCCGGGCCCACCTCCAGCACCGGTCCCCCCTCGACGGCGACGGTCGCCCGTCCGGACACCACCACGAACACCTCGTCGACCTCGACGTCGGTGGACGTCCCCGCGGTGTGCTCCCAGACCCCCGCGGCCAGTCCGCCGGGCACGTCGAGATCCGCCCCCAGCACCCGGGGCGCCCCCGCCACGACCTGCCCGGGGTCGAGGTCGCCGGGCTCGAGCGGGAGGGACGCGATGTGACGGGCGTACGGCTGCTGGGGGACCATGGTCGGGCAGGGTAGTGCGCCACGTCGGCGCGCTCGACGGGATGCCGGGCGGCACGCGGAGCGGGCGGAGGTGAATGACAGCGGTGGGATTCGCGTCCTACGATGGCCGCGCCCCGGGTGCCCTGCTCCCGGGTGACGTCTCGGACGAGCAGGCCGAGGCCGCCGCCCCGCCCGCCGACGACCGCGAGGAGAGCCCCATGGACGTCGCGCGATCCCCGCTCGACCGCGCGCACGACGACGACACGCTCAGCGAGCGCGACCGTCGGATCCTGGAGTTCGAGCGGCAGTGGTGGAAGTACGCCGGCGCCAAGGAGCAGGCGATCCGTGACCTGTTCGACATGAGCGCGACCCGCTACTACCAGATCCTCAACGCCCTGCTGGACCAGCCGGCCGCCCTCGCCTTCGACCCGATGCTGATCAAGCGGCTGCGCCGGATGCGGGCGGCCCGCCAGCGGGCTCGGTCGGCGCGTCGCCTCGGCATCGAGCTGTAGCGCCGGGCTCCCAGCCCGACGGCGGCTCCGGCGGCTCCGGCGGGCCCCCATCGCCCCGGTCCTAGGTCGGCTCCGCCACCTGCGCCCGCCCGGCGTACTCCGGCACCGTCACCAGCGGCGGTCGCGTCAGCGCCAGCACCTCGCGCTCGGACAGCACGAACCCCTCCGGCCCTCGGTCGAACACCGTGATCGTCGTGCCCAGGTCCCGGTCGCGGCGCAGCCGCCCGTCCGGGTCCAGCCGGTCCAGCGCGGTCTGCCAGATCTCCCCGGCCATCCGGCCCAGCCGCCGCTCGTCGTGGTGGCGGTGCACCCGTACCCCGAGGTCGACCTGGGCGACCGCGTCCAGGCCGAGCAGCTCGACGGTGTCGACCAGCAGGGCGAGCTCCACCCCGTAGCCGCACGGGAACGGCAGCCGCTCCAGCAGTGACCGGCGCCCGGCGTACTCCCCGGCCAGCGGCTGGACCACGCCGGCCAGCTGCGGCCAGGCCAGGTTGAGCAGCGGGCGGGCCACCAGCTCGGTGACGCGGCCGCCGCCGGCCTCGACGACGTCCGCGCCCTGCACCAGCGGCCGCTCGTAGATCGCCTTGACCAGCGCCACTCCCGGGTCGGCCAGCAGCGGACCGAGCAGCCCGGTGACGTACGCGGGGGTGAACGAGCGCAGGTCGGCGTCGACGAACACGACCACGTCGGCGGTGGTGGCCGCGAGCCCGCGCCACATGGTGTCGCCCTTCCCCGCGACGGCCGGGATGCCGGGCAGGACCTCGTCGCGGTGCACGACGCGGGCCCCTGCCTGGGCGGCAACGGCTCCGGTCCGGTCGCTGCTGCCGGAGTCCACGACGACCAGGTCGTCCACCAGCGGGTCGTCGCCGTGCTGCGCGCCCCCCATCAGCGCGGTCCGGATCGACGTCACGATGTCGCCGACCGTCTCCTCCTCGTCCAGGGCGGGCAAGACCACCGCGACGGTGGTCGACCCCTTGGCCCGGCGCAGCGCGGGAACGGGCCAGTCGGCGGCCGAGGAGGTGCGGCGGGCGAACCAGTCGCGCGCGTCTGCCCGCATGCTGGCACCCCTCTGGCGTCGGATCGGCGGTGACTTGTACAGTCTCCGCCATCGCTGCGGCGCCCGCGTGCGCGGGAGACCGGCGACACAACTGAACACGCTCATCCCGAGGGGCAGAGGGAACGGCCCGATGAAGCCCCGGCAACCATCCCGTTTCTCCTTGCTGTCGCGAGGCCGGCGGGACCGGTGCCAAGTCCGACCCCCACCGAACGGTGCGGGGACAGATGAGGAGAAAGGCCTCGCTGATGACCACTCTTGTCGACGCGCCCGCGCGCGTCCGCTCCGCTTCTGACTTCGGTCCGGCCTCCCACCTGTGCTGCCGCGAGTGCGGGGCCACCTACGACCTCGGTGCCGCGTACGCCTGCGCGGAGTGCTTCGGCCCGCTCGAGGTCGGCTACGAGTTCCGCGACGTGACCCGCGCCCGGATCGAGGCCGGCCCGGCGTCGATCTGGCGCTACGCCAGCCTGCTGCCGGTCGCCCCGTACGCCGGCGACGAGCCCAACCTGCAGCCCGGCGGCACCCGGCTGGTCCGCGCCGACAACCTGGCCGCCGAGCTCGGCCTGCGCCGGCTGTGGGTCAAGGACGACAGCGGCAACCCGACCCACTCGTTCAAGGACCGGGTCGTGGCGGTCGCCCAGTCCGCGGCCCGCCGCCTCGGCCTCGGGACGCTGGCGTGCGCCTCCACCGGCAACCTGGCCAACGCGGTCGCGGCCGCCGCCGCGCGCGCCGGCCAGCGCTCGGTCGTGGTCATCCCGTCCGACCTCGAGGCCGGCAAGACCGTGACGACCGCGGCGTACGGCGGGACGCTGCTGGCGGTGCGCGGCTCGTACGACGACGTCAACCGGCTCTGCAGCGAGCTGGTCGGCGACCCCGTCACCGACGACTGGGGGTTCGTCAACGTCAACCTGCGGCCGTACTACGCCGAGGGGTCCAAGACGCTGGGGTACGAGGTCGCCGAGCAGCTCGGCTGGCGGCTGCCGCAGCAGGTCGTCGTCCCTGTCGCGTCCGGGTCGCTGCTGACCAAGGTGGACAAGGCGTGGCGGGAGCTGGCGGCGCTCGGCCTGGTCGACGCGACGCCGTACGCCGTCTTCGGCGCCCAGGCCACCGGCTGCTCGCCGGTGGCGCAGGCGTTCGACGCCGGGCACGAGGTCGTCCGCCCGGTCCGGCCGGACACCATCGCCAAGTCGCTGGCGATCGGTAACCCCGCGGACGGCCCGTACGCGCTGGACGTGGTGCGGCGGACCGGCGGCGCGGTGGGCGCGGTCAGCGACGAGGAGGTCGTCGACGGCATCCGGCTGCTCGCGCGGACGGAGGGCGTCTTCGCCGAGACGGCGGGCGGCGTCGTCGTCGCGACGCTGCGCCGGCTGCTGGCCGAGGGCCGGCTGGACCCGGACGCCGAGACGGTGATCCTCAACACCGGCGACGGGCTGAAGACCCTCGACGCGGTCGCGGGGCACGTCGGCCCGACCGCGACCGTCGACGCGGACGCCGACGAGGCGCTGCTCGCGCTGGCCGGGCGGTGAGCGGCGTGGCGGGCGGCGGCGTGGCGGGCGGCGGCGTGGCGGGCGGCGGCGTGGCGGGCGGCGGCGTGGCGGTGACCGTGCGGATCCCAACCATCCTGCGCTCCTACACCGGTGGCCAGGCGCAGGTCGTCGTGCAGCCGGACCGCGCCACGCTGGCCGGCGTGCTCACGGCGCTCGAGGCCACGGCACCGGGGATCGGGGCGCGGGTGCTGGACGACGACGGCCGGCTGCGCCGGTTCGTCAACGTCTACGTCGACGACGAGGACGTCCGGTTCGCCGACGGCCTGGAGACGGCGACCCGGGACGGTGCGTCGGTGTCGGTCATCCCCGCGGTGGCCGGCGGGTAGCGACCCCCGGACGCGACGAGGCCCGCCGCAGGGGGCGGGCCACACTCACGTCATCGGCACCGGGGCCGCCCGTCTGAATACTCCGAACGGGTGAATCCGGGCGAGGTTATGTCAGGTGGGGCCTCACTCGCTGCCGGGCGACGCGTCGCACGAGGCGAGCGGCGCGGTCAGGGCTGCTCGAGCCGGTCGATGGCGAGTTCGACGTCGGCGAGTTCGACGTCGGCCCGCAGGCTGGCGTCGTCGGCGTCCAGCGCCTCCTCGTCCATGTAGTGCATCGCGGCCTCCTCGGCCGACAGCCCGTCGACGTCGTGCGAGTCGTGCGCGATGGTGTCGCTGGTCTCGTCCGGGCGCCAGCCCTCGTCGTCCTCGATCAGCCGGCCGACCCGGCTGTCGTCGGGATGCCCGAACGTCTCCTCCGGTCCGTCGGTGCCGAGGTCCTCCGACAGCTCCCGGTACAGCTCGTCCATCACGTCGCGGGCGGGGTCCTCGCGCCAGCCACGCCGACCGGACACGGTGCGGTCGTACTCCGTCATGACCCCTCCTTCCCGATGCGGTCCCGTCGAGGGGGTCGGGGGCCGGACCCGTGGTCCGACCCTGCGACCCCATCGTGCTCCTTGGGCGCGTCCCGTGTCGCGTGCTTGTGGCCCTTGCGTCCGCGGATGTCGGCGTACCCCTGCCCCTGGTCGTCCGCGCGGGTACCCCGAGACCGGAAGTCGATCTTCCGCGGAAGATCCACTTCCCCCGCGCGTTCCCCGCGCGCGTGGTGCTGCACGGTGACCGGGTCGACGGTGCCACCCGGTCGTCTGGTGCTCGCACCATGATCCGCGCGCTGGCACGCCCGACGGAGCGAAGTCGATCTTCCGCGGAAGATCCACTCCAGGCCCTTGAGGCCGCGCCGGAGGGGCTGAGCGGTGCTCACCTGGGGTGCGCCGGGGCTCAGTTGGGGGACATGGCGGTGTCCGCCGGTGATGATCTTCCGCGGAAGATCGTGTGTCGCTCCCTGGCGCGGGCCGGCACGGGGCGGGGCGGGGCCGGGGCGACGGTCGGTCGGCCGGGGCGCGACTTGCACTCGCCAGGGTCGAGTGCCAACATGTCCGTTAGCACTCGCGAGGTCCGAGTGATAACGCGAGTGGCAGGACCCACATCGACCGGCGAGGTCGACGGCGGGGTGCGGAAGGAACGCCCCCGTCCCGACCGTCCGTCGCGGGCGTCGGTCGGTGCGACCCCGATGCGTTCCGGGAGGAACCCCACCCCATGGCAAAGATCATCGCGTTCGACGAGGAAGCCCGTCGCGCGCTCGAGCGGGGCATGAACACCCTCGCCGACGCCGTCAAGGTCACCCTCGGCCCGAAGGGCCGCAACGTCGTGCTGGAGAAGAAGTGGGGCGCGCCCACGATCACCAACGACGGTGTGTCCATCGCCAAGGAGATCGAGCTCGAGGACCCGTACGAGAAGATCGGGGCCGAGCTGGTCAAGGAGGTCGCGAAGAAGACCGACGACGTGGCCGGTGACGGCACCACCACGGCGACGGTCCTCGCGCAGGCGCTGGTCCGTGAGGGCCTGCGCAACGTCGCGGCCGGCGCCAACCCGATGGGCCTCAAGCGCGGCATCGAGAAGGCCGTCGAGGCCGTCAGTGCCGAGCTGCTCGACATGGCCAAGGAGGTCGAGACCAAGGAGCAGATCGCGGCCACCGCGTCCATCTCCGCGGCCGACCCCGAGGTCGGCGAGATCATCGCCGAGGCGATGGACAAGGTCGGCAAGGAAGGCGTCATCACCGTCGAGGAGAGCAACACCTTCGGCCTGGAGCTCGAGCTCACCGAGGGCATGCGCTTCGACAAGGGCTACATCTCGCCGTACTTCGTCACCGACGCGGAGCGGATGGAGGCGGTCCTGGAGGACCCGTACATCCTCATCGCGAACTCCAAGATCTCCGCGGTCAAGGACCTGCTGCCGATCCTGGAGAAGGTCATGCAGTCGGGCAAGCCGCTGGCGATCATCGCCGAGGACGTCGAGGGCGAGGCGCTGGCCACCCTGGTCGTCAACAAGATCCGCGGCACCTTCCGCTCGGTCGCCGTCAAGGCCCCCGGCTTCGGTGACCGTCGCAAGGCGATGCTGCAGGACATCGCGATCCTGACCGGCGGCCAGGTGATCTCCGAGGAGGTCGGCCTGAAGCTGGAGAACACCGGGCTGGAGCTGCTCGGCCGCGCCCGCAAGGTCGTCGTCACCAAGGACGAGACGACGATCGTCGAGGGCGCCGGCGACCCCGAGCAGATCGCGGGCCGCGTGAGCCAGATCCGCGCCGAGATCGAGAAGAGCGACTCCGACTACGACCGCGAGAAGCTGCAGGAGCGGCTGGCCAAGCTGGCCGGCGGCGTGGCCGTCATCAAGGCGGGCGCGGCGACCGAGGTCGAGCTGAAGGAGCGCAAGCACCGCATCGAGGACGCCGTGCGCAACGCGAAGGCCGCCGTCGAGGAGGGCATCGTCGCCGGTGGCGGCGTCGCCCTGCTGCAGGCGTCGGAGAAGGCGTTCGCCGGTCTGGAGCTCGACGGCGACCAGGCGACCGGCGCCGGGATCGTGCGCGTGGCCGTGGAGGCCCCGCTCAAGCAGATCGCGGTCAACGCCGGCCTCGAGGGCGGCGTCGTGGCGGAGAAGGTGCGCCACCTCGAGCCGGGCTGGGGCCTCAACGCCGCCACCGGTGAGTACGTCGACCTGGTGAAGGCGGGCATCATCGACCCGGCCAAGGTCACCCGCTCGGCGCTGCAGAACGCCGCGTCGATCGCCGGGCTGTTCCTCACCACGGAGGCCGTGGTGGCGGACAAGCCGGAGAAGGCGGCCGCCCCGGCGATGCCGGGCGGCGGGGACATGGACTTCTGATCCGGAGGTCCGACCCACGGGTCTGACGCGCGGTCCGGTCACCCCCCCCGAACCGGGCCCACGTCGACCTACCCGACGAGGGCACACGATCCGCTGAGCGGATCGTGTGCCCTCGTCGTTCGGCGTGTCGGGGGTGAACGCGGGCAGATGATCCGGGTGGGGTGACGGGTGAGGCCGGAGTGACGGCGCCGGCGGGTGTCCGTCTGCCAGGCTGCGGGTATGTCCTCCTCCTCCGCCGCGATCCCGCCGGGTTCCTGGCAGATCGACATCGCCGGCCCCCCGCTGGTCCATCTCAAGACCGCCCGGATCGGGCTGATCCGGCTCGAGGCATCGGCACCGGTGCTCGGCGGGGTCTTCCGGCTCGGTGCGGGTGACGCCGGTGCGGGTGACACCGGCGGTGACACACAGGACGGGACGGGGCTGCGGCTGGAACTCGGCCTGGACCAGCTGACCACCGGCAACCCGCTGCTGCAGGCGGCCGCCCGGGTGCTGGTGTCGCGGGGCAACGGCGAGCGGCTGGTGTTCGACGCCCGCGCGGCCGCGGGTACCACCCACGGCGGGCCGTGGGACTTCGCCGGCGACGCGAGGGCCGGCGACGTCGTGGTCCCGATGACCGTGACCGCCCAGCACGCGGGTGGGGGCCGGCTCACCCTCGGTGGAAGCGCCACCTTCCAGGACGTGCACATCCCCCTGCCCGGACTCAGCCACCTGAACGAGATCTCGTTCGAGGTCGCCTCCGAGGTGCGGCTGGACCTCGGCGATCCGGCCTGACGGCCCCGCACCCGGCGCCATACTGCGCGGGTGGGTGCGGCCGACCGGACGCGGGGCGACGCGAGCGAGGAGCGCGCGGCCGGCGGGGAGCGCGGCGGCGGGCAGGCCGCCGGGGGCCAGCGCGGCGGGGGGCAGCACACCGCAGGTCGCTTCGAGGACGTCGACTGGCGCGAGTTCGTCGCCGTGATCCTGCTCTCGGTCACCGCGATCCTCACCGCGTGGTCGGCGTTCCAGTCCAGCAAGTGGGGCGGCGCGATGTCGATCTCCTTCAGCCAGGCGTCGTCGGCGCGGATCGAGGCGTCGCGGCAGGACGCGGCCGCCAACGCGCGACAGGGCATCCAGGTAGGGCTGTTCACCCAGTGGCTGCAGGCGGCCGGCGACGACAACCAGGAGTTGATGGACTTCCTGTCCGAGCGGTTCCCCGAGCCGCTGGACGCCGCCTTCGCCGCATGGATCGCCTTGTCGCCGCGGACCAATCCGGACGCGCCGAGCTCGCCCTTCTCGATGCCGGAGTACGACCTGCCCGAGCGCGCGGCGGCCCAGGCGGCGGACGACCGGGCGGAGCAGAAGTTCGCCGAGGCGCTGGAGAACAACCAGCGCGGCGACAACTACACGCTGCTCGCCGTGCTGTTCGCCACCGTGCTGTTCTTCGCCGCCGTGTCCGGGCGGATGAAGTCGAGTGCGGCGCAGTGGGCGTTACTGGGGGCCGCGCTGGTGCTGTTCCTGGTGGCCGCCGGCCTGCTGCTGGCCTACCCGAAGCTGGTGTGACCAGCGCCCGGCGTTACCGCCGCCCGGTGTGATCAGCCGCCCAGCACCAGCTTGAGCACCATGATCACGACTCCGATCGAGGCGTCCACGGCCCCCCAGGCGAGGGCGCGCCACCAGCCGGTCCCCGCGCGGCGGGCCCCCAGCATGCCGAGGACGAACAGCGCGCCGACGAGGACGAGCTCGGTCAGCAGCACGGTGTCGGCGAACTCCAGGTCGAGCACGACCTGACCCAGCACGATGGCGGCGATCGCGATGCCGGTGGCGATGAAGAACGACAGCGAGACGACGATCTCGGTGGTCACCTGCCGGCGGCTGAGGCGGGTCCCGTGCACCAGGCGCTGGGCCATCACGCTGGACCAGGCGTGCGCGATGACGACGGCGAGCGAGGCGCCGACCAGCGTGACGATGAGCTCGGGCTCGTCGGTGACGAACCTCTTCCACGACGCGGCCGCGGTGACCCCCAGCAGGGTGATGGTGGCGTACACCGCCAGCGAGGTGCGGTGGACCTCCTCCTCCGCGACGTGGGCGTCGTCCGGGATGTCGGCCGCGGGAGGAGCCGTGGAGCCCATGATCAGGCGTCCCTGCTGCCCGCGGTCGCGGTCGCGGTGGCGGTCGCGAAATCGGCAGCGGTGCGACGGGCGTCGATCCGGTCCAGCAGCATCCGCGCCAGCAGGCCGACGACCGAGCCGATGATGGCCAGCGGGGTGGCCTCGGCCCCGGCGCCGGCGCCGATGAACACCGCGAACAGCGCACCGCTCAGCGGCAGTCGCAGCACCGCGGTCGTCGCCCCGGCCATGCCCGCCACGACCATCCCGGCCTGCGACAGCTCGGGGATCACCAGCGCGGTGAGCACGCCCACCCCGACGCCGAGGAACAGCCCCGGGAAGATCGGTCCGCCGCGGAAGCCGCCGCCGAGGCCGACCGCGTACGCCACCATCTTCATCGCCAGGATCAGCAGGACCGCGCCGACGGACGTCTCCGCGAGCAGCTGCGGCATCGCCGCCTGCCCGGAGAACAGCACGATGCTGGCGTCCTGGTCGGTGGTCGCCTGCACCACGATCGCGGCGCCCGCGGTGACCAGCGCGGTCACCAGCAGCGTCGGCGCCGGCCGCTTGGTGAAGAGGGCCAGCATCCGCTCGCCGCCCTCGCGGGCCGCCAGGGCCAGCACGGCGGCCACCGCCCCGACGACCACGGCCATCAGCAGGGCGCCCCAGGTCAGCTGCGTCATCGCGGTGAGGCCGGGGACCTCCATCGCGCCGGTCCCCACTCCGTTCCACGCGCCGACGCCGACCTGGACGACGTACGAGGCCCCCAGGGCGATGAAGGACGGCAGCAGGATCGCCGCCGGCATCAGGCCCATGGCGGCGAACTCCAGCAGCATGAACGCGGTGATCAGCGGGTTGCCGAAGATCGCGCCGATCGCTGCCGCGCCTCCGACGACCATCGCCAGCTGGACCACCTGCTTCGGCCGCCCGCGCATGAGCAGGGCGCCGATGGCGGTGCCGAGGGCGATCAGCGGCGCCTCCGGCCCGATGACCGCGCCGAACACCAGGCTGCCGAGGGCGGCGACCAGCACCGAGGCGATCTGGCTCGGCCCGACGTCGAAGTGCAGACCCTGCACCGGGGCGTGGCCGTAGCCACCCCCGGGGATCCGCCAGGCCAGCATGACGATGCCCGCGCCGACCAGCAGCGCGGCGACGACGAACCACCACGGGGTCGAGTCCAGGCCGAGGCCCTCCGGCAGGGAGTGCCACACCAGGTGCTGCAGCTCGTGCTCCAGCCAGACGAAGCCGGAGGCCGCGAACGCCACGACCGTCCCCACCAGCAGCGAGAGCCCGACCAGCAGCAGGACCTGCTTCTCGTCCGCTGCCGGCGGCGACTCGGGCCGGGGCGGCGCGCCCGGGCTGCGGGCGGACTCCGGGGCGGGTGTCGCCTCCGGAGCGGGCGTCGAGGCGTCGGACACGGGCCCAGGCTAGGGCTCGCGCGACCAGACGGTGACCAGACCCGACGGCCCGGCGCGGGGCCGTCACGCCACCTGGGCGGGCCGTGCCGGTGCCGCGGTCCGTGCCGCGGTCCGTGCCGTGGTCCGTGACGCGGTGGGTGATGTGGCGGGCCTAGCTGCGGCCGTCCAATACGTCGTCGGCGTCGACGATGCGGTACGCGTAGCCCTGCTCGGCCAGGAACCGCTGCCGGTGCTGCGCGAAGTCGGCGTCGACGGTGTCTCGGGTGACCACGGCGTAGAAGTGCGCGGTGCGCGAGTCGCCCTTGGGGCGCAGCACCCGGCCGAGCCGCTGGGCCTCCTCCTGCCGGGACCCGAACGTGCCGCTCACCTGGATCGCGATGCCCGCCTCGGGCAGGTCCACGCTGAAGTTGGCCACCTTGCTTACGACCAGCACGGGCGTGACCCCGTCGCGGAACTCCTGGAACAGCCGCTCGCGCTCCTTCACGGTCGTCTCGCCGGTGATGACGGGCGCGCCAAGGTGCTCGCCGAGCTCGGCGAGCTGGTCGAGGTACTGCCCGATGACCAGGACCTGGTCGTCGGCGTGCCGGGCGACCAGAGACTCCACGACCCGGTTCTTCACGTGGCTGCTGGACGCCAGCCGGTAGCGGTCCTCCGGCTCGGCGGTCGCGTACAGCAGCCGGTCGCGGTCGGGCAGGGTCACGCGCACCTCGACGCAGTCCGCCGGCGCGATCCAGCCCTGGGCCTCGATCTCCTTCCACGGTGCGTCGTACCGCTTCGGCCCGATCAGGGAGAACACGTCGCCCTCGCGCCCGTCCTCGCGGACCAGCGTGGCCGTCAGGCCCAACCGGCGGCGGGACTGGATGTCGGCGGTGAAGCGGAAGATCGGCGCCGGCAGCAGGTGCACCTCGTCGTAGACGATCAGCCCCCAGTCCCGGGTGTCGAACAGCTCCAGGTGCGGGTAGACGCCCTTCCGCTTGGTCGTCATCACCTGGTAGGTCGCGATCGTCACCGGTCGGATCTCCTTGCGGGCACCGGAGTACTCGCCGATCTCGCTCTCGGTCAGCGTGGTGCGCCGCATCAGCTCGGCCTTCCACTGCCGGGCCGACACCGTGTTGGTGACCAGGATCAGCGTGGTCGCCTGGGCGAGGGCCATCGCGGCCGCGCCGACGATCGTCTTGCCGGCGCCGCACGGGAGGACGACCACGCCGGAACCGCCGTGCCAGAACGACTCTGCGGCGTGCCGCTGGTAGTCGCGCAGTGCCCACCCGGCCTCGGTGAGCGCGATGGGATGGGCCTCGCCGTCGACGTAGCCGGCCAGGTCCTCCGCGGGCCACCCCAGCCGCAGCAGCACCTGCTTGAGGTGCCCGCGCTCGCTGGGGTGGACCGCCACGGTGTCGTCGTCGAAGCGGGTGCCCAGCAGGGGAGCGACCTTGGCGCTGCGCAGCACCTCCTCCAGCACCGGCCGGTCCAGCGCGTGCAGCACCAGCCCGTGCGCCGGGTGCTGCAGCAGCTGCAGCCGGCCGTACCTCGACATCGTCTCGGCGACGTCGACCAGCAGCGCGTGCGGGACGGGGTAGCGGGAGTAGGTGAGCAGCGTGTCGACGACCTGCTCGGCGTCGTGGCCGGCGGCGCGGGCGTTCCACAGGCCGAGCGGGGTGACCCGGTAGGTGTGGACGTGCTCGGGGGCGCGCTCGAGCTCGGCGAACGGGGCGATCGCCCGGCGGCAGTCGTCCGCGGCCGGGTGGTCGACCTCCAGCAGCAGGGTCTTGTCGCTCTGGACGATGAGCGGTCCGTCGGTCACCCGGTGATTGTCCCAGCGCCGGGTCCGTCCAGCAGGTCCGCGGCCAGCGCGGCCACCAGCGCGGCCCGCTCGGGCAGCGCCGGCACTGAGGCCCACTCGTCGTCCGCGTGCGCCCCGGCACCGACCGCCCCGAGGCCGTCGAGCGTGGGTACGCCCCAGGCGGCGGTCAGGTTGCCGTCGCTGGCCCCGCCGACGGAGCGTCCGGCGGGCAGCGCGATCCCCAGCCGATCGGCGGCGGTGCGGGCCAGCGCGTCCAGCGGGGCGGACGCCGACTCCTCCATCGCCGGGCGGTCGATGCCGCCGCCGACCTCGTACGTCGCCTCGTGGTGCTGCGGGCGCCAGCCGCGCACGGCCAGGTCCACCCGGTGCTGCTCGGCCGACGTCCAGGCGCGCACGTCCAGGGTGAGGTCGGCCCGGTCGGGCACGGTGTTGGCGGTGGTTCCCGCCGTTGCCGTGGTCGGAGTCACGGTCGTGCCGGCCCCGGGGTCGGCCCAGGTGGTGGCGTCGTGCACCAGGTGGGCCAGCTCCGTCAGCGCGTTGACGCCCGAGTAGGGGTCCAGACCGGCGTGGGCGGCGCGCCCGTGCAGGGTGAGCGCGTACCAGGACGTGCCCTTGCGGGCGGTCTTCAGCGCCCCGTCGACCGATGGCTCCAGCACCAGGACCGCGGAGGCGGCGGAGGACGCCTCCCGCAGCAGGTCGCGCGAGGCCAGCGAGCCGGTCTCCTCGTCGGTGGTCAGCAGCAGTCCGACCCCGGGCAGCGGTGCCAGGTCCAGGTGGGCCAGGGAGGCCAGGGCCGCGATGCCCTGCACCGCACCGGCTTTCATGTCGAAGACACCCGGTCCGGTCATCCGCTCCTCGTCGGCGGTCCATGGCAGCCGCGTCAGCGTCCCGACCGGCCACACGGTGTCGAGGTGGCCCAGCAGCAGCACGCGCGGCGACGGCGGGCCCCAGCGCAGCACCGGCCGGCCCCCGTGCACCTCGACCCGGGCGCGCTCGCCGAGCCACTCGGACACGACCGTCGCCGCGACCTCGACGCACAGCTCGCAGGCCGCGAGGTCCGACGACGGGGACTCGGCCTGCACCAGCAGTCGGGTCGACTCCACCATGTCGTCGGTCCGACGACGCAGCAGGTCCAGCAGCTCGGGTCCGGCGCGCACCGGCCCATGGTGGCGCAGCCGCGGCCGCCGTGTCCGGATGCCCGGACGGACGGCGCGACCGGGAGACGGCGACCGGGAGACTGCGCGACCGGGAGACGGCGCGACCGGCATCGGCCAGGATGGTCCGGTGACCGCGACCGGGCACGACGACGTGCGCGCGGCAGCGCTGGAGGCCAGCGAGGCCGCGCAGGAGCGCGCGGGCGTGACCGTGCGCGAGCTGTCCGGGCCGGTCCAGCTCGACGTGGCCCGGGTGCTGTTCGACCGGGTGTGGCCCACCATCGGTGGCGGCACCCAGGTGACGGCGAACATGCTGCGCGCCATCTCGCACTCCGGCGGCTACGTCGTCGCGGCGTTCGACGAGCGGGACCGTCCGGTCGGGGCGGCGTTGGCGTTCATCGGCCGGCACCGCGCCGACGACGGCGGCTGGGCGGTGCACCTGCACTCGCACATGGCCGCGGTGCTGCCGGTGTTCCGGGACCGCCACGTGGGGACCGCGCTGAAGCTGCACCAGCGCTGGTGGGCGCTGGACCTCGGGATTCCCGTGGTGGCGTGGACGTTCGATCCCCTGGTCCGCCGCAACGCCCGACTCAACCTGGTCAAGCTGGGGGCGGAGGTCCGTGCGTACCTGCCGGACTTCTACGGCGAGATGGACGACGAGGTGAACGCGGGCGGCCCGACGGACCGGCTGCTCGCCTGGTGGGCCGTCGGCTCGGACCGGGCGTCGGACGCCGCGGCGGGACGGCTGACCGTGCTCGACGCCGCCGAACTGCGGGCCGCCGGGGCGGTCGACGCGGTCGCGGTGGACGACGGCGGGGCACCACGCGCCACCGGTGGCCGCGCCGCGACCGTGCTGGTGGCGCTGCCGGACGACGTCGTGGCCCTGCGGATCGCCCACCCCGACCGGGCGCTGGCGTGGCGGCACGAGGTCCGGGACGCGCTGCAGCCGCTGCTGGACGGGGGCGG
This sequence comes from Candidatus Nanopelagicales bacterium, assembly GCA_041393815.1. Taxonomy (NCBI): domain Bacteria; kingdom Bacillati; phylum Actinomycetota; class Actinomycetes; order Candidatus Nanopelagicales; species Candidatus Nanopelagicales bacterium. Next base: position 264,542 of record JAWKJK010000002.1, on the reverse strand, counting down.
TCGGGTCGTGGGCGTGACCGACGAGGGGGCGTACGTGGTGGAGGTTCCGGCATGACCGCGGACTCGACGCTGGACCTGGTCCGGCTGCACCGGCTGGAGGTGCCGCTCGTGCGGCCCTTCCGCACCTCGTTCGGCACGGAGACGGTGCGCGACGTGCTGCTGGTCGAGGCGGTGACCTCGGACGGGGTGTCCGGCTGGGCGGAGTGCGTGGCGATGTCGTGGCCGGGCTACTCCGCGGAGTACGTGGACGCGGCGATCGACGTGATCCGCCGCTACCTGGTGCCCCGGGCCTGGGCCGCCCGCGGCGAGGACGGCGCCCCGGACGCCGAGGCGGTGCACCGCGCGCTGCGCCCGGTGCAGGGGCACCCGATGGCGAAGGCCGCGGTGGAGACGGCCGTGCTGGACGCCCAGCTGCGCCGGGAGGACCGGTCGCTGGCGGCCTACCTCGGGGCCACCGCCGACGAGGTGGACTGCGGGGTGTCCGTGGGCATCCCGACCGACGAGTCGGTGCCGGCCCTGCTGGACGAGGTGGCGTCGTACCTCGACGCCGGCTACCGGCGGATCAAGCTGAAGATCCAGCCCGGCTGGGACGCCGCGCCGGTGGCCGCCGTGCGCGAGCGGTGGCCCGACGTCCCGCTGCAGGTGGACGCCAACCAGGCGTACCGGCGCGGGCAGTTCCACCTGCTGGCGCCGCTGGACGAGTACGACCTGCTGCTGGTGGAGCAGCCGCTGCCCGAGGACGACCTGCTCGGGCACAAGCTGCTCGCCGACGAGATCAGCACCCCCGTGTGCCTGGACGAGTCGATCATCTCGCTGGCGTCGGCCGAGTCCGCGATCGCGTTCGGCGCCGCGGAGATCATCAACATCAAGCCCGGTCGGGCCGGCGGCTACCTGGAGTCGCTGGCCATCCACGACCTGGCCCGCGAGCGCGGGATCCCGGTGTGGTGCGGCGGGATGCTGGAGACCGGGATCGGCCGGGCGGCCAACGTGGCGCTGGCAGCGCTGCCCGGGTTCACCCTGCCCGGTGACACCAGCGCGTCGAGCCGGTACTTCAGCCTCGACGTCACGGAGCCCTTCGTGCTGAAGGACGGCCGGCTGCCGGTGCCCACCGGTCCCGGGATCGGCGTGGACCCGATCCCCGAGGTGCTGGCGGGCATGACCCGGTGGACGGAGGAGCTGCGCCCCTGACCTGCCCGGGCAGCCCGCGGGTCGGTCCTCGTCAGGCGTCCAGCGGCGCGACCCCGGTGATCCGGGCGACCGCGAACGTGCGCACCTCGTCGGCCCGGTGGTCGTACGCGGTGAGGAACCCGCCGGCCAGCCGCAGCGGCTCGACCACCCGCTCGCTGGCGGCGCCGCCGGAGTCCGCGTAGCCCAGCCACAGCGGGGCCTCGGCCTCGACCGCCGCCCGCAGCGCCTCCAGCGTGGTGGCGGTGGACGTGCGGGGGACGTGCCCGGAGCCGGCCGGGCCTGTGACGACCTGCCCGCGCGGTGCCGTGGCGGCCCGGTCCCCGGCGCGCAGCGCGCGCACGGCGGCCGACACCAGGGTCGGGCTCGCGGGAGGGGGGCCGACGGTCGCCGTCGGCTCGGGCCGCGGCTCGGTCCGCCGCTCCTCCGGCCGGCGCAGCACGACCGCCCCGTCCGGCGCCTCCGCGACCGGGGCGAGCCCGATGGAGCGCAGGGTGTGCAGCACCTCGTCGACCGGGGCCGCGGCCGCGAGCACCGTCGGCGCGAGCCGGACCAGGCCGAGGGACGCCGCGCGCCGGTCGGTGAGCGCCAGGGTGAGGGCCGTCTCGTCGTCGCTGCGGACGTACGACGAGGCCGTCCCGACCCGCACGCTGCCGTGCCGGCGGGCGGTGTCCTGCACCAGGTAGCGCAGGGCCTGCGGGACGGGGGTGCGGGAGTGCCGCTCGAGGAAGTCCACGATGCCCGCGGCGTCCCGCCCGGCGTCCAGCGCGCGGCGGACGGAGGACTCGCCGATCCGGTAGACTGTGGCGCCGCCGGTCGACTCGACCTCCGCGAGCAGCGCCAGCTCCCGTGCCAGGGACGGCTCCAGCGGACCGGGCGCCACCGCGGTGAGGTCGGCCTGCAGCAGCACGTGGTCGACGGGGTCCGGCAGCAGCGGGGCCATGGCGGTCGCGGCGTCGGGGTCGAACCAGGTCGCGTGGCGACGCGTCCCGCGACCGGTCGCGGGACGTGCCCCCGGCGCGGTGGCCGCAGGCGCTCGGGACGCCTCCAGCAGGGCGCGGCCGGGGGCGGACAGCGCACCGGCGCCGGTGACGCCGAGGACCTCCGCCTCCGCGAGGGTCCACCCCACCAGGTCGTGCCGCAGCCGGGACGCCTGGCGGGGCACCCGGTGGTCCAGCACCGCGCGGACCTCGTCGGCGTCCGCGGACGCGCCGGGCCCGAGCTCGGCCAGCACCTCCAGCGTCGCCGCGCGGACCGCGGCGGCCCGCGGCCGGCCGGCCGCCTCCGACAGCGCGTTGATGCGCACGTCCCTCGCGTCGCGACCGCCCACCAGCCCCGGGACCCGGACGCCGTGCAGCCAGGCCCGGGCCAGCACCGCCCAGCGCTCGGGCAGCTCCAGGGCCTGCCAGACGTCGTACGTCGCGGTCGGGACCCAGGACTCGTCGGCCTCGTCGTCCCCGGCGAGCAGGCCGGCGGCGTACGCGGTCTCCACCCACAGCGCGGCGGTCGGCTCGTCGACGTCCAGGTCACGGGCGGTCGCGGTCAGGTCGCGGACGGCCAGCCCGCGGGTGCGCAGCACCGGCGGCGGGGCCACGGCCCAGGAGTCGAGCAGGGCAGCCACCGCGGTGACGGTGCGCAGCGCCTGCTGCCCGGCGGTGCTGTCGGCCCGGGCCGGGTCGGTGTGGCCCGTCGCGGTCGGTCGGCGGGGTGGGTGGGCGGGATCTGCGACCAGTACGCCGCGGCGGAGCGCCCGGCCCACCTCGCGCGGCAGCACCACGCTGTCCGGGCCGCGTGGCAGCAGCAGGTCGCGGGCCAGCAGCCACTCGACCGGGGTCCGCGCGCTGGCCTCGCTGACCGGCCGGTCCGCACCCGCCACGGAGCCGACCGGGGGACCCGCTGCCAGTGAGTGCAGCGCCCGCAGCGCGGCCTCGGGGGCGTCGGCGAGTGCCGCGTCCAGCCGGGACGGGTCGGCCGCGTAGGCGGCCAGCCTGGGGTGGGCGGGAGCGCCGGGCGGGCCGAGGCCGCACGGGTAGGGGCCGAGTGCATCGCGCGCGGTGCGTACCAGCCGCAGCCCGCCGTCCGCGACGTCCGCCTCGCCGTCCTCGGATCCGGGGTCGTCGCCCCCGTCGAGCCACACCAGGCCCCGCGCGCGCAGGCGCTGCAGCGCCTCGGCCACCGGCTGCGCGAGGGACCCGTCGGGGTCGGCGAACGCGGCGTGCACCTCGGTCGCGGACGCCGGCTCGTCCAGCACCGCCAGCACCTCCGCGACCTGCAGGGTCCAGCGGTCCAGCCGGTCCAGGGCGGCGACGACCGAGGTCGCGGTGGTGGCTCGCAACGCCAGTTGCACCAGGTCCGCGGGGACCGGGTGCAGCAGGTCCGGCCGCAGCTCCAGCAGCGTCCGCAGCGCGTCGTCGTCGCGTCGGCGAAGGTCGTCGGCCAGGCTGCGGACCGCCGCGCGCCCGGGGGCGCCGGCGGCGTCGGTGTCGGTGCGCCCGGCCATCCGCACGACGCTACGGCGTCCCGGGTCCGGACCCAAGTCGGTGGGGTCCAGTGAGCCGGTGACCGGGCGCCGGTCGAGCAGGCCGGCGAGGATGGCGAAGGCGCCCCCGCGTGCTCAGGTCGCGTGCCCTGCGTCCGAGGCTCCCGGCGCCCGCGACCGGTGTCGCGATGAGGAGGGGACGGCGGCGGGGTCCGGGCGGGACGTACGCTCGCGCCCGTGACGACCGCGCGGCAGGGACCGGCCCCGGCGCCGCTGACGGTGCCGCTCGTCGTCGGGTTCGACCTCGACATGACGCTGGTGGACTCCGCCGACGGCATCGTGGCGGCGATCCGCCACGTGCTGGCCGCCCACGGTGTCGAGGCGTCCGACGCGGAGGTCCGGGCCACGGTCGGGCTGCCGCTGGACCTGGTGTTCCCGCGGTGGCTGTCGGACCTGGACTACGCGTCGCTGCTGGCGGAGTACCGGGCGCACTACGCCCGGTACGGGATCCCCGCCACGGTCCCGTTGCCCGGTGCCGCGCAGGCGCTGTCGGCGGTGCGCGCCCTCGGCGGCCGTACGGTCGTGGTCACCGCGAAGAAGGCCGAGCACGCGTGGGAGGCCTGCCGGGTTGCGGGCCTGGCGCCGGACGAGGTGGTCGGCGAGCTGTTCGCGGAGGCCAAGGGGGCCGTGCTGCGGGAGCGGGGCGCGTTCGCGTACGTCGGTGACCACGCCGGTGACGTGCGCGCGGCGGCCGTCGCCGGCGCTCTCGCGGTCGTTGTCCCCACCGGGCCCACCTCTGCGGACGTGCTGGCCGAGGCGGGCGCAGACGTCGTGCTGCCGGACCTCGACGGCTTCCCCGCCTGGCTGTCCGGCGCGGTGCTCGACCACCGGTTGGCCGACCTGGAGCGTCGGCTGCGGGCCCTGGGGTCGGTGCTGGTGGCGTTCAGCGGCGGAGCCGACTCCGCGCTGCTGCTGGCGGCGGCGGTCCGTGCGCTGGGGGCCGACCGGGTGGCCGCAGCTACCGCGATCAGCGACTCGCTGCCCGCCGGCGAGCTGGCCGGGGCGCGCGCGTTCGCGGCCGGCCTGGGCGTGCGGCTGGTCACCCCCGTCACGCACGAGCTGGACCGGGAGGGCTACCGGGCCAACGCCGGCGACCGCTGCTACTTCTGCAAGGCCGAGCTCCTGGAGGTGCTGACGCCGCTGGCCGGGGAGCTCGGGCTGGCGGCGGTGGCGACGGGGACGAACGCCGACGACGTGGTCGCGGGCTTCCGGCCGGGCATCCGGGCCGCCGCCGAGCGCGGTGCCGCGACCCCGCTGGCCGACGCCGGGCTCAGCAAGGCCCAGGTGCGTACGGCCTCACGCGTCTGGGGGCTGCCGACCTGGGACAAGCCGCAGGCGGCCTGCCTGTCGTCGCGGATCGCCTACGGGCTGCAGGTCACGCCGTCGCGGCTGCGGCGCGTCGACGTCGCCGAGCGCGCCGTCCGGGCGGCGCTGGCGGCCGAGGGGATCGTCAGCCCGGACGTGCGGGTGCGTGACCTGGGGGAGGCCGCGCGGGTCGAGGTCACCCCGTCGGCGGTCGCGGCGGCAGCGGCCAGCCCGGCCGTCGCCGAGGCGGTGCGCTCCGCCGGGTTCGGTGCGGTGGAGGTGGACCCCCGGGGCTTCCGGTCCGGGGCGATGAACGAGCTCCTCGACGAGCCCGACCGCTACCGCTGAGGAATCTCCGGGGCGGCGACGGTCTCGACCGCGGCGGTCACCGCGCGGCCGCGGGCCCGGGCGGCGCGCAGCAGCCCGGCCAGGACCACCAGCAGGCCGACGCCGGTGAGCATGGCGAGGAACCAGAACGCGCCGGGCAGCCGTACCGACGGCACCACCAGCGGGACCATCGCGACCAGCGTGAACACCAGCCCGACCACGGTGAGGACGATCCCGACGCGCAGCGTGCGGTCGCCGGGGCGGGCGGGGGAGCCGGTCACGCCCGCCAGGGTATGCCGGTCGGCGTCGCGGGGGTCCCACGGGAACCGCTTTGGGCTCCCGCGGGGCGCGCCGTTAGCCTGGGACGCCGCTTCGTACCGGTGGCGGCCGTTCGTGGGCCTGGTGCCGCCGGTCTACGAGCGGCATCCGTACGACGAGGACAGGGGTGCGACGGTGCCGACCGGCAAGGTGAAGTGGTTCGACTCCGACAAGGGGTTCGGGTTCGTCGCGTCCGACGAGGGTGAGGACGTCTTCCTGCACGCCTCGTCGCTCCCCGAGGGCATGACGACGATCAAGCCGGGCACCCGGATCGACTTCGGCGTGGCCGAGGGCCGGCGCGGCAAGCAGGCGCTGTCGGTGACCGTGCTCGACGCCGCCCCCTCCGTCGTCAAGGCCAGCCGCAAGCCGGCGGACGACATGGCCGTCCTCGTCGAGGACCTGATCAAGCTGCTCGACGGGCTGTCCAACCAGCTGCGCCGGGGCCGCTACCCCGACGACAACCACGCGCACAAGATCGCCGCGGTGCTGCGCGCCGTCGCCGACGACCTCGACGTCTGACGCCGCCTCTTTCTCCGGGCCCCGGGCCCCGGGCGACACCCGGACGCGCCGTCACTCCCGTCACCCCCGGTGGAACGTACGACCGCCTCGGGGCGTCGAGCGGCTGGTCGGAGGTTCCACCAGTGGGTGGGGCGGGACGGTGCGGGTCAGGCGTTCGCCGGGGCGAGCCGGAACACCCAGACCCCGCGGGTCTTGGTGTCGCGGCCGGCCACGACCTGCAGCGACAGCCCGTCGGCCGGGACCTCCTGCAGGTCGGGGTAGACGAACCGGTAGTACGTCCCCTCCAGCGGCGTCTGCACCAGCTTCTGGCCGCCGATCACCGGCGTCCAGCCGGCCTCGGCCACCACGGTGTCCACGCTGATCCCGATCGTCTCGCCCGGGACCACCGGGATCGTCGCGACGCCGTCCCCCTCGAGCGCCTTGGTGACCAGGTCCTGCGCGCATGACCCCGGGGCCAGCGAGTCGGAGTCGAAGGACCAGCACAGGGCCTCGCGGTGCTGCGTCGTCGTCCCGGAGAACACCGACACCGACGGCGCCGGCTTCTCGCACGCCGCCAGCCCGAGACCGGCGACGACCAGCGTGGCGGCCAGCGTGACGTGACGGGCGCGGGTCATGCGGGGCTCCGGATCTGCGCGGGGTCGATGTCCGCTCGAAGGCTACCGCTGGCCAGCCCGCCGACCCGACCCGGTGGCCGCCGCGACCGGGTCGCCGACCCGACCCGGCGGCGGCCCGGCACCGGCGGTCGACCGCCCCGTGCACGCGGCACCCCCGTCGTGGGCCACAATCGTCCGGTGACCGCCGCCACCGCCCGTCGCAAGACCGCCGCGCCCGACGCCGCCTGCGCCGCCGCCGTGGACCTCGCGCGCGCCGCGGCCGAGGAGGAGGCGCCCGCCGGTGGCGTCGGCGAGCACGTCGGCGTCGCGGCCGAGCCGGACGCGGACCGCGTGGTCACCCACCTGTTCGAGTGCCTGCAGCCGGGCTACCGGGGCTGGCACTGGTCGGTGACCGTGGCCCGTGCCTCCCGGGCCCGGCACGTGACCGTCGACGAGGTCGTCCTGGTCCCCGGGGCCGACAGCCTGCTGGCCCCTGCCTGGGTGCCGTGGAGCGAGCGGGTGCAGCCCGGTGATCTCGGCGTGGGCGACGTGCTGCCGGCCGACCCCGGCGACCCGCGGCTGGCGCCCGGCTTCAGCGGCGAGGACGACCTGTACGGCGAGGGCACCGACGCGCCGCTGCGCCCCACCCAGTGGGAGATCGGGCTCGGGCGGCCGCGGGTGCTGTCCGCGCTGGGCCGAGACGAGGCGCTGGACCGCTGGTACGACGGCGACGCCGGCCCGCGGGCCCCGATCGCGCAGGCGGCCCCCGGGCGGTGCGCCAGCTGCGGCTTCCTGCTCACCATCGGCGGCCCCGCCGGCCAGGCCTTCGGGATCTGCGCCAACCGGCTGTCACCCTCCGACGGCCGGGCGGTGGCACTGGACCACGGCTGCGGCGGGTACTCCGAGCCCGGCGGCGCCCCCGGTCTGGCCGAGGCCAGCGGGGCTGTCGTGGACCACGTCGGCTACGACGTGCTCGACCTCGGCCACTCCTGATCCCGCGCGCTGGTCTGCCGCGCGCGGACCGGGGCGTCCCCGCTCAGCCGCGTCGGCCGGCCCGCCGGTAGGCCGCGCGGCGGCGGGTCACGATCCACAGCCCCGGCAGCCCGAGCAGGGCGCCGGCCGCGCACACCCACAGCCACCACTCGGTCCCGGCCTCGGCCAGGCGGTCCCGCAGCACCAGCAGGACCACGAACGCCACCGACCACAGCACCGTGCCGACGGCGATCGCGCCCACGCCGTCGACGTCGAGCGGCTCGATGTCGGAGGGTTCGGCGTCGGAGGGTTCGGCGTCGGAGGGTCCCGCGTCGGATCGCTCGGCGTTCCGGGGGCCGACGCCGCGCTGCGTCGGGCCGGTCGGCCCGGCGTCCATCTGCTCGGCGTGCGTCCGATCGGGGCCGCTCGGCTCGGTGTCGGGCACGGCGAGCAGGTTAGCCCGCGCGCGGACCCCGCAGCGGCTGGGGCAGGATCGGCGGGTGCGGCTGTTCGTGGCGGTCTGGCCCCCGCCGGAGGCGGTGGCCCACCTCGACGCGGCGCTGGACCCGGTGCGCGCTGCCGACGACGCCCGCGGCGTCCGCTGGCAGCCCCCGTCCCGCTGGCACCTCACCGTCGCGTTCCTGGGTGAGCTGGCGGACGAGCGGTGCGAGCAGGCGCGCGACCGGCTGGCCCGCACGGCGGTCCGGCACCGGCCCACGCCGCCGGTACGGCTGGCCGGCGCGGGGACGTTCGGTCGCGGCATGCTCTGGGTCGGCGTGCGGGACGCCGACGCGTCCGGGCCGGTCGATGCTGCCGGTGCCGGGACCCCCGCCGGTGCCGGGACCCCCGCCGGACCGTCGGGACTGGCGGCCCTGGCGGGGCTGGCGCGGTCCGTGCAGGGGGCCCTGCGCCGGAGCGGGTTCGCGGTCGAGGAGCGGGCCTGGCGCCCGCACGTGACGCTGGCCCGGATGCGGTCGGGCCGGCCCGACCCGCGGCCGCTGGCCCGGGCGCTGGCGTCGTACGAGGGACCGCCCTGGTCGGTGGCGTCCCTGGCGCTGGTGCGCTCCACCACCGGCCCGCAGCCCCGGTACGACGACGTCGCCGTGCTCCCCCTGGGCCGGGCGGACCCGACGACCTGAGCGAGCCGCTCGCCCCCGCCCCGTCCGCGGATCGTTGTGGTGCCGGTTGCGCGAGCTACAGCTCGCGCAACCGGCACCACAACGGCGCAGGCGAGCGCCCGGGGGGCGCGGCGACGGAGGGCGACGCGGGCGCCCGGCGGGTCGGGGGCGGCCGACGACCGTGGGCGCCGCCTAGGCTTCCGTCGTGGACCCGCGGACCCGTCGCCTGGTGACCCTCGGCGCCCTCGCGGTCCTGCTGGTGGCCGTCGTCGTCGCGGCGCTCGTGCGCTGATGACGCAGCCCCTGCCGGAGGCGCTGGCCGAGGTCCGTGCCGCACTGCTCGACCCCGCCCGCCTGGTCCGCGCGGTCGCCGCCGGACGCCGGCGGGGACAGCCCGGGCCGCGCTGGCGGCGGGCCGAGTTGCGTCCGGTGGACCTGGCGTCCGGGCCGCGGCTGCAGGTGACGGCGTACGACGCCACCCAGGCGTTCACCGGCAACCACGACTGGGCCGACCCCGGGCCGCAGGGCGCGGCGCAGGCGGTCGACGCGCTGCTGGCCGAGCCGTTCGGGAACTGGCACGTGGACACCGTCGACCGCACCCTGCAGGTCCGGGTGACCAAGCGCGGCGAGGCGCAGGTCCACCGCGCCGCCCGGGTCGACCTGCCGGCGCCGACGCGGGCGCACGACCGGGACAAGCCCCGGCTGATCGACCCGGGCGAGCCGTACCTGCACGCCCTCGGCATCACCGACGCGGACGGCCGGGTGCGACCGCGCCGGCAGGACAAGTACCGCCAGGTGGAGGAGTTCGTCCGGCTGTTGGATGCCGCGCTGCAGGACGCGCTGGAGTCGGGCCGCGTGGACCGACCGACAGCCGACCGTCCGCTGCGCGTGGTCGACCTCGGCTGCGGCAACGCGTACCTCACCTTCGCCGCGGTGGCCCACCTCGCCGCCCGCGGGCTCCCGGCGCAGGTCATCGGGGTCGACGTCAAGGAGCAGGCCCGCCGCCGCAACGCCGCGCTGGCGGAGGACCTCGGGCTCGCCGGGACCGTCTCGTTCGTCACCGCCCCCATCGCGACCGCGGAGTTCGCATTCCCGACCCCTCGGCCGGGCAGCGCCGACGACGACGCCGACGTCGTGCTCGCCCTGCACGCCTGCGACACCGCGACCGACGACGCCGTGGCCCGCGGCGTCCGGTGCGGGGCGCGGCTGCTGCTGGTCGCCCCCTGCTGCCACCACGACCTCCAGCGGCAGCTGCGCGCGGGGACCGCTCCGGCCCCGTATGAGGTCCTCACCCGGCACGGGATCCTGCGCGAGCGGTTCGGCGACGTCCTGACCGACGCACTGCGCGCCCACCTGCTGCGCCTGCTCGGGCACCGGGTAGACGTGGTCGAGTTCGTCGGCACCGAGCACACGCCGCGCAACGTGATGATCCGCGCGCACCGCACCGGGGCGGCGGCGGACGACCGCGCGTGGGCCGACTACCGCGTCCTGGTGGGCGAGTGGGGCGTCACGCCGCGGCTGGCAGTGCTGCTCGCGGACGAGCTGGAGGCCGCCGATGCGTCCACGTAGGGCTGCCGCGCTGCTGCTGGCGGCCGTGGCGGTGGCCGCTCCGGCCGCAGCCGCCGTCGCTCCGCCCGCAGCCGCCGAGGACGTCACCGTCGTGTGCCGGTTCGACGACGAGCGGCTGACCGAGATCAGCGGGATGGCGCCGTCGCTGCTCCACCCCGGCGTGCTGTGGCTGCACAACGACTCCTCCGGGGGTCCGTACCTGTATGCCGTCGACGGCACCACCTGCCAGACGCTGGCCCGCCTCACCGTGGACGGCATCGAGGCCCGCGACCTCGAGGGCATCGCGTCCGGGGTCGACGCGAAGGGACGTCCGGTGCTGTGGGTCGGCGACATCGGCGACAACCTCGACGCCTGGGACACCGTCCGCATCCACCGCGTCCGTGAGCCGAAGGAGCTGGTCGACGCCACGGTCGGCTCGGCCACGTACGAGTTCACCTACGCCGACGGGGCGCACAACGCCGAGGCGCTGCTGGCCGACCCGTACCGCCAGCGGTTGTGGGTCGTGACCAAGCAGCTGGCCACCGGCGGCCTGTGGCGGCTGCCGATCCCGCTGGTCCGCGACGAGGTGATGACGGCCGAGCGGCTCGGCGACGAGGGCGGCCTGGTCACCGACGGCGCCGTCGCGCCGGACGCCTCGAGGTACGTCCTGCGCGACTACCTCGACGCCCGCGTCTACGAGGGGCTGCCGCCCGGCCGGGAGCTCGCCCGGATCGAGCTGCCGGTGCAGCCGCGCGGGGAGGCGGTCGCGTGGGCCGCGGACGGCCGGGCCCTGCTGGTGGCGGGCGAGATGGACGACCGGCTGCTGCGGGTACCGCTGCCGGAGGAGGCCTGGACCGGGTCCGCGGGGTCCGGTCCTGAGGGCGGGTCGGGCACCGCGGCCCCGTCGACCGGGGAACCCGTCGATGCGTCGCCCGCCGGGACCGACCCGTCGGAGCCCGCGCCCGGTACGAGCCCGTCGGCCGCCTCCGCCGCGGCCGCCGCCGACGACCCGAACCGGGTGCTGTGGGGCGCGGCGCTGGCCGCCGGGGCGGTCGGACTGGTCGCGCTGGCCACCTGGCGGCTGCGGACCTGACTGGCTGCTACCTGAGCGGCGGCCGCGGAGCGACCCGTCGGGCAGGTGTTGCGACGGTTGTCACGCGGGGACGGGGCGCGCGAGCAGCAGCACCAGCGCACCGGCGAGCAGGGCGGGGACGACCAGGAAGGCCAGGTGCACGCCGACCCCGTCGGCCAGAGCCCCCAGTACGAACGGCGCCCCGCCCGTCGCGATCCCGGCACCGACCGACCCCAGCCCGGAGGCCCGGTCGGAGCGACCGCCGGAGGCCCGGATCGCGCGCGTGATGCCCAGCGGGAAGTGCAGGCCCACGCCCAGGCCGGCGACGAACAGCCCCGCGACCATGGGCACCGCCGCAGGCACGACCCAGGTGAGCGCGAAGCCGGCCCCGGCCAGCAGGATCGCGCCGGCGAGCAGCCGCTCGGGGTCGGCCCGCTCCAGCACCCGCGACCCGGCGAAGCGGCCGATCGCCATGCCCCCGACGATCGCCGCCAGTGCGGCCGCGGAGGCCGCGGGCCCCAGCCCGCCGCGGCTGCGCAGCAGGTCCGAGCCCCACAGGGTCAGGCAGAACTCCACGCCGATCAGCAGGACCAGCGTGAGCCACGACCACCAGAACAGCGCGGGCATCCGGCCGCCCGGGTCGTGCCCGGGCTCGCCCTCGGGGTGCCCGCTGGTGCCGTCGAACACCCGCAGGTCGCGCCCCCGGACCACCTCGATCACCAGGAACGCCAGGGCCGCGACCCACAGCCCGATGCGCCAGCCCCAGGTGGCGAACGCCACCCCGACACCCACGACGAGCGGCCCCATCAGGCCGAAGAACGCCGCGCCCGCGTTGCCCTCGCTCAGGGACACCGGCGCCGCGCGGCCCTGGTGCTCGGCGATGAAGGCGTTGACCGCGGCCAGCAGCAGCGAGGCGCCGACGCCGGCCACCAGCATCGACCCGAGCGTGACCGGCAGCCCGCCGCCCGCGGTGTAGCCGAGCATCCCGGCGACCAGGGCGAGCGTGCCGACCCGCAGCACCGCTCCACGGCCGATCCAGGCCACCAGCCGGGCCACCAGCAGGCCGGCCGCCACCGCGCCGACGGCCAGCATCGTCCCGTGCAGCGAGGACACGGCACGCGACGTCCCCTGCTCGTCGCGCAGCAGGACCAGCGACGGCCCGAACGCGTAGAGGAACCAGCCGTACGCCGCGAGCTGGGCGTAGGAGATCCAGGTCGGACGGTCGCGTTGCGGGACGACGACCGGTCCGTCCACGGTCAGGCCAGCGCGTCGACGACGAAGTCGATGCAGGTGGTGAGCGCGAGCACGTCCTGGGGGTCGACGGCCGGGAACATCGCGATCCGCAGCTGGTTGCGGCCCAGCTTGCGGTAGGGCTCGGTGTCCACGATCCCGTTGGCGCGCAGCGCCTTCGCGACGGCCGTGGCGTCGATCGTGTCGTCCAGGTCGATCGTGCCCACGACCGGGGAGCGCTTCGCCGGGTCGGTCACGTACGGCGTGGCGTAGGTCGACTGCCCGGCCCAGGTGTAGAGGATCCGGCTGGACTCGCCGGTGCGCGCCACGCACCAGTCCAGCCCGCCCTGGGCGTTGAACCAGTCGACCTGCTCGGCCATCAGGTAGATCGTGGCCAGCGCGGGGGTGTTGTACGTCTGGTCCAGGCGGGAGTTGTCGATCGCCGTCTGCAGGTCCAGGAACGCCGGCATCCAGCGGTCGCTCGCCTTCACTCGCGCCGCCCGCTCGATCGCGGCGGGGGACATCAGGGCGAACCAGAGCCCGCCGTCGGAGCCGAACGACTTCTGCGGGGCGAAGTAGTAGACGTCGAACTGCTCGGGGTCGACCGGCAGGCCGCCGGCGCCGGACGTCGCGTCGAACGCCATCAGGGCGCCGTCGTCGGCACCGGCCACCCGGGTCGGGGTGATCGCGACACCGGTGGAGGTCTCGTTGTGCGGGCTGGCGTACAGGTCGATGCCGGCCTCGACGCGGAAGTCCGGCGCGTCGCCGGGGTCGGAGCTGATGACCGTCGGGTCGCCGAGGTGCGGCGCGTCCTTCGCGGCCTTGGCGAACTTGGACCCGAACTCGCCGAAGGTGAGGAACTGGGCGCGGTCCTCGATCAACCCGAACGTCGCCACGTCCCAGAACGCGGTGGACCCGCCGTTGGACAGCACTACCTCGTACCCGTCGGGCAGGGAGAACAGCGAGGCCAGCCCGGCCCGCAGCCGGCCCACCTGCGACTTCACCGTCTTCTGCCGGTGCGACGTCCCCAGGTAGGTGGTCGCCACCTCGCGCAGGGCGTCCACCTGCGCCGGGCGGACCTTGGAGGGCCCGGAGCCGAACCGGCCGTCCGCGGGACGCAGGTCGGCAGGGATGACGATGCTGGTCGGGTCGATGCCGCTCGGGTCGATGTCAGCCACGGCCGCAGGGTAGGCGCCGGCCGAGGCCGGGTGTCGACCCGGTCCGCAGCGTGAGACGGGCGTCACCACGGTGCGGACCGAGCCGGCCGCGTCGTCGCGCGGGTCTACTCGCGGTGCGCGAGCCCCTCCTGGAAGTACCCGGACGGGGCCACGACCTCCGCGTCCCAGCCGGGGACCTGCTCCGGCCGGCGGGGCCCGGGGCCCACGTACCGGGCGGACGGCCGGATCAGCCGGCCGGTCTTCTTCTGCTCCAGGATGTGCGCGCTCCACCCGGCCAGCCGGGCGCAGGTGAACATCGAGGTGAACATGTGCGGCGGCACCTCGGCGAAGTCGAGCACGATGGCCGCCCAGAACTCCACGTTCGTCTCGAGCACGCGGTCCGGACGGCGCTCGCGCAGCTCGGTGAGGGCGGCGGTCTCGAGCGCCTCGGCGACCTCGTACCGCGGCGCGTCGAGCTGGCGGGCCGTCTGCCGCAGCACGCGGGCGCGGGGGTCCTCGGCGCGGTAGACGCGGTGGCCGAAGCCCATCAGCCGCTCGCCCCGGTCGAGCACGCCCTTGACGTAGCCGCGCGGGTCGCCGGTGCGCTCGATCTCGTCGATCATCCCGAGCACCCGGGACGGGGCACCGCCGTGCAGCGGTCCGCTCAGGGCGCCGACCGCACCGGACAGCGACGCAGCCACGTCCGCACCGGTCGAGGCGATGACGCGGGCGGTGAAGGTGGAGGCGTTCATGCCGTGCTCGGCGGCGGACACGAAGTAGGCGTCGACGGCCTGCACGTGCCGCGGGTCCGGCTCGCCGCGCCAGCGGACCATGAACCGCTCGACGATCGTCTTGGCCTCGTCGATCCGGCTCTGCGGCACCATCGGCAGGCCCAGGCCGCGGGCGGACTGGGCGACGAAGGACATCGCCATGACCGACACGTGGGCGAGGTCCTCGCGGGCCTCCTCGTCGTCGATGTCGAGCAGCGGCTGCAGCCCCCAGGCCGGGGCGAGCATCGCGATCGCGGACTGCACGTCGACCCGTACGTCGCCGGAGTGGACCGGGATGGGGAAAGGCTCGGCCGGGGGGAGGCCGGGGCCGAACTCGTTGTCGACGAGCAGGCCCCACACGTTGCCGAAGGACACCCGGCCGACCAGGTCCTCGATGTCGACGCCGCGGTAGCGCAGCGCGCTGCCTTCCTTGTCCGGCTCGGCGATCTCGGTCTCGAACGCGATGACGCCCTCGAGGCCGGGGACGAAGTCGGGCATACGGGCCGCTCCCTGCTCCTGGGGCCGCGCCCGTCGCGCGACCCGGTACGGGCCGCCTCGTGAGCGGCCCCCGGGTATTCAACCCACAGCGGGGGACGGCGCGCAGCCCGGGGCCGGATCTGGTGTCATCAGGGGGTGGGAGACGTACGGCGCGGGACCGAGTCCGATGCCCTGGCGGCGATGCGGGTGTCGTACGGCGACCGCACGCTGGACGAGTCGGCGCTCGCCCCGGACCCGCTGGGCCAGTTCCAGGCCTGGTTCGCCGACGCCGTGGCGGCCGGGCTGCCCGAGCCGAACGCGATGACGGTGGCCACCGCCACGCTCGACGGTGACGTCAGCGCGCGCACGGTGCTGTGCAAGGACGTGGGTCCGCGGGGGTTCGCCTTCTACAGCAACCTGGCGTCCCGCAAGGGCCGGGACCTCGAGGACAACCCCCGGGCGTCGCTGGTCTTCGCCTGGCTGCCGCTGCACCGGCAGGTCGTCGTGGTCGGGGAGGCCGAGCCGGTCACCCGCGGCGAGGTGGCGGCGTACTTCGGCTCCCGCCCGCACGGGCACCAGATCGGCGCCGCGGCGAGCGACCAGTCCCGGGTGATCGGGTCGCGGGCAGTGCTGGAGCAGCGGGTGGCCGAGCTGCGGGAGCGCTACCCGGAGGGCACGGACGTGCCGCTGCCGGAGGTGTGGGGCGGCTATGTGGTCCACCCGGTGACGGTGGAGTTCTGGCAGGGCCGCGAGTCCCGCCTGCACGATCGGCTGCGCTACCGGCGGGTCGACCCGGACCGGGTGCCGGCCATGGACGACCCCTCCGGCTGGGTGGTGGAGCGGCTGTCGCCGTAGCCCCGGGTCCGCGGGCGGGGGCGGGTCGGGCAGGCTGCCGCCGTGGCCCGCCTGTTCGCCGACCTGACGCCGTTGCGCGTCAGTCCGGCCTACCGCCGGCTGTGGCTGGCGCTGGGGGTCAGCAACGTCGGCCACCAGATGACCGCGGTCGCGGTCGGCATCCAGGTGTACGCCATCACCGGGTCGTCATGGTCGGTCGGCCTGGTCGGGCTGTTCCAGCTGGTCCCGCTGGTCGCGTTCGGGCTCTACGGTGGCGCGCTGTCCGACGCGCACGACCGACGACTGGTGGGGCTGCTCACCGCCGCCGGGCTGTGGGTGTGCTCGGTGGCGTTCCTGGTCCAGGCGCTCGCCGGCTGGGACAACGTGGCGCTGCTGTACGCGGTGGTGGCGGTCCAGTCCGCCTTCTTCGCCGTGGGCAACCCGGCGCGGCAGGCGATCATCCCCCGGTTGGTGCCCGAGCCCCTGCTGCCGGCGGCCAACGCACTCGGCGTCATCACCTGGAACCTGGGCTTCACCCTCGGACCGCTGCTGGGCGGCCTGCTCATCGGGGTGACCGGCAGCGTCGCGGTGCCGTACGCGGTCGACGTGGTGGCGTTCGCCGCGATGCTGCTGGCGATGTGGCGGCTTCCCGCGCTGCCGCCGACGGGCCCGGTGCGCCGCGCCGGGCTGGCGTCCGTGGTCGAGGGGCTGAAGTTCCTGCGCGGCAAGAAGAACCTGCAGATGTCCTTCTACGAGGACATCGTCGCGATGGTCTTCGGGATGCCCCGCGCGCTGTTCCCCGCGATCGCGGCCATGTGGTACGGCGGCACGGCCCGCGAGGTGGCGACCGTCGTGGGCCTGCTCTCGGCGGCGCCGGCCGTCGGAGCGGTGGTGGCGGGCGCGCTGTCCGGGCCGCTGGGCCGGGTCCGCCGGCAAGGCCTGGCCGTGGTCGTCTCGATCGTGGTGTGGGGGTTGGCGATCGCGGCGTTCGGGCTGGTCCGGTGGCTGCCGCTGGCGCTGCTGCTGCTGGCCGTCGCCGGCGGCGCGGACTCGGTCAGCGCGGTGTTCCGTACGACGATCCTGCAGGCGGCGACGCCGGACGAGTACCGCGGCCGCCTGCAGGGGGTGTTCACCGTCGTCGTCGCGGGCGGGCCCCGGCTGGGCGACGTGGAGGCCGGCGCGGTCGCGGTGCTGCTGGGGGAGACCGTGGCCGTGGTGAGTGGCGGGCTGGCCAGCGCGGTGCTCGCGGTGGCGCTGGCGTTCGCGATCCCGTCCTTCGTCCGCTACGACGCGCGCCACCCCGTCCCGTAGCCGCCGGGCTACCGTGTGTGTCTGGCGTTGCCGGACGCGGGGATCGGGGGCCGGGTGGAGCACGTCCTGCTGTCGCACTGGGCGCCGGACCTGGCTGCCCAGGCCTTCCCGGATGCGGTCGTGGTCGCGGTCCGGGACACCGCGGACGTGGCCACCGCGGTGGAGGCGGCGAGCCGGGGGGAGCGGGTCGCGGCGTGCCTCGACGGCGACGACGTCGCGGACGACATCCTCGGCCTGCTCGTCGCCGAGCTGCGGCGCACCGGCGAGGTCGAGTTCGTGAACCACCCACAGCCGCGGCCGGTCGACGACCTGCCGGCCGACGCGGTGGCACTTCTCCAGCACCTCGCCGCCGGCCGGACCCTCGGGGAGGCGGCCCGGCTGGAGCACGTCTCTCGACGGACGGCCGACCGCCGGGTGGCCGCGGCACGGCGGATCCTGGGCGTCCGCAGCACCGCCGAGGCCGTGGCGGCGTTGAGGTCGGCTGGCGTGGGGACCGGAGGAGGAGCACCCGCCCCCCGCCGTCAGGTGAGCCTCGTGGGTCGGGACGCGGATCTCGCGTTGATGATCGGCCGGCTGACCGATGACCGCTCGGTGGTCCTGGTCGGCGAGGGCGGGGTGGGCAAGACCGCCCTGCTGCGCGCGGCCGCCGCAGCGACCGGTCGGGCCAGGTATGTCACGAGCGGCCAGGAGACCCTGCGCTGGAGCGAGTACCGGGTCCTGGGCCGGGCTCTGCCTGACGTGTCCCTGGTCGGGGACGTGGAAGCGGTCGCCGCCCGGGTGGAGCGCGTGGTCGGGCCGGGTGTGCTCGTCGTCGACGACGTCCACCTCGTCGACGAGGGCACCCTGGCGGTGCTGTGCGCCCTCTCCGGCCGGGTGACGCTGCTGCTGGCGGCCCGACCGGACGACGAGCCGCCAGGTGGAGGCTCGGTCGTGCACGGTCCCGTCGCTCGGCTGACCGAGTCGGGGATCGACGCCCTTCCCGTGGCATCGCTCCCCGACGCCGAGGTGGCGCGGCTGGCCACGTCGCTGGCCCCCGGTCTGGTGCCGACCGACGTGGAACGGGTGGTGCAGCGGGCCGGGGGGCTCCCGCTGCTGGTGGAGTTCCTGTGCGGGGATCCGACGGCGCCGATGGGCCGCGGGCTGGTGCCGGCGGTGGAGAGCCTGCCCGGGCGCCTGGCGACGTGCGCTCTGGGTCTCGCCCTGGCGGACCGGCCGCTCCCCCCGGACGACAACACCGACGCGCTGGTGCGTGCCGGCATCGCGACTCGGACCGAGGACGGTGCGGTCCGCATCCACCATGCGCTCGTCGCCGACGCGGTCGTGGCCGCCGCGGATCCGGAACAGGTCCGGGAGGTCCACCGGACGTTGGCCGCGGCGACCGACGACCCGGCCGCCGCCGCGGCCCACCTGGCCGCCGCCGGCGATGCAGAGCCGGCCGTCGCCCGTGCCCTCGAGGCGGCCGGCGCCACGGACCAGCCGGTCGACCGGGCCCGCATGCTCCAGCTGGCGGCCGACGCCTGCCAGGACGAGCGGCGGGAGGCGCTGTGGCTGTGGGCGCTGGAGGCCTGGTCGACCGCGGGTCGACCCGGGGAGGTGGTGAAAGCCGCGGACCGGCTGGACCCCAGCGCCTTGTCCCGGCAGGACGCTGGCCGGCTCGCGCTGGCACGTGCCCGGGCCCTGTGGCACCTCGGCTCCGCGGAGGAGGCGGTCGCCGCCGCTCGCGCCGGGACGGCGGTGGTCGAGGGCACCGGCACCGCCGTCGAGGCGGCGCTCCTCGGGGAGCTGGTGACCCGCGAGGCCCTGTCGGTCGGCCCGCGGCCCGAGCACGAGGAGATGCTGGCGCGCGCGCTGGCTCTGACGGGCGAGGGCCCGGGCCGCGCGGCCCTGCTCAACGCCGCCGGCATCCTCGCCTACATCCGACAGGGTGAGGGTCTGGCCGAGTGGTCGGCGGGGCGCGACGCGGCCCGCGACGAGGGGGACGTCGACGCACTGATGCGGACCTCCAACAACGTGGTCACCTGGCAGGAGTCGAACGGGGACCAGGAGGCGGGTCTCACGCTCGCCCACGAGATGGCGGGGCTGGCCGCTCAGCTGGGGCTCGGGGAGTGGCAGGCGCAGTTCCGTGCGATGGCGGCCAACCTGCTCATGTTCCGCGGGTGCTTCCGCGAGGCGCTCGAGGAGGTCGACGCCGTGCTGTCCGCCGCGGTCGACCGGCTGACCCTCGACCAGTCCCGCAACACCCGGGCGCTGTGCCTGATCGAGTTGGGGCTGGTAGAGGCGGCCGAGGCCCTCCTGCCCGCGCTCCCGCCTGCGGTGGTCGACGCCGGCGACGCTGGCCTCTACCTCCTGCACGCCTGGGCCCACCTGGCGGCCGGTCGGCCCGCCCTGACCGTGGAGGTGGCCGACGCGGCGTTGCGGGGTGACGTCGACGAGTACGCGCTCACGTACGTCAGGGGACATCTCCAGCCGCTGCGCGCGTGGGCGCAGCACGACCTCGGGCAGGCGGTGACCCCGCCGCGCGACGCCAGCCCGACCCGGATCGACCGGTTGCTGGTGCGGGAGGCCTGGGCCGTGACGGGTCTCGCCGAGGATCCGGCCCGGGCAGCGGCGGAGCTCGAGGCGGTGGCCGATGCGGCACTGCAGCGGTCGTTCGGCCTGGCGCTGCGGGCCCGCTGGGGGGCTGCCGAGGCGCGCCGGCTGGTCGGGGACCCGGGAGCCGTCGACGCACTGCTGCGGGTCGAGGAGGCGGCGTCCGAGGCGGCCATGGCCCCACTGCTCGCCCGGGTCCACCGCTCGCTGCGTCTGGCCGGGGTTCCGCGCGCCGCGCGCAGGGCGCCCGACCGATCCGGCCTGCTCACCGAGCGCGAGCGGATGGTGCTCGACCTGGTGGCGCGAGGAGCGACGTACACGGACATCGCCCGTCGCCTGGGGGTGGGGCGACCCACGGTCCGGCGGCTGGTCGAGAACGCCCGGACGAAGCTGGGCGCTCCCGACCGGCTGTCCGCCGTCGCCGCGATGACCGGCTGAGACGCATCGCGGTCGCGCCGCCCAACGTGGCGCAGGTGGACGACGACGCCGGGTGGGTGGGGGCGAGACCTTCGGGGGCGTCGGATCGCTTCCAGGACAGGACGGCCCACCATGTGGAACCTCACGCGCCCCGCCGCCATCGTCGCCACCGCCACGCTCGTCCTCACGGGGCTGCCCGTCCCCGCGGGTGCGGGCACGTCGTCGTCCGTCGCCCGGGTCGTTCCCGCGGTCGTGACGGCCGCGACGGCCAGCACCGTCACGGTGTCGCTCCGGAAGTCCTGGCGGGTGACCTCACCGAGCCGGCTGAGGATCAAGGACGGTCCGCTGACGTGTCGCGTGGTCGGGCTCGTGCCGAGGCCGCCGAGGGCGGCGACCCAGGCGCGCATCCGGTGCGCCTTCCCGGCGTCGGTCACGACCCCCGTGCGCATCGTCGTCTCCGTCTCCGGGATCCGTGGTGCCGTGGTGCGGGTGACCGTTCCCGTCCCGGCGGGCGGCGGGTCCGCCGGTTCTGGGGGGACCGGCGGTTCCGGGGGTTCCGCCGGCGGGAGCACGTCGACGGGCCCCACCACCTCCGCCGGGGCCATCGTCCGCGTCAATGCCGACGCGGCCGGCAGGGGCGGCAACGCCGAGGCCGGCAGCGCGACCTGGTCCCCGGACGGATCACGGGTCGCGTTCATCTCGGCGGCCACGAACCTGGTCCCCGGGGTAGCCGACGGGTGCCCCCACGTGTACGTCAAGACGCTGGCCACCGGAGCCATCAGCGCCGTGGACCGCGACGCGAGTGGCAACCTGGGGGACTGTCTGGAGTCCACGCACTCCGGCCTGGCGTTCTCCCCCGATGGCAGCTGGCTGCTGTTCTGCGCCTCGTCGAACTCGCTCATGCCGAACGTGCACCCGTGGGCGCGGCTGTTCGGCAAGAACCTGCAGACCGGCAGGGTCGAGTGGTTCGGACCGGAGTGCAGCCACCCGGTGTGGACCGGCAACCGCATCGCGTTCGCGGCGACCGGACCGTGGCCGTGCGACGACGGGAACGGCTTCTGGGACATCCTCGTGATCGAGACGAGCAGCACCCTGGGGTACTGCTCGGACTTCGTCGTCGCCAGCAGCGCCAGCGACGGAACGGTCGCGAGCGGCGGCAGCTCGCTGCGGCCCCAGCTGTCCCCGCGTGCGGACAAGGTGGTCTTCGAGTCCGAGTCGCCCACTCTGGTCCCCGGCGACACGAACGGGTCGAGTGACGTCTTCGTCAAGGACCTGACCTCGGGCCAGATCACGCGGGTGTCCACGGGGACCGGCGGCGCGCAGGGCAGTGGTGGCTCCGAGATCGCGTCGTGGTCGCCCGACGGGACCTGGGTTCTGTTCCAGTCCGGTGCCAACGACCTGGTCGCCGGTGACATCAACGTCGGCGTCGACATCTTCGTCAAGAACGTGTCGACGGGGCTGCTCGCCCTGGTCTCCACCAAGTCGGACGACAGCCCGTCGATCAAGGACCACTACGTGGCGGGCTGGGCGCCGGACGGGATCCGGATCGCCTGGACGTCGCTGGCTTCGGACCTCGTCCCCAACGACACGAACGGGCTGCGGGACGTCTTCGTGAAGGACCTGAAGACCGGACGGGTCCAACTCGTGTCGTCCAATGCCTCCGGCGTCCAGGGCGAGTCCAACTCGAGCACCTACGAGTCCGCGCCGGGGATCTGGTCACCGGACGCGACCCGCGTCCTGTTCACCTCCAACGCACGCAACCTCGCTCCCGGCGACGGGAACGAGTACGGGGAGGACATCTTCGTCAAGCGGGTCGGGTAGGGCGGCGGCTCAGAGGGCCAGGGCGTGCGCCGCGACCGTGAGGTCGGCGACGAGCGCGGCGTACGCGGCCTCCTGGTCGTCGGCCCGCAGCACCGACGACGGGTGCACGGTCACCAGCCACCAGGCCAGCCCCACCCGGGCCGGCTCGTCGGGCCAGGTCGGCCGCGGGCGCAACACGCCGCGGTCGCGCATCACCCGCACCTGCGGTCCCAGCAGCGAGCGGCAGGCCGTGGCGCCGAGCAGCACGACGATCTCCGGGTCGACGATGGCCAGCTCCGCCCGCAGCCAGGGTCGGCAGGCCTCGAGGTGCTCGAGGTCCGGGGTGACGTGGATCCGCCGGCCGCCGGGGCGGTCCGGGGGACGGAAGCGGAAGTGCTTGACGGCGTTGGTGACGTACACCGCGGCCGGGTCGAGCCCGGCGTCGCCGAGCGCGCGGTCGAGCACCTTGCCGGCGGGCCCCACGAACGGCAGCCCCTCGCGGTCCTCCACGTCGCCGGGCTGCTCGCCGACCAGGGCGATGCGGGCGGTCGCGGGCCCGCGGGAGAACACGGTCCGTACGCCCGGTTGGGCGGCCAGCTCGCACGCCGTGCAGTCGGCGGCGGCGCGGCGCAGCCCGTCCAGGGACGCGCCCGGCGGGACCGGCGCGGTGGTAGGGGGGATGGGGCTTTCGGTCACGGCCGGGAGCGGGTCAGCGCAGCAGCTTCTGCGCGAGGCAGTGCGCGACCAGGTCGTCGACGGTGGTCCCGCGGGCCTTCGCCTCGGCCTTCAGCTGCTTGCGCAGGGACTTCGGCAGCCGGACGGTGATCTCGACCAGCTTGTCGCCGGCCTTGCCGCGCAGCACGTCGGAGGTGGCCGAGCCGACCCGGACCATGCGGCGCTGCCCCGGGTCCGCGCCACCGCGGGCGGCCGGGGACGCGGACGGGGACGCGGACGGGGAGCCGGACGTCCCCGCGTGCCGGAGGCCGCCGGGTCGAGCGGCACGGCTCGCGGCGGGGGCGCTCGCCTGCGCCTGCGCTCCCGGAGTGGTGGGCGAGTCGGGGGCGGCGGGGTGGACCGAGGCGTCCGGCGCCTTGCGCAGCGCCGGTCGCGGGCTCGAGCCGGATCCGGGTGTGGTGCGCCGTCGTTCCGCCACGGGTCGCGCCTCCTCCTGCTCGTGCCCGTACCACCGGTGGACCCGACCCTACGGCGCGCGGCGACCCACGGACCGCTGCCGCGCGGTGGGAGGCTGCTCCCCGTGACCGAGGACAGCGCCGGCTCGGCCGGCGACCGGGACGAGGCGGACCCGACGCTCGTGGTCGGCGATCCGGCCGTGGTGGAGCTGGCGCTGCGCTGGGCCGCGGCGGAGGGCTGGCGGCCGGGCCGGTACGACGCCGGTCCGTTCTTCGCCCAGGACCCCGACGGCTTCTTCGGCCTGCGGAGGGGTGACGAACTGGTCGCCACCATGTCTGCCGTGCGCTACGGGGAGGCGTTCGGCTTCTGCGGGCTGTATGTCACCGAGCCGACCGAACGGGGCCGCGGCTACGGGACCCGGCTGTCCGAGATCGGCCTGCGGCACGTGGACGACCTGCCCAGCGTGGGACTGGACGGCGTGGTCGAGCGGGAGGGCCTGTACGCGTCGCTGGGGTTCGTCCGCGCGCACCTCAGCCGCCGCTGGTCGGTGGCCGTCGTTGCGTCCCTGGTAGGTGCCTCGCTGGTGGGTGCCGTGGGCGCGCGTTCCGGCGCCTCGCTGGTGGACGCCGATGACGTGGGTGTGGCGGCGGTGGGTGAGTACGAGCGGCGGGTGCGTGCGTTCCCTGGGCCCCGCGAGGCGTTCCTGCGGGCCTGGCTGGAGATGCCCGAGACGTCCGCGCGCGTCGCCGTGGGCGCGTCCGGGCGGGTGCTCGGCTACGGCGTGGTCCGCCGGTGCGTCACGGGGGCCAAGATCGCGCCGCTGTTCGCGGACGACCCGGACGTGGCGGCGGACCTGCTCGACGCGCTGCTGGTCCTCGGGGCGCCGTGGGGCGAGGTGAGCATCGACGTCCCGGACCCGAACGAGCTCGGCGTGGCGATGGTGCAGGAGCGGGGAATGACGCCCGCGTTCGCGTGCGTGCGGATGTACCGCGGCGCCGATCCCGGCCTGGACCTGAGCCGGGTCTTCGGGCTGACGTCGTTCGAGTTGGGCTGAGGCGTCGTGGGGAGTAGCGGGCGCGCGGGTGGCGTGACCTCCGGCATGCGGTGGCGGATCGGCGACCGGGTGCTCGCGCGGCGCCGGAATCGGCCCCAGGATTCCTCGCGGTAGGGGTTGACGGGGGTCGCGGACCGGCGTACTATTCGTACTGGTGTTCGAGTATTCGTTCTACTCGACCGGCACGTCGGACACCCGGGCCGTCCGGCCCCCGCCCACGCTTGGTGTCGAGCTTCTCTCCGCGTCTGCTGCAGCCGCTGGTGCTGCGTCGTCCCGCCCCATCTGCTGGACCGTCGTGGGTCCGTGGTGGGCCCTGCGTGTCGTGGAGGTCGTCCGGTGTCCGTCGTGCCGTCCGTGGTCCCGCCTGCGCTGCCGCTGGTCGCGGCCGTGGCCGGGGTGGAGGCTGACCTGGACCGGCTGCTGGGTTCCGCGGCGGTGGCCGACGCCGGCGACCTGGACCTGGCCGACGCGGCGGAGGCGCTGGCGCGGGTGCGGGCCAAGCTGGCCGCGGTCGACGCCGCGGTGGTGCGGCGGTTCACCGCCTCGGGGATCTGGGCCGGCGACGGGTCCCGCAACGCGAAGGCCTGGCTGCGGACGCACACCCGCGCCGGGCACGGCGAGGTCGCCGCGCGAGCCCGGGTGGCGGACCTGTGCGCCCGGCACCGCCACCTCGCCGCGCGCCTGGCCGACGGCACGGTCAGCACCGAGCACCTGCGCGCGGTGGCCGACGCCCACGCCTGGGTGCCCGCCCTGTCCTCGGCGCTGGACGCCGCCGAACCCGCGATCGCCGACTACGCGGCGTGCCACACCCCGCAGGAGCTGCGCCGGTTCCTGTCCGCGCTGCTGATCCGCGTCGACGCCGCCGCGGTGGACGACGCCGACGCCCACCGGCTGCACGAGCGCGCCGGGCTGGACGTGGCCACCCTGATGGACGGCTGGGTCCAGGTCGCGGCCACCCTGCCCCCGGACATCGGCGCGACGTTCCTGGCCTGCCTGCAATCCGCCGGCCTCGCCGTCCGCCGCGCCGACGGCGCCACGCCTGCGGACCACCAGACCGACCGCGGCCCCGGATCCACCGGCAGCGCCTCCGCGTCCACCGCCTCCGCGTCCACCGGCGCCGCGTCAGACGGCGCCGCGTCCACCGGCGCCGACGGGCAGGTCTGCGACCGGCGGCCGCGGCGCATCCGCAACCTCGACGCCCTGGCTCGCCTGCTCGCCGCCGCCGAGGCCTCCCTCGGCCCGTCCCGACTCCCGGACGTGCGCGGCTCGAGGCCCGTCGTCCAGATCACGGTCACCCCCGCCGAGCTCGCCCGCCTCGCCGAGCACGCCGACCCGGCCGACGCGGCGGATGCGGCCGACGCGCTGCAGCTGGCCCTCGACGACAGGCCCACCGCCGCGCTCGCCGGGGCCAACGGCGCCGTCACCGTCCCGCTGGGGCCGGCCGGAGCGCGCCGCATCGCCTGCGACGCCGCGATCCGCCGCCTCGTGGTCGACCCGGGCGGCGCCGTGCTCGACGTGGGCCGCACCACCCGCGTCATCAGCCCCGCCCAACGCGCCGCGGTCACCCACCGCGACACCGGTTGTCGATGGCCAGGCTGTGACTGCCCGATCGACGAGATCCACCACATCGTGCACTGGGCCCACGGCGGCCCCACCGACCTGGCCAACCTCGTCGGACTGTGCTGGTGGCACCACCACGAGGTCCACGAACGACGATGGCGCATCACCGGGCACCCCGACCACCGGCTCGAGTTCCACCCGCCGGACGGCGTCGGGCGGGCACTGACGCCCGCGGCCTGAAGGAAGGGGTCCGGGATGCAGCAGGCGACGCCGGGCTCAGCGCGCGGCGAGCACGTGCGTCAGGAGGCGGTCGAACACGTCGGAGACCTCGCGCGCGGCCGGTGTGCGCCAGGTCTGCACCGCGACCCCGGCACCCTGGGCCTGCTGGATGCACGACCGGTCCGGCACCACCGGGTCCAGCACCAGGGAGCCGTACACCTCGCGCAACTCGGTCAGCCGGAACGCGTGCTCTGCGTGCTGGGAACGGACCCGGTTGACCACGATGCCGACCGGGCGCAGCCCCAGGTTGGCCGCGGAGCGGACCACCGACACCGCGTCCAGCGCCTGGGCGGCGCCCTGAAGGGCGAAGTAGCCGGGCTCGGTGACGACCAGCGCGCGGTCGACGGCGGCGAGCGCGTTGCGGGTCAGTTCCCCCAGGGACGGCGGGCTGTCGACGAGCACCAGGTCGTACCTGGTCTCCAGCCCGGACAGCGCCACCCGCAGCCGCAGCGAGGAGTCCCGGCCCTCGGGGACGTTGCGGTGCTCCAGCGCCCGGTCGGCAGCGATGACGTCGACCTGCGGCCCCCAGCCGGTGGGGGTGATCGCGTCGGCGGCGATGCCGGCGCGCGCGTCGGCCAGGACGTCGCCGGAGGTGAACTCGTGCTCGCCGGTGTCCAGGGCGGCGGTGGCGTTGGCCTGCGGGTCCAGGTCCACCACCAGGGTGCGCAGACCCCGAGCCGCGGCCGCGCCAGCCAGACCCAGGGTCACCGTGCTCTTGCCGACGCCGCCCTTGAGGGAGAGGACGGCGATCGAGTGCATGCCGGGAGTCTGCCACCCGTGGTGATCATCATCCGGTCCGGCGCGCGGGGTCCCCCTTCACCGCGTCCAGGCGGGCCAGGGCGACGGTGCGCTCGACCGCGTGGTCGACGAGCCGCGGCGGGTAGCCGTGGGCGTACCCGTCGGCGGCGTCCCACGGTTCGTGCGCCGCCGCGCCGGGGAGGTGGCGCAGCTCGGGGACGTACCGCCGCACGTAGTCGCCGTCGGGGTCGAACCGCAGCCCCTGGGTGACCGGGTTGAAGATCCGGTGGTACGGCGCGGCGTCGGTGCCGCTGCCCGCGGTCCACTGCCAGCCGTGGCTGTTGCTCGCCAGGTCGCCGTCGCGCAGCCAGTGCAGGAAGTGCCGCGCGCCGCGCTGCCAGGGCAGGTGCAGGTCCTTCACCAGGAAGGACGCCACCACCATCCGCAGCCGGTTGTGCATCCAGCCCTCGGCTCGCAGCTGGCGCATCCCGGCGTCGACGAACGGGTACCCGGTGCGGCCCGCGGCCCAGGCCTCTAACGCCTCGTCCGCGGCCGTTCCGGCGTCCCAGGTCATGGCGACGAACCGCTCGTCCAGGCTGTGGCGCGCGGACTCCGGGCGCTGGGCGAGGACGTCGGCGTAGAACTCCCGCCAGGCCAGCTCCTTGCGGAAGACCTCCTCGCCGGGGGTGTCCCCGAGCTCGGCCAGCAGCGTTCGCGGGTGGATCTCGCCCCACTTCAGGTGGTGGCCGAGGGCGCTCGTGCTCGGCAGGTCGGGCCGGTTGCGATCGTCGGCGTACGCCGCCAGCCCGGTGGCGCGGAACGCGTCCCAGCGTGCGTACGCGGCCGCCTCCCCGGCGGGCGGCAGCACCAGGTCGCCGAGGTCGGGCTCGTCGGGCAGCGGGTCGCCGTCGCGGGGGGACCACCAGGTGGGCGCCGGGTCGGGGTCCGGTGCCGGCGCCCGCCAGCCGTGCCGCAGCCAGGCCTTGAAGAACGGCGTGTAGACCCGGAACGCCGTCCCGTCGTCCTTGGTGACCCGGCCGGGCGCGACCGCGTACGGCGACCCGGTCCGGACCAGTCGGCGGCCGTCCCCGGCCAGGCCGGCCTCGACCCGTAGGTCGCGGGCGGACCCGTACGGCCCGAAGTCGGCGCTGATATGCACCGAGCCGGCGCCGGAGTCGGCCGCCACGGCGGGCACCACCGCGCTCGGGTCGCCGGCGCGGACCAGCAGGGTGCCGCCGAGGTCCGCGCGCAGCGCGGCCAGCGAGCGCAGCAGGTAGGCGCGACGGACCGGGCCGGCCGGATCCCACACGGCGGGGTCCAGCACGAACAGGGGCAGCACCCGGCCGTCCCCGTCGGCCGCCGCCTCGCGGGCGGCCTCGAGCAGGGCCGGGTGGTCGTGGACCCGCAGGTCACGGCGGAACCACAGCAGGGTCGGCACGCGGGAACGCTAGGCCAGCCCGGCCACCCCGGCATCCCGGGGCTCGCCCGCACCGGGGACAGACCGGAGGGGACGGCAGACGGAGGGACGACACGCCGGAGGGACGACAGAATGGGGGCGGCGCGGCCGGCGGACCGGCGGCCCGGACCCGGCCCCGAACGAGGATGTGCAGTGAGCGATCTCATCGACACGACGGAGATGTACCTGCGCACCGTCTTCGAGCTCGAGGAGGAGGGCATCACCCCGCTGCGGGCCCGGATCGCGGAGCGGCTGGGCCAGTCGGGCCCGACCGTCAGCCAGACGGTGGCCCGGATGCAGCGCGACGGCTTGCTCACGGTGGAGGGCGACCGACACCTCGAGCTGACCCCGGCCGGCCGGGAGCTGGCGACCCGGGTCATGCGCAAGCACCGGCTGGCCGAGTGCCTGCTCGTGGACGTCATCGGGCTGGACTGGGCGGACGTGCACTCCGAGGCCTGCCGATGGGAGCACGTCATCTCCGACTCGGTCGAGCGCCGGCTGCTGGAGCTGCTCGATCACCCGACCACCTCGCCGTACGGCAACCCGATCCCGGGACTGGACGAGCTCGGCGAGGTCCCGGACGGGTCGCCGGCGACGGCGGCCGCGGACGCGGGCCTGGCCCCGCTGGATCAGGCGGCGCGCGACGAGGTGGCGCGCGTGGTGGTGCGGCGGATCGGGGAGCCGGTGCAGAACGACCCGCAGACGATGGCGCTGCTGCGCCGCGCCGGCGCGGTCCCCGGTGGCTCGGTCAAGGTGCTGCGCGCCCCCGGCGGCGTCCTCGTCGGCAGTGCGGGGGAGTACGTCGAGCTCGGCCACGACGTGGCGGCGTACGTGTTCGTCGACGTGCCGAGCTGACCTGGCCGGTTCCCGCCCCCCGGCGGAACGACGCGTGGGCGGCGCGGACGCGTCCGGCCCCGCCGGCCGCGGTCGGCGCGTACCCTGGGGGGTAGGGCACCGATCCGGCGCCCCCGTCGCGTGGAGGAGTCCCCATGCAGATCGAGGAAGCCTGCCGCCGCGACGTGGTCACGCGGCTGCGCCGGGTCCAGGGCCAGGTGGCCGGGATCATCGCGATGATCGAGGAGGGCCGCGACTGCGGCGAGGTCGTCACCCAGATGGCCGCGGTGTCGCGGGCCTTCGACCGGGCCGGCTTCAAGATCGTCTCGAACGGCCTGCAGCAGTGCGCGGCCGCCCAGGAGCGGGGCGAGGCGCCCCCGATGACGCCCGAGCAGCTGGAGAAGCTGTTCCTCGCGCTGGCCTGAGCACCCGCCTCGCTGTCAGCACCCCGGAGTCACGACCGTGACCCGGTCGTGGCAGCACCCCGGAGTCACGACCGTGACCCGGTCGTGACTTACGCGTGACACTTCGCTAGCCTCGCCCTCGGCCTCCGAGGGAGGGGGCCACCCCGGGCGGAACGCCGAGTCCCGCCGCCGCCCGCGGGCCACCCGCACAACCACGCGCGGCGGGAGCGGGGGACCCACCACCGGGCTCCTCCGCGGAGTCCTCGGGGTGAAGCCGGACGGCGCACGCCGGACGGCCGGGCCACCTCCCGGTCCGAACCCGACAGCTCACCTCGCAGGCGTCGGAGAGGAAGCCCCGTGCGTCCCTCGCGCCGCCCGGCCGCAGTCGCGGCCGCCCTGGCTGCCGGACTGCTGACCGCCGGCCTGGTCCTGCCCGCATCCCCCGCCACCGCGGCCACCCCGGCCGCCGCGACCACCCCGGCGGCCGTCGCCGTCCCCCGCGCCGACGGAAGCGGCGGGTCCGGCGGGTCCGCCGACGCGTCGGCCGCGTACGGCCGGGCCGAGCAGGCGGCATCCCGCGCCCAGGCCCGCGCGGCCGCCATCCGCGCCACCCGGATCCAGATCATGGTCGAGGCGGCCCGGCTGGCCGGGATCCCCTACCGCGCCGGCGGCACGTCGCCGAACACCGGCTTCGACTGCTCCGGGTTCACCTCGTACGTGTTCCGCCAGGTCGGCATCTCGCTGCCCCGGGTGTCCCGCGACCAGTGGGCCTCCACGACCCCGATCCCACGCTCCCAGGCCAAGCGGGGCGACATGGTCTTCTTCCACTCCGGCGGTCGGGTCTACCACGCGGCCATCTACGCCGGCGGCGGCCGGGTGTGGCACTCCCCGCGCACCGGCGACGTCGTGAGCAGGGTGCCGATCTGGTCCAGTCACGTGTTCTTCGGCCGGGTGCCGGCGCTGCAGCCCTGACCCCGGGCACCCGCACGCCCCCCGGGCGCGGCAGCATGACGCCGTGACCGCTCAGCCGCCCACCGGGCACCCGCCCGAGCGGCCGGACTGGCGGGCCGACCTCGACCCGGCCGAGGCCGAGCGGGTGGAGCGCCTCGACGACGCCCTCGGCCTGCGGCTGCGCGACCCCGAGCTGGTGCACGCGCTGGTCGACCCGCGCGGACCGCTGTTCCAGCGGCTGGAGTGGGTCGGCGACTCGCTGCTCGACGCGGTCACCGTGCGGGCACTGCTGGAGCGCCAGCGCTGGGACAACCCCGACCTCGGCGCGGTCTCCGACCGTCGCCAGCAGCTGGTGAGCGACCGGGCGCTGACCCGCGTCGCCCGGGTGTCCGGACTGCCTCCGGTCGGCGGGTTCCGGGCCTCCTCGCAGCGGCTGGCCGACCGGGTCGAGGCCTGCATCGGCGCCGCCTGGGTGGACGCCGGGCCGGTCGCCGCGGCCGCGGTCGCCCGCCACCTGGTCACCGATCCGGTGCTGTCGGAGCAGCAGGTGCGGGTCACCCGGCCCCCCGGCCGCGGGCCCGCCGACCTGGCCCGGCTCGAGGGCGCCCTCGGGCACGGCTTCGCGACCCCCGGCTGGGCGGCCTGGGCGGTCGAGCCGGGAGCGCAGCGCCGCCGCCTGGCCCTGCTCGGGGACGCGGTGCTGGAGGCCTCGTCGGCGACCGCGCTGTACGAGGAACTGCCGACGGCCGACGAGGGCGTGCTGTCGGAACGCCGGCGCGCGCTGGACAACAACCACCGGCTCGCCGCGGCCGGGGCGCGGCTGGGGCTGCGCCCGCTCCGGCAGGGCTCCCAGGGTCGGGGGTCCCGGCGTCGGCGGCGTGCCGACATCGACCGGGACGTGGCCGACTCGGTGCAGGCCCTGGTCGGCGCGGTGGCGATGGACGCCGACGTGCCCACCGCGATCGCCGCCGGCCGGCGCGTCCTCGGGCACCCGCCCCACCACGGCGGACCCGACCACGGGCCCCCGGCCCCCGCTCCTAGGGTGGGGCCATGACCGCCCCCACCAACGCCGCGGCGCTGGCGACCCTCCGCGACGGCTGCCTGCAGGGCCGGACCGCCCTGGTCACCGGGGGCGGGTCCGGCATCGGCCGGGCCACCGCGGTGCTGCTGGCCCGACTCGGGGCCCGGGTCGCGGTGGTGGGCCGGCGGCTGGAGGCATTGGCCGAGACGGCCGAGGTCGCCCGCGAGCTGCCGCACCGCCCCGAGCTGCTCCCGGTGTCGTGCGACGTGCGGGAGACCGACCAGGTCGACGCGATGCTGGACCGGGTGCTCGATGCGTTCGGCCGGGTCGACCTGCTGGTCAACAACGCCGGCGGCCAGTTCGTCTCGCCCGCCGAGCAGATCACCCCCAAGGGGTTCCGCGCCGTCACCCGGCTGAACCTGGACGCGACCTGGTACGTCACCACCCAGGTGGCGGCCCGCTCGATGATCCCCGCCGGGTACGGCAAGGTCGTCAGCGTCACCATGACGCCGCGCCGCGGCATGCCGGGGATGGCGCACTCCTCGGCCGCGCGGGCGGCCGTGGAGAGCCTGACCCGGACCCTCGCCGTGGAGTGGGGCCGGCACGGGATCCGGCTGGCCGCCGTGGCACCGGGCATCGTGCACACCCCGGCGTGGGAGCGCTACGGCCTGGACCCCGACCAGATCGCGCAGATCGTGCCGCTGGCCCGGCTGCAGGCCGCCGACGAGGTCGCCGCCGTGATCGCGTTCCTGCTCTCCCCGGCCGGGGACTACATCACGGGTACCACGGTCGTGGCCGACGGCGGCCTGGACGTGAGCGGCCCCGGCTCGGCGTTCGGCGCCTCCTAGCACGAACGGGCGGCGAGGCTCGAGCACCCCCGGCGGACCGCGCACAGGCCGGGCAACTGCGCCCCGACCGCCCTAGGCTGCCAGGCGTGGCTGCTCCCGGCGACGACCCGATCGCCGCGCTGGTCGACGCCCATCCGATGGCCGCGGTGGTCGACCGCGTGGTGATCGACGCCGACGGCGAGGTCGTCGACATGGTCGTCGAGCACGCCAATCGGGCGGCGCTGGACCTGTTCACCGCCGTCCTCCCGCCGGGCTGGAGGCTGGGGTCGAGCATCCGGACCCTGCAGCCGGAGGTGGCCGACGCGCTGTGGGGCTACCACGTCGACGCGGGCCGGTGGCGGGACTCGGTGACCGGCTCGATGACGCTGCCCGACGGCACCGGGGGGCGTCGCGTCGTGGAGTTCCACCAGGCACCGGTGCCCCCCGACCGGATGGTCGCGTTCTTCGTGGACCGCACCGAGCGGGAGCGGCTACGCCGCTCCGAGGCCACCGCCCGGGCCCGGCTGGACGCCACGCTGGACGCGCTGCCGGACGGGCTGGTCATGCTGCACGCGCTGCGCCCGGACCTGCCCGACAGCACCGGCTGGGTGGTGGAGACCGCCAACGAGGCGGCCCGAGTGCTGGTGCCCGCGCTGGCCCCGGGGGTCGTGGTCGACCCGGACGACCCCGCCGGGGCGGCCCTGGCCGAACTGGCGGCCTCCGCGCTGACGGACGGTGGCCGGGCACACGGCCGGCGCGCGGTGCAGGTCGCCAGCGGGTGGGCCGAGCTGGACTGGTCGACGATGCCGGTGGACGACGCCTCGGTGCTGGTCGTGCTGCGCGACCTCGGGGAGACCCGCAGGCTGGAGGAGCAGGTCCACCAGGCCGCCATGCTCGCGTCCCGCGCGCGTCGACTGCTGTACGTGGCCCTGGACAGCTCGCCCAACCCGTTCGCGGTGCTGCGCGTGCATCGCAGCACCGGTGGCGCGGTCGTGGGGCTGACGTACGACTTCCTCAACGAGCCGGCCTGCCCGCCGGGGCTGGAGGTCCGCGACGTCGTCGGGCTCAACCTGCTGGTGGCGGACCCGGGCGCGGAGGACTCCGGCCTGTACGACGAGATCGTCGCGGCGGCTGACGACGCGGCTCCGCACCGGATGACGGTCACCCGACCGGCGCACGGGGCCGACGGCGAGACCCGGGTCGAGGAGGTGGTCATCTCCCGGGTGGACGAGGAACGCGTCGTCATGACCGCGTTCGACGTCACCCGGCTCACCCGGGCCCAGCGCGAGGCCCGCGAGGCCCGGGACGCCGCCGTGGCCGCATCCCACGCGAAGAGCGACTTCCTGGCGACCATCACGCACGAGCTACGCACTCCGCTGACCACGATCCTGGGCGCGACCGACCTGCTGCTGGACACCGAGCTCGACGGTGAGCAGCACCAACTCGCCCAGCGGCAGCGGGACGGCGCGGAGGTGCTGCTCGCGCTGGTCAACGACATCCTGGACCTGTCCAAGATCGAGGCGGGGCACCTGGAGCTGGAGGCGCTGGAGGTCGACCCCCGCAACCTCGTGGGTCGGTCCCTGGGCATGGTCAGTGGCCGGGCCGAGGCCAAGGGTCTCGACCTCGGCTGGTCGGCCGCCGACGCCGTGCCGCCGGTCGTCATCGGCGACCCGGTCCGGCTGCAGCAGGTGCTGCTCAACCTGCTGTCCAACGCGGTCAAGTTCACCGACAGCGGCACGGTCGACATCCGGCTCGAGGTCGACGACGCGCTCCCCGCGGACGGCCTGGACGCCAACGCCAGCGCGGTCCGGTTGCGGTTCGAGGTGCGCGACACCGGCATCGGGATGACGCGGCAGGACGCCGAGAAGCTGTTCCAGCCGTTCGTCCAGGCGGATGCCTCCACGACGCGCCGGTACGGCGGCTCGGGGCTCGGCCTGTCGATCGCGCGGCGGCTGGTGGAGCGCATGGACGGCGAGATCGGCGTCGACAGCGAGCCGGGGCGGGGCTCGCGGTTCTGGTTCACCGCGGTGCTCGGCCTGCCGGACCCGTCGGTGGCGGCCCTCCCCGCTCCCGCGGTGCCCGCGGCGCCTCCCGGCGGTGCCCTCGGCTGGCGGCCGAAGGTGCTGCTCGCGGAGGACAACGACGTCAACCGGGTCCTGGTCACCGCGATCCTGGGGAAGATCGGCTGCGACACCGAGCAGGCCGCCACCGGGGTCGAGGCGGTGGCGGCCGTGCAGCGCGGGGACTACGACCTGATCCTGATGGACGTGCGGATGCCGGAGATGGACGGCCTGGAGGCCACCCGCCGGATCCGGGCGCGCGAGGCGGCCGGCGCGCGGCGTACGACGATCCTGGCGCTGACGGCGAACGCCACCCGGGACGCGCTGCTGGACACCGAGCGCGCGGGGATGGACGGCTTCCTGTCCAAGCCGATCAACAAGTCGGCGCTCGAGGGCGCGATCCGGTTGTGGTGCCGCCCGCGCTCGACGCAGCCGGACCGCTCCACGTCACCGGACTGACGGTGTCCGTGTCCCCCGACCCGGCCGCCGCGTGGGCCGTCCTGGCGTCCTCGCCCGCACCCGGGATGCTGCTCGCGGCCGAGCCCGGCGGGGTCCGGATGAGCCCCAACCCGGCGGCGGTGGACCTGCTCGGCGCCCGCGCGGTCGACGCCCTGAGCTCCTGCGCCGACGTGGACGCCGCGGACCTGCTGCGCCGGGCACGTGACGGCGGCCAGCCCGCCGGGACCGCGGTCCTGCGCGACCCGGACGGCTCGGTGGTGGCGACCGTGCGCTACGACGTGGTCGGCGTCGACACCGACCACGCGGTGTGCTGGCTGCGCCGGGAGACCGAGCCGGCGGTGCGCCGAGCGCGCGGCGCGGGGGAGGACCGCGCTCGGGCCGGCCCGGGGCGGGTGACGGCCGGCCCGCCGGACGACGACGGGGAGCTGGCCGCCGAGGTGCGTCGCGCGGTGGGCCGGGCGCGTGAGGGTGCGTCGTTCGCCCTGGCGCTGCTGGAGTTCGCGGTGGCGCCCGGTGACCCCACCGTCGTCACCCGCACCGAGACGGGAGACCTGGCCGCCGAGGTGGCCGCGCTGCTGCGCACCGTCGTGCGCGACCGGGACCGGGTCGTGGACGCCGGTCCCGGGCTGGTCGCCCTGCTGGCCGAGGGGCTCTCGGACGCCGACGCCATCGGCGTCTTCCTGGACCGGCTGCGGGCCGAGACGGTCCCCCGCCTGTCGGAGCGGGCCGGCGGCGCGCGGGTGTGCATCGGCGTGGTGGTGTCTCCCGCCGACGACGCCGACACGGTGCTGCGGGACGCGGCGGCGGCGCTGGCGGAGGCGCGGACGTCGGCCCACCCCGGCGGGCCGGCCGTCACCGTGGTGTACGACGAGGCCGAGGCCGCGGGTGCCCTGGCCCCCATCACGTCGGCGGACCTGGTCGAGGCGATCGACAGCGGCGAGCTGCTGCTGCACTACCAGCCGGTCGTCGACGTGACCGACTGGCGGTGCGGCGGGGCCGAGGCGCTGCTGCGCTGGCGACACCCGAAGCGTGGCCTGCTGGCCCCTCCCGAGTTCCTGGGTCGGCTGCACGCGGACGCCTCGGACCGGCTGGTGGCCTGGGTGGTCGACGAGGCCGCCCGGCAGGTCGCGGTGTGGGAACGGGTGGCCGACCTGGACTACTTCCGGGTCGGGCTCAACGTGTCCCCCTGGGAGCTGGTGGAGACCGACCTGGTCGGCACGGTGGCGGCGGCGCTGCGCCGCCACGGCGTCTCCGGGCAGCGGTTCGCGCTGGAGATCCTGGAGACCGAGGACCTGGCCGGCCGCGGCCGCGCCGCCGCGCAGGTGCGCGCCCTGCGGGACCTTGGGCTGCGCGTCGCCATCGACGACTTCGGCAGCGGCTTCGCCACCATGTCCTACCTGCATGACCTCCCGGTGGACCTGGTCAAGGTGGACCGGACGCTGGTGAGCCTGCACCCGGGACGCCGCGACGAGGCGATCCTGGCCGCGCTGGCCTCGGTGGCGGACGCCATCGGGGCGGACGTGGTGCTCGAGGGCGTGGAGCACCCCGACCAGGTCGCCCTGGCCCGCCGCGTCGGGGTGCGGTTCGCGCAGGGCCTGCTGCTCGGCGCGCCCGCGCCCGCGTCCCCGACCCGGCTGCCGGCGCCGGAGCCCGAGCCGCCCGGGCTGAGGTAGGCCCCGGGGGTCAGCAGATCCGGTCAGCAGATCCGCGGCAGCTGCTCGGCCAGCGGCAGGTCGACCACGCGGGTGCCGCCGATCCCGGTCCGGGCGACCACCACGCCGGGGTGCTCCTCGGTGACCTCGCCGATGAGCGCCGCCCCCGCCCCCAGCGGGTCGGCGTGCAGGACGGCCAGGGCCCGCTCGGCGTGCTCGCGCGCCACGAACGCCACCAGTCGGCCCTCGTTCGCGACGTACAGCGGGTCCAGGCCGAGGAAGCCGCACGCCGCCCGGACCGCGTCCGGCACCGGCACCGCCCGTTCGGTGAGGACCACTCCGACGCCGGCGGCGGTCGCGATCTCGTTCAGCGACGCGGCGACCCCGCCGCGGGTCGGGTCGCGCATCATGTGCACGTCCACGCCGGCGTCGAGCAGGGAGGCGACCAGCGCCGCCAGCGGAGCGGAGTCGGTGGCCACGTCCGCGCCGAACTCCAGGCCCTCGCGCACCGACAGCACGGCGATGCCGTGCAGCCCGATCGGACCGGACACCAGGACCGCGTCGCCGGGCCGGACCCGGCCCGGGCCCAGGTCCACCCCGTCCGGCACGACGCCGACCCCCGCCGTGTTGACGAACAACCCGTCGCCGTGGCCGGCGTCCACCACCTTGGTGTCTCCGGTGACGATCTCCACCCCGGCCCGGCGCGCTGCCTCCCCCATCGTCGCCGCGATCCGGGTGAGCTCGTCCAGGGACAGCCCCTCCTCCAGCACCATCCCCACCGACAGGAACAGCGGCCGGGCACCGGTCATCGCCAGGTCGTTCACCGTGCCGTTGACCGCGAGGTCGCCGATGTTGCCGCCGGGGAAGAAGCGCGGGCGGACCACGTACGAGTCGGTGCTGAACGCCAGCCGCTGACCGCCGACGCCGACGACGGCGGCGTCACCCAGCTGCGAGAGCACCCCGTCGCCGCTGCCGTACGCGGGCAGGAACAGGTGCTGCACCAGCTCGCCGGACAGCCGCCCCCCGCCGCCGTGGCCCATCACGACGTGCGGGTGGTCCCGCAGCGGCATCGGGCAGGACCAGTTCTCCAGGTCCAGGTACTCGCTCACGTCGGCCTGGTCCGCGTCACGTCCCGGCCGGCTGGGCCAGCCGGCGGAACTGGTAGTAGGCGGCGCAGGCGCCCTCACTGGACACCATCGGCGCGCCCAGCGGCGAGCGCGGGGTGCACTGCTGGCCGAACGCCTCGCACTCGTACGGCTTGATCAGCCCCTGCAGGACCTCGCCGGAGCGGCACAGCGGCGACTCCTCGGTGGTGATGCCCTCCACGTCGAAGCGCTTCTCCGCGTCGAACTCGACCCACTCCGGCGCCAGCCGCCAGCCCGACATCGGGATCGTGCCGATCCCGCGCCAGGCCCGGTCGCAGGTCTCGAACACGTCGCGCACCACCGCCTGCGCGGCCGGGTTCCCCTGTGGCTGAACGGCTCTGGGGTAGGCGTTCTCCAGCTCGGCGCGGCCCTGCTCCAGCTGCAGCAGGACCCGGCGGATGCCCTCCAGCACGTCCAGCGGCTCGAACCCGGTGACCACGATCGGCACGGAGTAGCGCTGCACCAGCGGCTCGTACTCCGACACGCCCATCACCGTGCACACGTGCCCCGCGGCGAGGAAGCCCTGCACCCGTCGGGTGGGGGACTCCATCAGCGCGGTGATGGCCGGGGGCACGAGCACGTGCGAGACGAGCAGGGAGAAGTTGTCCAGGCCCAGGCGCCGCGCCATTTGCACGGTCATCGCGTTCGCGGGCGCCGTGGTCTCGAAGCCGATGCCGAAGAAGACCACCTGCTTGTCCGGGTTGGCCTGGGCGATGCGCACGGCGTCCAGCGGCGAGTACACGATCCGCACGTCGCCGCCCGCGCCCTTGACCCGGAACAGGTCGGTGCTGGAGCCGGGGACGCGCAGCATGTCGCCGAACGAGCAGAAGATGACGTCGGGGCGGGACGCGATCTCCAGCGCCCGGTCGATCATCTCCAGCGGGGTCACGCAGACCGGGCAGCCGGGGCCGTGGATCAGCTCGACGCCGTCGGGCAGCAGCTGGTCGATGCCGTTGCGGATGATCGTGTGGGTCTGGCCCCCGCACACCTCCATCACCGCCCATGGGCGGGTGACGGTGCGGGTGATCTCGTCCAGCAGGGCGCGGGCCAGGTCGGGGTCGGCGAACTCGTCGAGGTACTTCATCGTGGCCGCCGCGCTACCGCGGGTCGTAGGTGACGCCGAGCTCCTCGTCGAGCAGCCCGACGCTCTTGAACAGCTCCAGGGTCTCCTTGGCCGACGCCTCGTCGAGCTTCGTCAGCGCGAAGCCGACGTGGACGATCGTGTAGTCCCCGACGGCCACGTCCGGCACGTACGCCAGGCACACCTCCTTGCGCACGCCGCCGAAGTCGACGGTCGCCATCCGCGTCCCGTCGGCCTCCCACACCTCGTCGACCCGTCCGGGTACTCCCAGGCACATGTCAGGTCCCTCCTCCGCCGGCCACACCGCCACCCGATGCTGCGACAGCCGCCTGCCCGAGCGCCAGTCCGCCGTCGTTCGGCGGGACCACCCGGTGCACCAGCACCGTGAGGCCCGCCGCCTCAAGCCTGCCCCGGCACGCGGCCGTGAGCAGGGAGTTCTGGAAGACGCCCCCGGTCAGCCCGACCCGGACGACGCCGGTCTCGGCGCGGACCAGGACCGCTGCGTCCCGGACCGCGTCCGCGAGCGCCTCGTGGAAGGCCCGTGCGGCCGCGGGCGCCGCGACACCCGCCCGGGTCGCCGCGGCGCCCGCGCGGACCGCCGGTCGCGGGTCGATGACCAGCGCGCCGGCGTCGTCGCGCTCCACCGCCATCCGCCAGGCCGCCCCGTCCGGCCCCGGGTCCGCGCCGGCCGCGAGCGCCTCCAGCTCGATGGCGGCCTGACCCTCGTACGACGCGTCGTGCCGCACGCCGAGCAGGCTGGCGACCGCGTCGAACAGCCGGCCGACCGACGTCGTCGGGGTGCAGCCGGCGCCGGTCTGCAGCAGCCGGCCCACCACCCGCAGCTCGACGTCATCGCAGGCGGCCACGGCCGGGATGCCGGTGTCCGCGTCGACGCCTGCGGCGGCCAGGTGGGCCAGCGCGGTGCGGGCGGGGCGGCGGATCGCCGCGTCGCCGCCGGGGAGCGACACCGGGCGCAGGTGGCCGACCCGCTCGACCTCCTGGTACGACCCGAGCAGAAGCTCGCCGCCCCAGATGGTGCCGTCCGTGCCGTAGCCGGTGCCGTCGAACGCGACGCCCAGCACCGGCTCGCCGGGAGCTACGCCGTGCTCGGCGAGCAGCGACCCGAGGTGGGCGTGATGGTGCTGGACCAGGCGCAGCCGCGCACCGGTGGCGGCCGCCCGCTGCTCGGCCCAGCGCCGGGACAGGTAGCCGGGGTGGAGGTCGGCGACCACCAGTCCCGGGTCCACCCGGGCGAGTGCGGACAGCGTGTCCGCGGTCCGC
Source organism: Candidatus Nanopelagicales bacterium (assembly GCA_041393815.1). Classification (NCBI taxonomy): domain Bacteria; kingdom Bacillati; phylum Actinomycetota; class Actinomycetes; order Candidatus Nanopelagicales; species Candidatus Nanopelagicales bacterium. Next base: position 224,528 of record JAWKJK010000002.1, on the reverse strand, counting down.
TCCAGCAGGGCCAGGGTCTCCAGGTTGGCGGTGTCGCCGATGTGCTGGCTCATCCAGGCCCGCCGGCCGGACGCGACGCACACGGTGGTCTTCAGCTCCCCGCCCACCGCGAGCGCCGGCGGCGAGTCCAGCGGCAGCCGGACCGGCATCGGCGCGTAGCCGCGGCTGCGGCGCACCGGCTGGCGGTCGCCGTCGACGACGCGCACGACCGAGTCGTCGCAGGACACGTGGATGCCGCGGTCGTGGTGCAGGAAGGCGTCGGCGATGCCGGCCAGCCGCTCCTCCGCCTCCGTGGGGTCGATGGCCAGCGGCTCGTCGGAGAGGTTGCCGCTCGTCATCACCACGACGTCGGGCACCCGCCCGGCGGGGCGGTCCGGGTGGGGGGACAGCAGCAGGTGGTGCAGCGGCGAGTAGGGGAGCAGCACGCCGAGGAAGCCCTGGTGCGGCGCCACGGCGTTCCGGACGGAGGCCGCGGCGTCGTCGTCGCGGACCGGGGCCAGCACGATCGGCGCCTGCGGTGACGTGAGCAGCGCGCTGGCCTCCGGGTCGAGGTGGACCAGGGAGCGGGCTGCGTCGAGGTCGCGCACCATCACCGCGAACGGCTTGTCCCCGCGCGCCTTCCGGTCGCGCAGCCGGTGCACGGCGGCGGCGTCCCGGGCGTCGCAGGCCAGGTGGTAGCCCCCGACGCCCTTCACGGCGACGATGCGTCCCTGCGCGAGGGCGTCCTGCGCGGCGGCGAGGGCGGCGTCGGCGTGCAGGCCGTCCGCGCCGTCCGGGTCGCGCCATCGCAGGGTCGGCCCGCAGCGCGGGCACGCGGTGGGCTGGGCGTGAAACCGCCGGTCGGCCGGGTCCTCGTACTCGCGAGCGCAGTCCGCGCACAGCGGGAACGCCGCCATCGTCGTGAAGGGCCGGTCGTAGGGCAGCCCGGTGACGATGGTGTAGCGCGGACCGCAGTAGGTGCAGGCGGTGAAGGGGTAGCGGTAGCGGCGGTTCCCGGGGTCCGCGACGTCGGCGAGGCAGTCCGGGCAGACGGCGGTGTCGGGAGGGATGAGGGCGACGTCGGCTGCCGCGTCGCCCTCGCGGCTGGTGACGATGACGAACCCGGGGACCCCGGTGGGATCGACGGGCGTCGTGGTCACCGACTCGACGACCGCCAGCGGTGGCGCCTCGTCCCGGACCCGGCGGACGAACTCCGCGATCGCCGGGTCGGGTCCCTCGACCTCGACGAAGACGCCCTGGGCGTCGTTGCCGACGTGGCCGGCCAGGCCCAGTCCGGTCGCCAGCCCGTGCACGAACGGGCGGAAGCCCACGCCCTGGACGACTCCGGTCACCCGCACGCCGACCCGCACGACCGTCACCCCAGGCGCCACAGCACCACCCGGTTGTTGCCCGAGTCCGCGACCGCGAGCAGGTCGCCGGACAGGCACAGGCCGTACGGCCAGCACAGGCTGTCGTCCTCGACCGTCGCCCAGCGGTTCTCCCCGTGCAGGTCGAAGTCCGGCTGGCCGACCACGGCGTCCGCGGGAGCGGCGGATCCGGTGCGCGGCAGCGCGTCCCACAGCAGCACCCGGTTGTTGGCGGTGTCGGCGACCGCGAGCCGTCCCCCGTCGGAGGCGATGCCGTACGGGAACCGCAGGCGCGAGGGCCCCTGCGGCAGGTAGGTGAGCTCGGCCGCCGTCGTGAAGTCCGGCTGCCCCAGCACCAGGTCCGCGTCCCGGTCACCCCACTGGTGGAACGCTCCGCCAGCGGGCGGGGCGCCCGGGCTGGTCGAACGTGGCACTGGTGGGGGTTGCGCGGGGGCGGTGGGGGGCGGGGTCCAGCCCAGGACGCGGTGGTCGCCGGCGTCGGCCACCAGTAGCGTGCCGGCATCCCCGGCGACCGCGTGCGGCCACCGGAACGTGGCCGGGCCGACCGCCCCGCCGCGGTTCTCCGCCCGCGACCGCGGGTCGTCCTGCCCCAGGACGACGTCCGGCTCCCGTCCGGGCTCGGGGACCCCGGTGCCCGACCAGCCCAGCACCCGCCGGTTGCCGGTGTCGGTGACCCAGAACGTGCCGGCGACGACGCCGAAGCCGAAGGGCCAGTAGAACGTCGCCGGCCCCACGTCCCCGCCGGCGTTCTCCGCCACCGCCGTGGCGTCGGGCTGTCCGAGCACCAGGTCCGGTGCGGCGAAGTCGTCCTGCGGCAGCGCGTCCCACACCAGCAGTCGGTGGTGCCAGGCGTCCGCGACCACCAGCCGGCCGTCGACGACCGACACCCCCGTGGGCAGGTGCAGTCCGCGCTCGCTGGACCTGCCACCGGCCGCCGGCCCCTCGGCGGTCATGCCCGGCTGGCCCAGGACGACGTCCGCGGGCGCCCCGTCGCGGTCGGGCCGGTGGTGCCACACCAGCACCCGGTGGTTCCCGGTGTCGGCCACCACGACGCGCTCGCCGTCGGTCCACACCCCGCGCGGGGCGTACAGCTGCGTCGCCGTCGGGGTGGCGGCGGGCAGGGCCAACCCTCCGGGGGCGTCGGCACCCAGGCGCAGCAGGGGTCGCGCCGACACGCCGTGCGTGGCCGCGCCGCCGGGGGTGGCGCGCCAGACCGGGGGGACCGCGGTCACGGCGGCCCCACCCGCAGCGAGGTGAGCGGGACGAAGGCGCCCGACTGCTCGGCCTCGGCCTCCTCCACCGCCCGCAGCCCGGGCACCCGGCTCACCAGCACCTGCGCGATCTCGTCCTTGACCTCCTGCGCGGGGGCGCTGCACCCGGTGGGGTAGCGGACGACCGCCACGTCGTCGGCGACCCGGACCACGTCCAGCTCGATGCTGCTCGCGACCAGGTACGGCCGCAGCTGCTCGACCGCGCGCAGCACCTCCACGGTCCGGTCGGCCCGGACGATCCCGTGCGCGACGAACAGCGCCATGACCTCCGGCTCGTCGACCGCGCGGTAGAGCAGCTCGACCCCGCGGGGATCCGACCGCAGCAGCTGCACCAGCGTGACCAGCCCGGCCCGGTTGAAGGCGGTGATCGCCTCGACGGTCTCGTCCAGCAGCGGGCCGGCGTCGGCGTGCCGCACCCGGTCGCGCAGCTCGTCCACCCGGCGGGCCAGGTCCTCGAAGGACTCCGGCTCGTCGCCCGCTGCCGGCCGGGTCTCGGCCGCGTGGTCGGTGGTCATCCCGCCTCCTCTACCCGCCGAACGCCAGCTGTCGTTGCAGCAGCTGCCCCGCCTGCGCCGTCAGCACGTCGCCGAACGCGGTGCGGGCCAACCGGTCCAGTACCTCGGCCACGGAGCCGCCGGCGTCCGGCGGCAGCGTGCGGCGCTCCAGCGCCTGCAGGACGAACGCCGCGCCCGCCGGGTTGTCCAGCAGGTGCTCCTCGAAGAACGCGTCGACGAAGTCGGCGAGCCACACGCCCTCGGACTCCGGGTCGGCCCGCAGCGCGTCCAGCGCCGGCTGCGGGCCACCGCAGCGGTGCACCGCCCGCTCCACAAAGGCGCCGGCGGCCTCCTGCAGGAGCAGGTCGAACTGCTGGCGGAGGAACGGCTCCATCAGCCGTCCTCCTGATCGCGACGGGCCCGGGCCTCGGCCACCGAGGCGAGGATGTCGTCGACGCCCGCGACCCCCTCGCCGTCCCCGGCGGCGGCGAACAGCCCGCGGGCCCGTTCCAGCCGCTGCTGGGCGGAGTCGAGGGCGCCGAGGTGCCCCAGCGCGTTGCCCTGGTTGGCCAGGATCCGGGCGACGCCCACCGGGTCGCGGTCGGGGTCGCGGAACTGCAGCAACTCCTCGTACAGCTGCACCGCCTCGTCGAGGTTCTGCTCCTGGTGGACGCTGGGCAGGTACTGCAGCGCGTTGGCCAGGTTGAGCTGGGTGCTGGCCCAGGCGGCGGGGTGCGTCTGCGGGGTGAAGACCCGCAGCGCCGCGCGCAGCGACGTCACCGCGACACCGAGCCGGATCCGGTCGCCCTGGTCGCTCATCGGCATCACCAGGTAGGCCAGCGCCAGCTGCTGATTGCACGCGGCGAACTGCTCGGGGTGGGTGTCCTCACGGTAGGTCTTCAGCGCCCCGGTGAGGTCCCCGACCACCGCGAGCAGGGCCCCCCGGTCGGTCCCGGCCGCCTGCTGGCGGGCCAGCGCGCGCGTCACCAGCAGCTCGGCCCGCAGCTCGTCGGGGGCACCGGCCGGCAGCGCGCGCAGCGCGGCGTCGGCCTCCTGCGCCGCCGCCCGCGGGTCGTCGAGCCGCTCCCGCAGCAGGTCCGCCCGGGTCGCCCGCAGCGACGCCGCCAGCAGCGGCGACCCGCCCGCCGTCGCGTCCTGTCCGGCCCGGGCGAGCTCGAGGACCGCGGCGGCCACGTCGCCGCGCTCGAGTGCGGCCGAGGCCCGGGCGGACCGCACCACGGCGGCGACCTCCCCGGCGCACCCGGCCACCCCCGGCGGCTCGTCCACCAGCCCGAGGCTGAACCGAGCGGTGTCGACCAGTGCGCGCAGCTCGCCGTCGGTCCCGACGGCGAGGCCGTCCCACACCGCGTCGCCGCCCACCAGGACGGCGCGGTTGTACGTCGCGACCGCGTCGTCGCCGGGGACGAGGGAGGCGGCCCGCTCCGCGTCGCCGTCGAGGGCGGCCCGCACGTAGGCCAGCGAGTCCGGCCAGGGGTCCGGCTCGCCGCCCGCCGTCAGGGCCGCGACCGCGTCGGCGGGTGCCGTGGCCAGGACGAGCATCCCGGCGGGCCAGGGCAGCACGCCCAGCGGCTGCGGCCGGGGTCCGGGCAGGGCCGGCCCGGGCACGGCCGGCTCTGGCTGCGTGGTCGTCATGGGCTCCCGTCCGTGGGCTGGTCCGGTCGGCGGTCGTCCGGCGCCTCCCGGAAGCCTGCCGCAGGGATGTGCCGGCGCGCGTTGCGTTCGATGATCCTGGCCGCGGTCTGGGCCCGCCGCTCGTCGGGATAGTCCCCCACGCGCCGCCGCACCGCACCGGACTCGAGCACCACGTCGAGGTAGACGACCCACCGGCCGGACTCCGGGACGACGGAGGCGTCCGCGGCCCAGGCCTCCTGGACGACGGGCCACCCGTGCGGGTGCTCGCGCCCGGGAGGCCGGCCGGCCGGATCCGGCAGCTCCGGGTCCGGTAGCTGCGGCTCAGCCGGTCCGCTCATGCGCCAGGTCCGCAGCGATCCGGTCGGCCACGTCGGTCACCGCGGCGTCGACCGCGGGGCTCAGCGGGGCGCCGGCGTCGAACGACGCGCCCTCGATCAGCCAGACCGTGACGTCGTCGGGGTAGTCGTCCTTCAGCAGCCACTGGGCGAATCCCAGCGCCTGGTCCCAGCGGAACCGGTGCAGGTTGCCCTGCGGCGGCTGCAAGTCCATCAGCTCCTCGCCGGGGACCCGGTGCACGGTGCCTGGCTCCACGCCGATCCGCGACGCGTCGACGACGATCACCCGCCGGGCGCCGCGCATGGCGAAGGCCACGTCCATGCCGGCGGTCCCCCCGTCCACCAGCCGGACCCCGGCGGGGACGCCGCGCTCGGCGAGCAGCCGGACGAGCACGGGCCCCGCCGCGTCGTCGCCGCGGATCAGGTTGCCGCAGCCGACGACGAGGGTGTCGGTGGCGGGGGGACCGAAGGTCGCTGCGGTCTCGGTCGGGTCGGCGTCGGCCAATCAGCCGCCGCCCATCCGGAACTTCGCGATCTCCCGCCCGGTCTTCCCGTCGTACGCGTGCACGGTGCAGACCAGGCACGAGTCGAACGAGTGGGCGACCTGCGCCAGCTCGACCGGGAAGTCCGGGTTCTCCACCGGCGCGCCGATGAAGCACTTCTCCATCGGGCCCACCACGTCGTTGCCGTCACGCGGCCCGATGTTCCATGCGGTCGGCGTGATGACCTGGTAGTTGGCGATCTTGCCGTTCTCGATGACGATCCAGTCCGACAGCGCGCCGCGGGCGGCCTCGGTGGACCCGAACCCCTTGCCGGACGACGGCTCGGCCGGCTTGGCGTAGAAGTCCTCGTGCAGGTCCAGCTCGTTCAGCCACTGCCGGCACTGCTTGTAGTACTTCGGCGCCTCGTGCACCCGCGCCAGCACCCGGGTCATGACGCTCGGGCCGAGCTGGTCGATGACGTTCTTGATCAGCGGGTCGAAGTCCTGGTGCGCGGCCGCGTCCGGACGCGCCGCCATCATCTGCCGCGCCAGCGGCCCCACCTCGAGCGGCACGAACCCCTTGCCGGGCACCTCGTACCGCGGCGACTTGGCCCAGGTGTACTTGCCCTGCTTGCGGCCCTCCTCCGGGTCGATCGGGTCCGTCACGCCGTCGAACGGATGCCGCGATCCGGTGCCCCGGTAGAACGAGTGGGTGATGTCCTCGGTCACCCGGGCCTGGTCGAAGTCGAAGTACTCGCCGTCGGCGTAGATGCCGGAACGGGACTTCAGCGCCGCGTTGCGCCCCTCGATCGTCGGGTCCTGGTACAGCTCCGGGTCGAGGAACGTGCCGGTCGCCAGGAAGTTGCCGTAGCCCTGGCCGTAGGTGTCCAGGCCGATCTCCTTGGCCCAGCGCAGGAAGAACGCGCAGTCGCTGTTGTGCTGCGACTCGTTCTCGTCCATCCAGGCCTCGACGTCGGCCCAGGTCTTGTTCTCCATCCAGCGGTCCACGGAGCAGCCGAGCCACTGGCCCTCGAGCCACTCGTTCTTCCAGTGGTCCAGGATCGCCAGCGACCGGGTGACGTCGGACAGGGTCGGGGCGCACATCACGCCGCCGGGGATCATGAACGAGGAGTGCGGCCACTGCCCGCCGAAGATGGCGTAGATCTCCACCGGCAGCGCGGACAGCGTGACGCCCTTCTGGTACGACGCTCCGACGTACGGGGCGAACCGGCGCGCGGCCTCCTCGTACGACGGCGCGTTGGCGTACTGCGCCGCAGTCAGGTCCGGGCCCATGATCGCGTAGAACCAGCGCGGGATGCTCTGCAGCGTCTCGGTGATCTGGCCGATGTTGCGCACCCGGGTGGCGTTCGGGGGCACGTGCGTGCCCCAGGCCGTGTCGAGCGCGTAGCAGGCCTTGTAGAGGTGGCTGCCGCCGCAGATGCCGCAGATGCGCGGCGTCATGATCAGGCCGGCCTGCGGGTCCTTGCCGCGCAGGATGATCTCGAAGCCGCGGAACATCGCGGCCTCGGTCCAGGCGTCCGTGACGACGCCGTCGGTCACCGTCACCCTGACGTCGAGGTCGCCCTCGACCTGTCCGAGCGGGGAGACGTTGAGGTCCATCGTGGTCATGCTGGGCTCTCCTGGGTTCGCTCGGGGACGTCAGACGACGAACATGTCTTCCTTGGACCACTGCGGCGCGACGGCCCGGGCGACGCCGGCGAGCGCCATGTACGAGGCGGCGTCCATGCCGGCCGGCTCGTCCTTCGGGATGACCCCGGCCACCTTCTGGGTCTTGAACACGGTGCCGAGCTCGAGGTCCCCGTGCGGGTAGCCGGGCTCGGTGCAGCCGGTGCAGGGCATGCCGGCCCGGGTCTTGGAGGACTGCCGGTTCCACAGGATCCGGTTGCAGGGGGAGTGCGTCATCGGGCCGCGGCAGCCGAACTCGTAGAACAGGCAGCCGGTGCGCATGCCCTGGCCGAAGCTGGGCGGGTCCTGCTTGTAGGCGAAGAACTGCACCCGGGTGCAGCCGCTCTGGGTGAAGGTGGTGAAGAACGTGCTCGGGCGCTGCAGCTCGTCCAGTGCGAGGTCCTTCGCCCGGCCGGCCGCGAGCGCGACGATGATCTGGCTGATCCAGTCCGGGTGCGCCGGGCAGCCGGGGATGTTGATGACCGGCAGGCCGAGCTTGGACACGAAGTCGGGGCCGAGGTAGCCGCCCCTCTTGCCGCCCCGGTCGAACTGCAGGCCGCGGCTGGTCGTCGGGTTCGGCGGCACCGCGGGCAGGCCGCCCCAGGTGGCGCAGTCGCCGATGGCCACGACGATGCCCGCCTTGGGGGCGATGTCGTCGACCCAGTCCTTCATCGGCCGGCCGGCGAAAATGTCGTAGCGGCCGGAGCCCTCCGGTCCCTCCATGACCGTGCCCTCGTACACGAAGATGTCGATCTCCTTCTCGCCCTTCGCGTACTGCCAGAACAGGTCCTGCGCCGTCTTGCCGATCTCCATCGACAGCGTCGGGTGGTAGACGATCTCCAGGCCGAAGTCGACGATGAGGTCGACCACGCTCGGCTCGGCGGCGTTCACGAACGACATGGTGTTGCCGCTGCAGGCGCCGCCCTGGAACCACAGCACGGACGTCACGGTGCCTCCCGGGATGGGATCGAGCCGGCGGCGGTCGCCTCCGGCGAGGGGGTGAGCAGGAGCAGGTCGAGCACGGCGTCGACACCGGCGCCCGTACGGGCCGACGTCTCGATCACCGGAGCGTCCGGGTTCACCGCGGCGAGCGCGGCGTAGGCGGCGTCCCGGTCCCAGCCGACAGCATCGGCCAGGTCGGTCTTGGTGATGACCAGCGCGTCGGAGGAGTGGAACAGCTGCGGGTACTTCACCGGCTTGTCCTCGCCCTCGGTCACGCTGAGGAGCGCCAGTCGGGTGTCCTCGCCAAGGTCGAAACCGCTGGGGCACACCAGGTTCCCGACGTTCTCGATGACCAGCAGGTCGAGCGCGTCGAGGTCGAAGGCGTCGAGGTGCTCCGCCAGCATCTCGGCCTCGAGGTGGCACATGCCCTCGGTGACGATCTGGCGCACGGGGGCGCCGGAGCGGGCCAGCCGCCGCGCGTCGTTGTCCGTGGCGCAGTCGCCGACCAGGGCGGCGGCGCTGACGCCCCGCTCGGTGGCCCGGGCGAGCAGCGTCTCCAGCAGCGCCGTCTTGCCGGTGCCTGGGCTGGACACCCAGTTGGAGACCCGGACGCCGGCGGCGGCGAAGGAGGCCCGCAGCTGCGCGGCGAGCAGGTCGTTCTTCTCCAGGATGCCGCGCCTCAGCTCCACGACCCGGGGCGTGCTCACGGGGCACCTCCCGCGGCCGGGACGGGCGCCTCGTCGTAGACGATCCTGGCCACCTCCAGCTCCTCGCCGTGCCGCACGTCGCCGGTGGGCGTGCCGCACGACGGGCAACGGAACAGCGTCGTCGCGGGCAGCTCGCGGTCCTCGTCGCAGGCCGGGCAGTGCACGCTCACCGGCACCTGCTCGATCCGCAGCACCGCGTCCTGCAGCGGGGTGTCCAGCGCCGCCACCTCGTACGCGAACTGCAGCGCCTGCGGGACGACCCCGGACAGCGCACCGATGCGCACGTGCACCTCGCGCACCCGGACCGGCTCGGCCGGCAGGGCGTCCACGACCGTCGAGACGACGGCGTGCGCGACGGAGAGCTCGTGCATGGGAGGGCTGCTACCGGGCCGATGCCGGGGGCGTGGCGGACGACGACCGCTGGCGGCGGCCGAAGACGGTGGCGAACTCCAGCAGGAAGGCCAGGGTCTCCTGGACCTCGGGGTCCTTGATCCGCTTGACCAGGGCGAACACCCCGCCGGGGCTGACCTGGCGGCCGCGGGTGGCCTGGTCGGCGGCCAGGGCCGCCTCGCCGAGGTGGCCGACGATCTCGACGATCTCCGGCTGCAGGATCGGGGAGTCGAGGAACCCGGTGATCGTCTCCTTGCGGGCCGCCAGCGCCGGGGCCACCGGGGCCAGGTCGGCCAGGCTGGAGATCGCCTGGGCGATCTGCCGCCCGCCGGCGCCCTCGGGGCCCTCCACCTGGGTCCGCAGGTCGCGCACGATGCCGTTGACGTTGTCGACGATCTCCGGGGAGCGCTGCAGCAGCGCCGAGCCCATCGACGCCAGCACCGCCAGCGTGGGCGCGTTGGCGGCGATGACGGCCAGCGACTGGCGGATCTCGGGGTCGCGCAGCAGGGCGGCGAGCTCGTCGTCGGTCGGCGCACCGGCAGCGGGCAGGTCGGGGGCCAGGGTCACGGGTCACCTCCGTCGGACGCACACGGCGCAGGCCGGGTGTCCTGCGGCGTGACGCGCGCAGGGCACCTGGTCCTGCGCCCGTGGCGCGCACGCTACTGCGGTGTGACCCCGTTCACACGGGACCTTGGTCATTCGCTGGGAATTTCTTGGCGCGCAACGGGTTCACGCGATCCGTGTCCCGTCGTGCGGGATACATACCCCGGGGGGCATCCCCCCGTTCGGCCGGACCGTGGCCGCTCAGTGCGGGGCGGTCGAGCCGACGCCGGACCCGACGGGGTCGGCCAGGCCCAGGCGCACCGACTGCGGGGTGGGGTACTGCCAGCCCGCCCGCAGCGGCATGCCGGAGCGTCCACCCGGACCGAGCTTCACGCCCAGCGTCTGGTGCAGCTGGATGTTGTCGGTGTCGAACCCCAGCCGCGACGCCGCCATGTACAGCCGCCACACCCGCGAGATGCCGAGACCCGCCTCCTCGACCGCCTCGTCCCAGTGCTCCTCCAGGTTCTCGCACCAGTGCTTGAGGGTGAGCGCGTAGTGCTCCCGCAGGTTCTCCTGGTGGCGGATCTCGAAGCCGGCATCGTTCATGACCGACTGGATGTGACCCGGCCCGGACAGCTCGCCGTCGGGGAAGACGTACCGCTGCACGAACGACTTCGCGTAGTGCGTGGGCTGCTGGTTGTCCGGCCGGGTGATGGTGTGGTTGAGCAGGCGGCCCTCGGGCCGCAGCCTCGCCAGCAGGAACGAGAAGTACGACGGGTAGTTGGCCCGCCCGATGTGCTCGGTGAGGCCGATCGACGACACCGCGTCGAAGCCGCCCTCCGCCACGTCGCGGTAGTCGGAGTGCCGGATCTGGGCCCGGTCCTCCAGCCCCGCGTCGGCGATGGCGCGCTGGCCCCACGCGGCCTGCTGGCCGGACAGCGTCACCCCCAGCGCGGTGACGCCGTAGTTCTTCACCGCGTGCAGGACCATGCCGCCCCAGCCGCAGCCCACATCCAGCAGCCGCATGCCCGGCTGCAGCCCGAGCTTCTGGCAGACCAGGTCGAACTTCTCCTCCTGCGCCTGCTCCAGCGACGTGTCCTCGGTGGGGAACACCGCGCAGGTGTACGCCATCGACGGGCCCAGCACGAAGCGGTAGAACCGGTTGCTCACGTCGTAGTGGTGCTCGATCGCGTCGGCGTCGCGGCGCTTGGAGTGCCGGCGACCCGACATCCGCGCCTCCTGCGGCGGCGGGGTGGGACGGGCGAGCGCGTACGGCGCGAACTCCCGGGCGAGCGCGAGCTTCTCCCGCAGCGTGAGCGTGGCGCTGAACGGCCACATCCGGCTCAGGGCGGTGTGGACGTCGCCATGGATCTCCAGGTCGCCCGTCACATAGGCCCGCATCAGCCCCAGCTGGTTGGGAGAGGCGGCGAAGTACTGCACCGCGCGCGGGTTGCGCACCTCCAGCCACACCTCGGCGTCGACCGGACCGGCGCTGGAGCCGTCATAGGCCCGGAACCCCAGGCCACGGTCGTTGCCCACCACCATCGTGAATGCCTCGGCCAGTCTCACCAGCGACCTCCCGGCGTCGTGGTCGTCCCCGTCATCGTTGCTCCACGCACTTCTCGTACAGCCCCAGCAGCCGCCCGTCCGGGTCGTACGCCTTCTTCAACCCGTCGTAGACCCCGCCCCCGTAGGTGGCCCAGAACTCGTCGCGATCGTAGAACGCGGTGGAGTACAGCGACTTGCGGCCTCCCAGGTCGGCCACCACGCGCTCGATCCGACGGTTGACCCGTCCCTCCTCCGGGTCCACCCCGGGCGGAAGCGGCACCGTGGACCAGAACCCCACGTTGACGTACGTGGTCGACGGGTCCAGCTGGTACAGCGGCCACCGCGCGGCGGGGTCGCGCTGGCGCAGCGGGCACACCCAGACCGGCTCGATGCCCACCTCGCGGTGGAAGAAGTCCAGGAACTCCGGCAGCCGGTCCACCGGCACCTCGATGTCCTGCACCACCGGCTCGCGCGCCGGGCGGCCGCGCAGCCGGTCGGCGCGTGCGGACAGCCGCCAGCGTCGGTCCAGGGCGACCAGCTTCCAGTAGACGTCGCTGCGCAGCCGGGACTTCGGCCACAGCAGCCGGACCTCCGGGCGCTGGACCCCGAAGGCGCGCGAGCACCAGAACCAGTCGGTGTCCCAGCGCCACAGGTAGTCGTGGATGGTGAGCAGGTCCTCCCGGCGCCGCTGGATCGACCGGTAGTAGACCCCCATGCCGGTGTAGTTGGACGCCAGCGGGTTGGCGGCGGTCGGTGCCGCGACCTTCTCGCCGAGGGTGAGGTACTGCTCCTCGGGTGAGAACACGGTGCCGTCGAGGAAGTCCACGCGCTGACCGCGCCAGCTGCGCTCGGCGGTGATCCGGGCGGCCGCCTCCGCCAGCTCGGTCGCGGTGTCGAACCGGACGTGCCGCAGGTGCACGTACGGGGCCACCGGCTCCAGCTCGATCCGCAGCCGCAGCGCGTAGCCGAGGGTCCCGTACGAGTTGGGGAACCCGAAGAACAGGTCCCGGTGGGGGTCGTCGTCCGCCCGGCTGATGGTGAGCACCCGGCCGTCCCCGGTGAGCACGTCCATCTCCAGGACGGACTCGTGCGGCAGCCCGTTGCGGAAGCTCGTGCTCTCGATGCCCAGGCCGGTGACCGCGCCCCCGAGGGTGATCGTGCGCAGCTGCGGCACGCACATGGGGGCAAGCCCGTGCGGCAGCGTGGCGTCCACCAGGTGCTCGTACGTGGTCATCCCGAGCACGTCGGCCGTGCGGGCCGACTCGTCGACCTCCAGCACGCCGTCGAACGCCGCCACGTCCAGCCCGGGACTGGACGTGCGCGCCCGCGGGCGGAACAGGTTCGACGTGGCCTTGGCCAGCCGGACCGGCTCGCCCGGGGCGAGCTCGGCGTACTGGTCCAGCAGCCGGGCGACCTGGTCCTGGTAGCCCCCGCGGTCGAGCCCGCACGGGGTCCGCTCCTCCACCACGGGTGCCACCGTAGTCCGGCCTGGGGGAGGATGACCCGGTGTCCTGGTCGTACGAGGTGATGGACGCGGGGCCGGTCGGGCCGCCGCGGCCCCCCCGGCGCTGGCCGTGGGTCGTGGGCGCGGTGGTGGGCGTGGTGGTGTTCGGGGCGCTCGCCCTGGTCGTCGCCGACTGGGCGGCCCGCAACCTGGAGATGCGCGCGCTGCTGGCCGCGGTGGAGCGGTCCGAGGCGGCCATGGGCGACACCCAGGCGGCCGTCGCGGCCGAGCTGGACCCCCTGACCCAGCGCACCGAGCCGCTCGCCGAGGACGAGCGGCAGCAGCTGCTGGAGGACCTGTCCGGCGTGGCGGCGCAGGGGGACTCGGCGGTGACCTCCGCGGGCGACGCGGTGTCGTCCGTGTTCGTGCTGCCGTGGCACACCGCGATCCGGGATGCCCGGACCGCGTACCTGGCGCACAACATGGCGTGGCAGGACTACCTGTCCGCGGCCACGGACGACCCGGCCGAGTTCGTCCGGCCGCAGCAGGCCGTCAACGACACGTTCGCCGCCGCGGAGCCGATGCTGCGGGCCGCGCTGCCGGCGCCCGCCCTGTTCGACCTGCCCACGCGGGTGGACGCCGTCTTCGCCGACCTCGACGAGGCCGACCCGACGCCCGCTCCGGGCGAGGACGGGGGCGGCTCCGGCGGGGGCGACGGGCAGCAGGTCAGCGCCCGCGGCCCCTGACCTGGACCCCGACACGACCCGGCTGGCACTCGAGGGTGCTTGTGTGCCAGGAGCCTCCTGCCGCACCCTGCGACGCGTGAGCCCCATCCACGTCGCGCCGTACCACCGGAGGGACCGGTCGCTCGCCGGCTTCGTGCTCTCCGGCCGGTGGCCGGAGTCGACCCGGGAGTGGACCCAGCTGCTCGCGGTCGCCGTCCGGGTGGCCGCCTGGCCGGGCATGCTCGCCACCACCGCCGTCTTCACCGCGGTGGAGGACCTCCCCGAGGACCCGCAGCCCGACACCGTGGGCCTGGTCACCTGCGCCGGACCGGTCCTCGGGCAGGGCGCGCCGCGGCCCGGGGAGTTCGCCGACCACCAGCCGCCGGCGCTGCTGGTCCTGCACCCGCCGTCGGAGACCGTGCCGTCCACCCCGGAGGTGCTCGGCGCCGCGTCCGGGGTGCTGCTGCTGCCGGGGGTGCCGCACCTGGGGCTGGAGCACCGGGCCGGCTGGGTCGAGGCGGAGCCGGACGGCACCGTGACCCGGCTGGTGAGCGCGGTCGGGGTGGACCCGCTGGCCGACCCCGACCTCGCGGTCCTGGCCACCTTCCTCGCCGCATAGCCCGAGTCCCACCCCCACTGGTGGAACGTCTGGCCAGGCCCAGGCGCCAGATTGCTGGCGCAAGGTTCCACCGGCGGGGGCGGGAGGGGCGTACGAGGCTGGCGCGGCGCGCGATCAGCCCGCGGGGCGCGATCAGCCCGCGGCGCGCGGTCAGTCCGCGGCGAGCGGGACGCGGGCGTGCAGGACGTCCTCGCCGTACGGGTCGTCGGACTGCGCCAGCACCTCGGCCTCGCCGGACGCGGAGCGGCCCAGGATCAGCGACGGGGCCTCGAAGTGGTTGTCCAGCACGTCGCCGACCAGCTGCGGGTTCACCGCGTAGCGGATCGACGTCAGCGCCGCCATCGAGCTGAACAGCCCCTCGGTGAACCACTGCTCCTTCCGCAGCTGCCGCTCGCCGATGCTCTCGTCGTTGAACGCCCACGGGGCGTCCCACAGCCACGCGTTCGCGCTCGGCTGCGCCAGGACCGTGGCCCCCAGGCGGTCCAGCCGGGGTACGCAGGCCTCCCACTCCGGCTCCCCGGAGGTGTGCGGCTCGCGGAAGCCGTCGTAGCAGATCAGCGTGCCCAGCCGCCCCACCTCGGTGTCCAGCACCACCAGGTCCGCCGGGTCCCCAGGGGACAGGTCCAGCACGTCCTCCTGCGTCGGCACCAGGTTGACCTTGCGGGTCGACAGCACGCACCGGCCGGACGGGTCGAACGTGAACGCGGTGTTGTAGACCTTCGCGCCCTCCGGGCCGCCCAGCGCGCGGAACTGCGCCGACGCCTCGCCCAGCGCGTTGCGCGGCACCAGCAGGCTCCCCGCCACCACCCACCAGCCGCGGTCGCGGGCGATCGCCGCGAACGTGCGGTGGTGCGCGCCCCAGGCCTCCGGCGCGGCCGCGGTCAGGAAGGCCCGCGTCGTCGACAGCGTGCGGTGCGACGCCATCGTCGCCAGCAGCCGCGGCAGCATCCGCAGCGCCACCCGGGTCAGCGCCTGGTCGGTGGTCGTGGCGCCCCGGACGGCGTCCGCGCGGCCCTGCAGCACCAGGAACGTTCCCACCATCTCCGGCCAGACCGCCAGCACCGCCGGGGTCGCGCCGTCCGGGTCCGGCCCGGCCTGCGCGACCAGGTCCGCCGCCCGGTCCGCGAGTGCCCGGTGGTGGTCGGCGTACGCCCGTTCCGAGGCGTACTCCTCCATCCGGACCCGGGGCTGCACCGCGACCAGGTCGACGTACCGGGAGTGCTGCTGCATCGTCATGGGGTCATCGTGCCCCCACCGCGGCCGGCGCGGATCAGGTGTCGATGTTGGGGTCCTTCTCGTCGAGCAGGTGCAGGTGGGCCGGCGGGTCCGGCAGCGCGACCTGGCTGTCGACGGTGAGGTCGGGCCGCACGTGCAGCAGTTCACCCGGATCGAGCATCCGCCACCCCGGGTCGTCGTCGAGCCGCTCGGAGGCCACGACCACCGTGGGCGTCACGGCGGTGGCGCGCACCCGCAGGCGGGACCCGCTGGCCTCCCAGCCGTCGACGGCCCCGCCGGGCCGGGGCGACCGCGCCAGGACGTGGAGGGCGCGCTGGTCGGGGTAGCGCAGCGCCCACAGCTCGCCGTCCTCGATCAGCACCAGGTTCAGCGAGTACATCGGCAGGTTCGCCGCGATCCACCCGGC
Organism: Candidatus Nanopelagicales bacterium; assembly: GCA_041393815.1. Taxonomy (NCBI): domain Bacteria; kingdom Bacillati; phylum Actinomycetota; class Actinomycetes; order Candidatus Nanopelagicales; species Candidatus Nanopelagicales bacterium. The sequence continues at coordinate 208,681 of JAWKJK010000002.1, read as the reverse complement.
CGCCGCGGTGATCCCGGCGGAGACGTCGCCGTCGTGCTCGTCCGTCCGCTTCGTGACCAGCGCGAGGAACCGCTCGGAGTCGGTGTCGCCGTGGACCAGCCGCCGGTAGTCGCCCAGCTCGGCGTCGATCGCGTCGAGGTCGCCGAAGCCGCCGTTGTGGGCCATCAGCCGGCCCTCGGCGAGGAACGGGTGGGTGTTGTCGACGGTGTGGGCGCCGGTGGTGGCCAGCCGCACGTGCGCCACGAACGTCCGCGAGGTCGCCGTGCGCGCGGTGCGGGTGAAGGCCGGGTCGTCGTACGCCGGGTCCGGATGCTTCTCCACCTCTGGTCGCCCGTCCCCGTCGAACCATCCGATCCCGGCGCCGTCGGGGTTGCGCCGGCTCTCGGCGTCCAGGCTGTCCGGCGCGTCCAGCAGCCAGAACGCCGCGGACACCCGAGCCGGTCCGGCGGTCAGCCCGAACAGGCGGCACATCGCAGGCGCCTCAGCGCATCCCGGCCGCGGCGAAGACCGCGTCCAGGGCACGCGCGACCCGGAGCGACTCCTCCAGCGGCAGCACCCACGCGGTCCGGTCCCCGCGGACGCGACGGCTCACGTGCTCGAGCATCACCTGGTACGGGTCCACCGGCGGGAACTCCTCCACCCGCTCACCGTCGGGGCTGGTCACCGTCAGGGTCGAGCGGGACCACCGGTCGGTGAACACCGGGTCGGAGAACTCCAGGCCGCCACGGTCGGCCTCGATCCGCAGCCACTGCCGGTCCGCCTCGACGAACGACGACCGGGTCCGGGCGGTGGCCCCGCCGACGACGAGGGTCGCGTCCATGGCGAGGTCGACGCCGCTGGGACCGCGGGTGGCCTCGGCGCGGACGACCTGGGGGTCCTCGTCGGGCACCGCCCACAGCGGGGCGCCCACGGAGTACGGGCCGAGGTCGTACAGCGCCCCGCCGCCGCGCTCCGGCTCGAGCCGGTAGTTGAAGTCGTCCACGCCCTCGAACACGAAGCCGCTGTCGATCGCGTGCACCTCGCCGACGACCCCGGCGCGCAGCAGGGCCGCGGCCCGACGGGTGCGCGGGTGCCACCGGGACCAGGTGGCCTCGACCAGCAGCCGGTCGGCGTCACGCGCCGCCGCCTCCATCGCGACGACCTCCTCGGCGTCGAGGCCGAGCGGCTTCTCGCACAGCACGTGCTTGCCGGCGGCCAGCGCCGCGAGGACCCACGGCTTGTGCGCCTCGTTGCTGAGTGAGATGTAGACCGCCTCGACCGACGGGTCGGCCACGAGGGCGGCGTAGTCGTCGTACACGGCGCCCACCGGACCGAGGCCGGCCGCGCGCAGCGGGTCGCGGGCGGCGACGGCCTGCAGGACCGCGCCGTCGGCGCTGTGCAGGGCCGGCGCGAGCGCGACGCGGGCGATCCAGCCGGCGCCGATGAACCCCCACCGGACGCTCATGACGGCCGTACCGGCTGGCCGCCCTGCTGGGCGGACTTCTCGGCGGCCTGCAGCACGGCCACGACGCGGCGGGACTGCTGGGGTGTGACGCGCATGGGCATCCCTTCGAGCAGGTGGTCGGCGAGGTCGTGGTGGAACGCGTGCTCCGGCGCGGGCGGCTCGGCCAGCTCGGTGACGGACCCGTCCGGGTGGTGCAGGGACATCCGGGCCGGGGAGTCCGCCGGTGCGAGCACGTCCTCCGCCAGCGTCCCGATCGGGGACCGGGCGACGACCCGCTCCTGCCGCCAGTCGCCGACGACGGCGCCGCGGGTGCCGAGCACGTACCACCGGGGCTTCAGCGCGGCGGCGAGGTCGGAGTAGACGAACTCCGCCTCGGTGCCGTCGGCGAACCGGATCGTCAGCCGGGCGTGGTCGGCGTTGGTGACGTCGTGCCAGACCCGCTTGTGGTGGGCCCCGGTCACGTGCTCCACCGGCTGCGGCAGCAGCGCGAGGACCTGGTCCACCACGTGCGAGCCCCAGTCGAACAGGGCGCCGCCGGACACGCCGGCGTCGCTGTGCCAGTAGTTGCACGGGTGTCCGTACCCGCCGACGAACGCCTCGAGGTGGAACACCTCGCCGAGGTCGCCGTCAGCGGCCAGCCGCTGCAGCACTCGGAAGTCGGGGTCGAACCGGCGGTTCTGGTAGACCAGCGCGACCCGGTCGACCTCGGCGGCGTGGGCGAGCACCGCGTCGCAGTCCTCGGCGGTGAGCGCCATCGGCTTCTCCAGGACCACGTGCCGGCCCGTGTCGAGCACCCGGTGGGCCCACGCCGCGTGGCTGTTGGGAGGGGTGGACACGATGACGAGACCCACGTCCGGGTCGGCGAGTACCGCGTCGGCGTCGGTGGTCGTACGGACGCCCGGGGTGAGGGCGAGCGCGGCCTCCAGCCGTTGCGGGTCGCGGTCGGCGACGGCCGCGAGGGTCAGCCCGGGGACCTCCGCGACGGCCCGCGCATGCTCCGCCCCGATCGCGCCGTACCCGACCATGCCGACCCCGACCGGCTCCGGTCTCCGTACGTCGGCGACGACGTGCAGCCAGCGGTGCAGCAGCCGGACCAGGTCCCGCCCGCGCCACGCGTCCGGCGCGGCCCCGAGGGTGGCGGTGCCGATGCCGGTCGACGGTCGGTAGGTCAGCACGGGGTGGTCGGCGAAGGACAGGTTCGCGGTCGCGTGCACGTCGACGTCGTCGTCGACCGACTCCACCGACGTCACCCGGTCCGTCCACTCCTCGCTGACGGCTCCCCGCGCCCGCAGCGCCCCCTGCGGTCGCACCCGCACCTCGTGCTTCGGGGTGGTCCCGCCGGCCCGGACTCCGGCCGCCTCCGCCAGCGGGTCGCCGCGCTGGGCGGCGAGGGTCGGCCCGACCAGCAGCAGCGGCCGGTCGCGTCGGGCGGTGTCGAGGTCGGCCGTCACCTGCGGGTCCAGGGGCCCGTCGGTCACGAGCAGCACGACCGCGGCGTCGACCGCCGCGGGGTCGTCCGGCGGCACGGTAGTGATGCCGGCGTCGCGGGCCCACCCGGCGGCCGCCACCGCCGCGCGCAGGTCGTCGTCGGCCAGCCGCAGGTCCAGGACGGCGAGCGTCATGGCCCGACCCTAGGCGCGGTCGGGGTGGGGCGCCTCCGGTTCCCCGACGGGGCGAGGCGCCGGCGCGGGGTCACGCGGTGGCGCCCACCCGGCGCAGCCAGCCGGCCGGGTCGGCCAGCACCGGGTCGAGGGCCGACCGGGCGCCGCCGAGGACGGCCGCGTCCGTGCCCGCCCGCGAGACCAGCACCCGCACCGGCGACCAGGCGTCCACCAGCACCCGCCGGCTCACCTCCGCCTCGACCCCGGGCCGCATCCAGGTCGCCAGGGGGGCGAAGATCCCGCCGAGGACCACGGCCTCGACGTCGAGCAGGTTCACCGCGGCGGCCATGGCCATCCCCAGCGCCCGCCCGGCGTCCTCCAGGGTGAGCAGGGTCCGTCGGTCGCCGGTGCGGGCGGCGTCCACGAGCTGCCGCACGCTGTCGTCGCCGCTGAGCGCGGACGAGGCACGCGCCGTCAGGCCCGCACCGCGCAGCAGCGCCTCCTGCCCGGCCACCGTCTCCAGGCAGCCGCGCGACCCGCACCGGCAGGGCGCGCCCAGCGGGTCCACCGCCACGTGGCCGATCTCCCCGCCCCACCCGCGGGTGCCACGGAAGAGCTGGCGGTTCACCACGATGCCGGCGCCGACGCCGATCTCCCCGGACACCAGGATGAAGCTGCCGGGGCACTCGGGGTTGGTGTCGAGCTCGCCGAGGGCGGCCAGGTTCGCCTCGTTGTCGACGCTGATCTCCAGCGCCTCCAGCCGGGGGTCCCGCCGCAGCAGGTCGCGCACCTCGACGTCGCGCCAGCCGAGGTTGGGGGCCAGCCGGAGGACGCCGTCGGCGACGTCGACCACGCCGGGCACGGCGACCGACAGGCCCGCGACGGTGAGGCCCTGCTCGGCCGCGGCGTCGAGGGCGTCGACCGCGTGCCCGGTGAGGGCCTGCACCGCCCGCGACGTGGTGCGGCTGCGCTGGTCCCCGCGGGCGACGGTCCGGTAGCGCACCCGGCCGGCCAGGTCGCGCACCGCCACGGCGACGTAGTCGACGTTGATCTCCATGCCGATGCCCGCCGCGCGGCGGTCCGACAGCACCAGTCCGGCCGCGGGACGCCCGCCCTGCGGGCCGCTGCGCGGCTCGAGCTCGGTCAGCAGCCCGCCCTCCACCAGGGTGTCGACGAGGCTGGACACGGTGGCCCGGGTCAGGCCGGTCTCGACGGCGAGGTCCGCGCGGGACACCGGCTCCTGCGCCTCCGCGACCCGCCGCAGCACCACGGCCAGGTTGTGGTCGCGCAGCCCGGACTGCCGGACCGGCTCGGGTACCGGACGCAGGTGGGGAGGTCGGTGCTCCACGACCGTTGACCCTGCCACACGTCGGGGGTATGTTCAATGGCTAAACAAAGATCCGTTCCCCGGGAGGCACCCCATGTCGGTCCAGCCGACGCGCGACGACAAGTTCACCTTCGGCCTGTGGACGGTCGGCTGGCAGGCCCGCGACCCGTTCGGCGACGCGACCCGGCCCGCGCTGGACCCGGTGGAGAGCGTGCACCGGCTCGCCGAGCGCGGGGCGTACGGCGTGACGTTCCACGACGACGACCTCATCCCGTTCGGGGCGGAGAACGGCGTGCGCGAGGCGCACATCAAGCGGTTCCGCGAGGCGCTGGACGAGACCGGCCTGGTCGTGCCGATGGTGACCACCAACCTGTTCACCCACCCGGTGTTCAAGGACGGCGGCTTCACCTCCAACGACCGCTCGGTCCGCCGGTATGCGATCCGCAAGGTGATGCGCAACCTCGACCTCGCCGCTGAGCTGGGTGCGTCGACGTACGTCTTCTGGGGCGGCCGCGAGGGGTCGGAGTCCGACGCCGCCAAGGACGTACGGGCCGCGCTGGACCGCTACCGCGAGGCGATCGACACCCTCGCGCAGTACACGCTCGACCGGGGCTACGGGATCCGGTTCGCCCTGGAGCCCAAGCCCAACGAGCCGCGCGGCGACATCCTGCTGCCGACCGTCGGGCACGGGCTGGCGTTCATCTCCAGCCTGGAGCACTCCGACATGGTCGGGCTCAACCCGGAGGTCGGGCACGAGCAGATGGCCGGGCTGAACTTCGTCCACGGCGTCGCGCAGGCGCTGTGGCACGGCAAGCTCTTCCACATCGACCTCAACGGCCAGCGCGGCGCCAAGTTCGACCAGGACCTGGTGTTCGGGCACGGCGACCTGCTCAACGCGTTCTTCCTGGTGGACCTGCTGGAGAACGGCCCCGGCGGCGCACCCGCGTACGACGGCCCGCGGCACTTCGACTACAAGCCCGCGCGCACCGAGGACATGTCCGGGGTGTGGCAGTCCGCCGAGGCCAACATGCGCACCTACCTGCTGCTGAAGGAGCGGGCGAAGGCGTTCCGCGCCGACCCCGAGGTGCAGGAGGCGCTCGCGGCCGCGCGGGTGGCCGAGCTGGCCCAGTCGACGCTGGCCGAGGGGGAGACGTACGAGGACCTGCTGGCCGACCGGTCGGCGTTCGAGGAGTTCGACCCCGACGCGGTGGGGGCCGAGGGCTACGGCTTCGTCCGGCTCAACCAGCTCGCCGTGGAGCACCTGCTGGGCGCCCGCCGCTAGCCGCTCCCCGCCACCCCCCTGTGGTGCCGCTTTCGTGAGCCACAGCGCACGCAACCGGCACCACAACGGAGGGTCTGCGGGCCGTCCGGCCCTGACGGCACCGGGGAGCGCCGGCGGACGCTGGCGGTATGGCCACCCCGGTGCCCGGGGGTCCCGGCCTGACCTCTCGCGAGGCCGCCGCTCGGCTGGCCCGGGACGGACCGAACGAGTTGCCGGCCTCCCGGCCGACGCCGGTGCCCCTGCAGCTGCTGCGGCAGGTCACGCACCTGTTCGCCGTGATGCTGTGGGTGGCGGCGGTGCTGGCGCTGATCGCGGGGATGCCCGCCCTCGCGGTCGCGATCGTGGTGGTGATCCTGCTCAACGGACTGTTCTCGTTCGCCGAGGAGTGGCGCGCGGACCGCTCCACCCAGCGGCTGCGCGACCTGCTGCCGACCCGGGTCGTGGTCCGCCGCGACGGGCACCGACTGCACCTCGACGCCGCCGGGCTGGTCGTCGGCGACGACGTGCTGCTGTTCCCCGGGGACCGGGTCTGCGCCGACCTGGTGCTGACCGTGACCAGCTCGCTGGAGATCGACCAGTCCATGCTCACCGGCGAGAGCCGCCCGGTCCGGCCGTCGGTCGGGGAGAGCGCGTTCGCGGGCACGTTCGTCGTCGACGGAGAGGCCGAGGGCCAGGTGGTCGCCACCGGCGCCCGGACCCGCCTGGCCGAGATCGCCGCGCTGACGCGCCGGTCCCCGCGGCCGCCGACCCCGCTGGCCCGTCGCCTGCACCAGGTCGTCCGCGTCATCAGCGTGGTGGCGGTCTCCGTCGGGGCGGTGTTCTTCGTGGTCGCGCTGGCGCTCGGGGCGCCGGCCCACGACGGCTTCCTGCTGGCCATCGGGGTCACCGTCGCGCTGGTCCCGGAGGGTCTGCTCCCGACGGTCACGCTCTCGTTGGCCCTCGGTGCGCAACGGCTCTCCCAGCGGCGGGCGCTGGTCCGACACCTGGAGTCGGTGGAGACGCTCGGCTCCACGACGTACATCTGCACCGACAAGACCGGCACGCTGACGACCAACGTGATGTCGGTGGTCGCAGTGTGGACCCCGGTCGGGTCGGTGCGGGTCCTCGGCGACCGGTACGCGCCCCTCGCGCGGGTCGAGGGGGGCGCCGACGCGGTGTGCGCCGCCTGCGCGGTGGCCACGTCGGCGGTGGCCTGCTCGACCGGTCGGCTGGTGCGCCGCGAGGGTCGGTTCGTGCCGCAGGGAGACCCGATGGAGGTGGCTCTGCACGTGCTGGCGCTGCGGCTGGGCGCTCCTGCGTCCACGCACCCGGTTCGCGCGCAGGATCGGTTCCCGTTCGACCCGCGCCGCCGGCGGATGTCGGCGCTGCACGCAGGAGCCGTCCATGTGAAGGGTGCGCCGGACTCCGTCCTGCCCCGCTGCGCCCCGGTGCCCGGCGCGGACGAGGCGGTCCACGCCCTGTCGGCGGAGGGGCTGCGCGTGCTGGCGGTGGCCGGGCGACCCCTGGACGGTGAGGGGTCCCGGCCGGCGACGGCGGAGGAGGCCGAGTCGGGCCTCACCCTGCTCGGCCTGGTCGGCCTGGAGGACCCGCCGCGCGAGGACGTCGCCCCCGCGCTGGCCGCCTGCCGGCACGCCGGCATCCGGGTGGCGATGGTGACGGGGGACCACCCGGCGACCGCGCTGACCGTTGCCCGCGCGACCGGGCTGGTCGGTGGCGACCCGCTGGTCGTGACGGGATCCGACCTGCCCGTGGATGACGCGGCGCTGGCCGAGCTGATCGACCGCGACGACGTCGTCATCGCCCGGGTGGCACCCGAGGACAAGCTGCGCATCGCCCGCGCGCTGCAGTCGCGTGGGCATGTCGTCGCGATGACCGGTGACGGGGTGAACGACGGGCCCGCGCTACAGGCCGCCGACATCGGAGTCGCCATGGGCGAGTCGGGGACCGACGTAGCACGGGAGGCCGCGGACCTGGTGCTGCTGGACGACCACTTCGCGACCATCGTGGCCGCGATCGCCCAGGGCCGGGCGACGTACACGAACGTGCGCCGGTTCCTGACCTATCACCTCACCGACAACGTCGCCGAGCTCACCCCGTTCGCGCTGTGGGCGCTGAGCGGTGGTCGGATCCCGTTGGCGCTGACGGTCCTGCAGGTCCTGTGCCTGGACATCGGTACCGACCTGTTCCCCGCGCTGGCCCTCGGCGCGGAGCCGCCGGGTCGTCGCGTCATGAGGGGTGCGCCGCCGCCGCGTGGGCTGATCGACCGGGTGGTCCTACGACGGGCGTTCGGGGTTCTCGGGCCGACGGAGGCGCTGGTGGAGATGGCGGCCTTCGCCGCGGTGCTGCTGGTCGGCGGGTGGGTATGGGGCGCCTCGCCCGGCGGCACGCTGCTGGCGGTGGCCTCCGGGACGGCGTTCGCGGCGGTCGTCCTGGGGCAGGTGGGCAACGCGTTCGCCTGCCGCAGCGAGAGTCACTGGGCCGGTGCCGTCCCCCTCCTGCGCAACAGGCTGCTCCTCGTGGCCGTGGCGTCCAGCCTGGTGCTCCTGGTGGCGTTCCTCGCGGTCCCGTTCCTGGCGACCCTGCTGGGTGGCTCCTGGCCGTCGGCGCTGGGATGGGCAGCGGCCGCGACCACTCCGCTTGGCGTGGTCGCGGCCGATGCTGCCGACAAGGCCTGGCGAGGCCGGGGTGGCCCGTGACTGTGCGGTCAGACCGACGTGGTCCTGAGCTGGAACTCGACGCCGACCCACTCCGGCGAGGAGCCGCCGGTGCTGTAGCCGACGGTGTAGCCGTACAAGCCGGTCCGGCCGAGCTGCATGTGCAGGGTGTACGAGCCGTCCTTGTTCACCTTGGTCTGGGCGCCGACGCTGACCATGTAGCCGCTGCCCTTGTTGTCGGTGGGGACGAAGCGCTTGAGAGTGAGCACCTGGCCCGGCTTGGCGAAGGAGGGCGCCGTACCGGTCAGGAGGACGTCCTGGTACTGCTTCGCCGAGTTGGTGCTGATCTTCGCGGTCCCGCCCCAGGCGGTCACGTTGGGCTTCTTGGTGAAGCCCCAGGACGCCAGCTGGGCACTGGTCGGCTGGGCCGCGGCCGCGACCGCTGTCGACGTCTGCTGCGGGGTCGCGGGAGCCGCCAGCGCGGGTGCGGCCAGCGCCACGGGGACGGCGATCGCGGCGGCGACGGCGAGGGCGGCGGCTCGGGTGCGGATGCGGGTCATGCAAGCCTCCTGAGGGTGCGGCCCCGGTGGGGTCCCGGCGGCCTGGCATCCACGTCGTCCCCGACGGGGGTCTGACTGAAACCGTTGCGGGACAGAATCATCCGAACGGTGGAGGGGTGCATCCGAACGGCGGGGCCCCTCCTGCCCCGCCGTCCGGGAGTACGTGCGCGTGGCGGGACTACTCGGTCAGACCCGGTACAGGCGCACGATCGACGACGTCGCGGGATAGTGCCGCGCGTCACCCGCGTAGCGGCAGTAGATCCGGCCGGACTTGGTCGGGACGAACGTGACCTTGACCGAGCCGGAGCTCAGCGTCCACCGGGTGCGGACCTGCTTGCTGGCCCCGCTCGGGGCGTACACGATCTTGACCGGCTCCCCGGCGACGCCCTTGCCCGCGTACCGCAGCTTGCACTGCACGGATACCCGGGTGCCGATGGTGAATCGGCTCGGGGTGAGGTACGGGCCGAGGAAGTAGACGTGCTGCCGCGACACCGTGGGCGCCGGGCTCGGACTCGGGCTGGGCGTTGGGGTCGGCGTCGGCGTCGGCGACACGACGAACGTCCACGGGATCTGCAGGGTCTCGTCCGGTGCCGTGCTGTAGTGGTACGCGTCGTAGTCGACCTTGAGCGTGAACGGAGGCACCGCGGACTCGTAGCGGAACTCGCACACCTGCAGGTCGTCGGTGAGCGTGGTGATGCCGTCGGTGGCGGCATAGGTGAAGGCGCGGCCGACCTCGGTGAGCCGGGAGTCCAGCAGGGTCATGGTGACGTCATCGAGGCGGCCGAACGGACCGCCGTTGTGCATCGTGACGCTGATGGGATACCGGCTGCAGGAGACCGGGGCGTGGATGACGTCGGGGATCGTGACGTTGATGGACGAGCCCGCCACCGTCTGGGCGGCTGCGGGGGGTCCGACGGGAAGTGCGAGTGCTGCGAGGAGGGCGAGGGTGAGCAGGCGCCACCCGGTCCGACCGCGTGACATGACGACCACCTCGATCCATGACCGTCGTCTTTCACGCTAGACGTCGCCGGTGTGGTCGTCAGAGGCGTACGTCACGCCGCTCGGGCGGGCTCCCGGCTAGCCGGTCAGGTCGTCGAGGTGGTGGCGGATCTGGAGGGCCACGGCGGCGCCCTCCCCGACCGCGGCGGCCAGCTGCTTGGTGGACCCGGCGCGGACGTCGCCCGCGGCGAAGATGCCGCGGACCGAGGTCTGCAGGGTCCGGTCGGTGACGACGAAGCCGTGCGCGTCGAGGTCGACGAGCCCCTGCAGCCAGCCGGTGTTGGGGTCCAGGCCGACGAAGACGAACGCCGCCCGGGCCGGGTGCGGGGTCTCCTCGCCGTCGGGCGACTGCAGGACCACGGTGTCCAGCCGGCCGGCCTCGTCGGCCTCGAACCGGGCGACGCTGGTCCCGCTGAGCACCGTCATCCGCGGGTGGTCCGCGACCTTCTCCTGCAGCAGCCGGGAGGCCCGCGGCTCCGGCAGCTGCTCCACGATCGTCACGTGCCGGGCGAACTGCGTCAGGAACAGCCCCTCCTCGAAGCCGGAGTTGCCGCCCCCGACGACGACCAGCTCGTCCGCGTCACGGTAGAAGGGCCCGTCGCAGGTCGCGCAGAAGTGGATGCCTGCGCCGATGAGGTCGTCCTCGCCGTCCGCGCCCGTGCGCCGGTACGTGGACCCGGTGGCGACGAGAGCGGCGCCCGCGCACAGGCGCTGCCCGGTGGAGGTGCGGAGCGACACGCAGCCGTCACGCGGTTCCAGGGCGTCGACGCCCGTCGCCGCGAGCAGCTCGACGCCGTACCGCTGCGCCTGCCGGACGAACCGGTCCGCGAGCTCGGCCCCGCCGATGCCGTCGGGGAAGCCGGGGTAGTTGTCCAGGCGGTCGGTGGCGCCCGCCTGCCCGCCCAGCGCGGAGCGGTCCAGCACCAGGGTGCGCAGGTTCTCCCGGGCCGCGTAGATCGCGGTGGTGAGCCCGGCGGGCCCGCCGCCGGCGATGACGAGGTCGTACGTGCTGGCCGCCGCCTCGCGGCTGAGCCCCAGCTTGTCCGCGAGTTCCTCGTTGGTCGGCTCGGCCAGGTGACTGCCGTCGGGGAAGACGATGGTGGGGATGATCCGCTTGCCGTCGTTGTAGCGCTCGACGGTCGCGTCCTCCTCGGGGTGGGCCTCGAGGTCGACGTACCGGTACGGGATGCGCTGCTCGGACAGGAACGCCTTGCTGCGCCGGCAGTCCGGGCACCAGGCCGCTCCGTACAGCACCAGCGGGGTGGGGTCGGCCACGTCGTCTCCTCGTTCGCCGGAGGTCAGGCTCCGGACCGGGTCGTCCGTGGGGACAGAACAGCAGGCCGCGGAGTCTCCGGCAACCGCGCCCCGCGCGGCTGCGCGGGTCCTACGCTCCGGGCATGGCAACCAGTGGCGGGACGCCCGTAGCGGGCGGTCCCGGGGCGAAGCCCGGCAGCGTGACGGACCTGTTCGACCGCGACCTGATCGAGGCCGAGGAGGAGTTGCATCAGCGGCTGGCCAAGGCCTCCAACGTCCGGCCCGTCGTCCATCCCACGCTGGAGGACCGCCGGCGGCGGGGGCGCGTGGCTCGAGCGGAGGTCCCGCGCAGTGAGCTCGGCGCGTGGCTGCCGGCGGCGGACCGCCCGGACCCGGTCGCCCTGCTCATGGGCCAGGAGGAGTCCCGGGTGCAGGATCTGGTGCCGCTGCGGCACGCCCGGATGGCGGTCAGCCCGTTCGCGTTCTACCGCGGGTCCGCGCTGGTGATGGCCTCGGACCTGGCCTCGCAGCCTCGGACCGCGCTGGACGTGCAGCTGTGCGGGGACGCCCACCTGTCGAACTTCGGCGTCTTCGGGGCCCCCGACCGCACCCTGGTCTTCGACGTGAACGACTTCGACGAGACCCACCCCGGTCCGTTCGAGTGGGACGTCAAGCGGCTGGTGACGTCGTTCCTGCTGGCCGCCCGCGACTCCGGGCTGTCCGACCGCGTCGGCCAGGAGGCGGCGACCGCCGCCTCGGCCTCGTACCGGACGTCGATGGCCGAGTTCGCGCAGATGCCGGAGATCGACCTGTGGTACGAGCGGCTGGACCTCGCCGGGGTCTACGCGACGATCACCGGCTCAGAGGTGGTCCCGACGTCGAAGGAGCTCGCGAGGCGAGCGCGCCGGATCATCGACACGGCGGCGGAGAAGGCGCGCTCGCGGGACTCCTGGTCCGCGGTGTCCAAGCTCACCGAGGTCGTGGACGGACAGCGCCGCTTCCGCTCGCAGCCCCCGTGCTGGCCAGGCTCGACCTCGACGATGACGTGGCGGCCCTGTTCCGCCAGCTGTTCCGCGAGTACCGGGCGACCCTGCAGGAGGACCGCCAGGAGCTCCTGAAGCGCTACGAGATCATCGACTTCGGGCACAAGGTGGTCGGGGTCGGCAGTGTCGGGCTGCTCGCGTTCGTGTTCCTGCTGCAGGGGCGCGACGACGACGACCTGATGGTGCTGCAGGTCAAGCAGGCGCAGTCGTCCGTGCTGGAGGCCTTCACCAGGCCTTCGGCGTACACCCGGCATGGGCGACGGGTCGTCGTCGGGCAGCGCCTCATGCAGGCCGCGAGCGACTCCTTCCTCGGCTGGATCGACGGCCCGCGGGGGCGCAGCTTCTACGTGCGCCAGCTGCGCGACATGAAGTGGTCCCCCGATCCCTCCCGCTTCGACGAGCTGCGCATCCAGCGGTTCGCGGTCGTCACCGGCCGGACCCTGGCGCGCGCGCATGCCCGGGCCGGCGACGCGGTCGCGCTCGCGGCGTACCTCGGGAAGGGGCGCGCGTTCGACAAGGCGATGGAGGCGTTCGGCTCCGCGTACGTGCAGCAGGTGGACGAGGACTACGCCGCCTTCATGGCCGCCATCCGTGATGGGCGGATGACCGCGTACGAGGAGCCCGGCGGCAAGCAGGTCGTCACCGCGGTGGACTCGCTGAGCAACGCCGGGCTGGCGGAGCCCGCGGCGAAGGCGAAGAAGACACCGGCGAGGAAGACGGCGACGAGGAAGACGGCGACGAAGAAGACGGCGGCGACGCGGGCTGCGACGACGAGGAAAGCCCCGGCGACGAAGGCGGCGGCGAGCGCGCCGGCCACCGAGCCGACGGCGCCGTAGCGATCTTCCGCGGAAGATCGACATCGCGTGGCCCCGAGAGGATTCGAACCTCCGACACGCGGTTTAGGAAACCGCTGCTCTATCCCCTGAGCTACGGGGCCGGCACGTACGACCATGCGTCCGAGAAACAGGTAACGGACCGTGTTCGTACGGGGCAAAGCCTACGGGTCCGTGGTGCTGAGATTTGTCAGGGGCGGTGGCCAGCCAGGGCGCCGGCTAACGCCTTGGGAACGGAAGGCGATTGCGCACGGACGTGAACCATCCGGAGAGTTTCCACCACGGTTCTCGGTGGCCGTGGGCATGGTCCTGGCGCTCCAGCGAGTACGAGTTCGAGATGAACTCGAAGTCGACCACCCCGTACTGGGCGAACTCGGCCACGGACATCTCACGCGCGGAGTCGAAGCGCACCTCATCGAGTGCCACTCCTTGGTCGCCGGGAGCGTCGGTAGCCCAGTTGAGCGAGCGAACTTTGTCGAGCCATGCTTCTCGTTCCGCGTCGTACGGGGGCCCGACGAGTTCGCTTCCGTCCAGCAGAATCACGAGGCTGATCCCGATAACGGCGTCGCCTGACTCGTCTGCCCCCTCGTGGCCCGTGATCAGCACTCGGTACGTCTCTCGGCGCTCACGCAGAAGGTCAGCCATCCCGCGGTTGATGCCGCGGTTCGACAGCGACTCGCTCACCTTGTCCGGTAGCGCTGGCCGGGAGTACCTGTGTCCGAGCCAGTTCCTGAAGATGTCGAACCGTGTGTCGTCGACTAGGAAGTTCTCCAGGCCCACCTTGCCTCGTTGCTTCTTGGTCTTCCGCAGCACGACGCGACGGTCAGACTCAACCAGGAGCCATCCCTCTCCGAACGGGAGGGCGATCTGACGGGCGCTCTGACCTGTCTGGGCCCACGAGTCCGGTTCGTGATCCGTGTAGGTCGCTTGCATCACCTCAAGCGAGGTGACCTGGTCAGACTCGAAGCAGCACTCATGTGTCGTGATGATCCAGCGGGCGTCTTCGCGCCAGGTGTACTGGTATCGCTTCTTGATCTCTTCGAGCACAGGGTCGCCGGCGGCTACGAGCGATCCCTGTGTTCGACGGGCAGGTGAGGCTGTCACTCATCCCTCGACAGGAAGCGTCCTGCTCGGTCGACCTCGCGCATGACACGCTCGGTGTCGATGTCTACCGATGCCGGTCGGGGTCGCGTGGTGGCCTGCCCAACGAGAAGGGCTGTGTCTCGGACCTCATCCCACTCATCGTCGCGAATCAGATCGGCCGCCGAACGGCGGCCCTCGAAGATGGGAACAGCGAGAGCCGCCCCTGGGCGCCGCACCCCTGCGTTTGCCAGCGCCGTGAGCAGATGGTCCAGATGAGTCAGCCGGCGGTATGTTGCCGGGCTCATGTCCTGGGCACCGCGCAGCCAGCCGTGGACCGATTGGCGGGAAACGCCAGCGATGGACGCCAACTGTGTCTTGGTCAGGTGAAACCCTGAGATCACCGAGTCGGCGAGAAGGGCTGCATCCTTCTGGCTCGTGTCGATCAGGACGGTCGCGTTCAGGATGGACTCGCTCAGGCCGCCGAGGAGGTTCCCGGTCATCGCCTTGGCGAAGAGGTCGATCGTGCGCGTCATGCGCAGTTCAGCATGATGCGGCAGAAGGTCGTCGAGGCTGTGCGCCATGATGCCGGTGGCGAACACCGGCTCCCCAATCGGGATGGCTTCGTTGTTGACGTAGACGATGGCGAAGTTGCTGCACTGAGTGCTTACCGGTGTCGCGATGAGGTGCTCGCGCTCTCCGGTGGACTCGTAGTTGATGGCACGCTCGACGTTATCTACGACGTCGTGGCCAACGATTGTCGTCACTCCGTCACCCCCCATTCCGTCTTGGCGTGATCGGACAGCAGGCTAACGAACACGTCCCTGACACCCTGGTGTAGCGAGGTTAGTTCGGCGCGCAGATCGTCAACGCCCATGGTTTCGGCAGGACTTGCTGCCTCGATGAAGTGGTCGATGTCGAGTAGAGCGAAGCCGCTCGGGGCGTCGGGGAGTGCTGGAACGACCACTGCATCGGCCATGTCTGCCGGGATCTGGACCTTGCCGCTTCCCCGGAAGCACTTTGCGACCAGCCTTGCTCTGCTCTTGGGCTGGCTCAGCACCGCCACCTGGACGTACTCCTCCAGGTTCATCTGGGATGGCACATGAGCGGTGGACATGTCTACGGCGAACGGACCAGACAGATAGTCGCTGACATCGTGTTGCTCGGCGGGCAACACCAGATCCAGGTATCGAAGGCCCAGCCTCGCGTAGCGCACTTCCGGTGCCGAGGCTGCGAGCGACCCTAGGGCGATGTCGAGTAGTCCGAACAACCACTCGTGCGTGACGTAGGCGTCGGCGGTGGCTCGCACCGAGATCCCGCCGGGGTCGACTGTTACCGCAACCTGCTTTGACGGGTCGGCGGCCGTCAGGACAGAGGCCTCGAAGGCGTTGACCTGGAGTTCGCCGTTGGCGTTCGCTGCGATGTTGAACTGACGTCCCTTGCTCACGTCAACCTGCGAGAGCCCAGCAGCGGCCAGGGGGCGCTGGATCGCGGAGCGGAACTGCGACGTGCGATCGGCGTCATGGAGAAGGTCGAGCGGCGCCTGCGCGAAACGGGCGGCCGCGATGACGAACACGAGTGAGGGCTTGTCCATCTTCATCACGCGCCACCTTACACTCGACTTTACAGTGCGCTTTACGCTACCTATCGGTCCGCCCGGACCTCCACTGAACGCTCAAACTCGCGGATCTGTGATGTATATGTCCGTTTTGCGAAGTTCTTGACCTTCGCGGATGTCGGCCGCATAAGCGTTGGGCAGGTTCGGCGCGCATTACGGCGCCGGCCGCCCGCCGGTGAGGCGATGTCGCGACATCTGCCGCGGCGCCGGGTTCAGGACGCCATGGCCTGGCCGTCACGGAAGGCGGTGGCAAGTTGCCGGGCGTCGTGCGGGTGCCACGGCAGCGAAGCGCCGCTCTTGAGCGCGCGCGGCCGCGCCAGGCTCCGTCGAGATCGCGCCCGGGTGGGAACACGCCCTGAGAATCTCGGTGCCACGAACCGAACTGCGCCACTACACGGAGCAGGTCACCGAGCGGCCGGTCATCCCCGTGGTCTTGCCCTGGGGGTACGACGCCGTGGCGATCGACCTCTACATCGGAAAGCCAGGACACAGCATCGCCCTGCGCACCGACCCTCACACACAGGTCCTCGCCGACATGGAACGTGGCGACCAAGGAAGGGCGCTCGTCGTGAAGAGCCCGCTACGAGTCGATCGACCAGTCCACGAGGAGTTCGAGGCCGAGATCCGCGAAGCCCGCGAAGGCATGATCACGCAGGGCTGGGACGGACACCCAACCCGGATCGTCATCTTCGGCATGACCGATCCCGAGGGCCCACATCAAGAACTGGAGATCGCGATCGACCCCGTCACCTGAACCAGCGGCGGGCCTTCTCGATGCGAAGCAGCGCCTGCTTCCACGTCGTCGAACGGGCCACCTCCTCAACCATCCCGTCAGGTACCCGGACCCACTGGCCACCTGGCACGTCCGGCTTGAACCAGGCAGCGTCCAGCGACTGAGGCTCCTCAGGGTTCCCGAACAGCAACAGTTCGCCCACCCCCTCGCGCACCAGGAGCAGCGGCGTTCTGTCGTGGCGATGCCCGTCGGTCATGGCGCGGGACGGTAGGCCGGCCCGCGAACTCAAACCACTGCTCTCAGGCGTCCGAAAGTCCCCAAGTAACTCCGCGTGACGACCTCAGGCGAACCTAGGCATTTCTAGATCCAGCACGACACCGGATTGCAGGACAGGGCTCACAAGGTCCGAGAAACGCGCTCAATCAGCGCCCTCGACCACCCTTTCTCGGACGTCCTACGGGGCCGGGGGTCGGAACAGTATGCAGTCCGACAGAGCCATGCTCGCATGGCTGCGGCAGCCACTGACGGGCCGGCGTCGCCGGGCGTGGCCGACGCACTCGCGGACCGGATGAGACGGAGTCGACTATGAACGGTGAGGCGACCGCGGCGGCCGTCGTGGATCTCTTCCGGCGTCTGGGCATCCGAGTGCCCGGGGGGTGGGTGCGCGAGGAGCCCGGCGTCCTCGCCGTCGTCAGCGGCGTCCCCTTCCCCACCATGAACGGCGTCTGGGTCCACGGCGCCGAGGCGTCGCCGACCCAGGTCGCCGACCTGGTCGGCGAGGTGGCCGCTCGCGGAGTGCCGTACTGCGTGCAGGTACGGCCGGGGTGTGCCGAGGCTGCGCGGGTCGCGGTCGCGGAGCACGCCCTCGAGGCGCAGCAGTCCGTCCCCCTGATGGCCGTCGAGGACCCCGCCGTGCTGAGGGGCGACGCCGAGGTCGGCGACCTCACGGTCCGTCAGGCGACGGCGGGTGAGCGCGGCACGCACGTGGAGGTGGCGGCGTCGGGCTTCGAGTGCCTGGTGCCGTTGTACGAGCAGATGATGCGCGCCACCGACGTCATCCCGGACCAGAAGTGCTGGCTGGGGTTCGTCGACGAGGTGGCGGTGACCACGGCGCTGACCATCCCGACGGCGGACGGAAGCGTCGGGGTGTTCAACGTCGCCACCCCGCCCCAGCGTCGCGGGCATGGGTACGGAGCTGCGATCACCGCCGCGGCGACCCGGGCGGCGCTGGCCGAGGGGGCCAGGTGGGTGTGGCTGCAGTCGTCCCCACCCGGCCTCGGCGTGTACCGGCGGGTGGGCTTCCGGGTGCTCGAGGAGTGGCCGTTCTGGACCTCTGCCGACTCAGGATGACCGCGGTCGACGGACTCCGGTGAGCCGGAATCCGCGACGCCCCGGGTCGTTCACCCGGCCGATGCCTCCGGCGTCGTGGCCTCCGCCAGGTCCTGCGCGACGAGAGCCTTGAGCTGGTCGAGATCCTGGCCCTGTGGGCCCAGCAGCGGCCAGATGTGCTTGAAGAGCAGCTGCTGCGCGTGGAACGCCAGGTTCGTGGTCAGGTGGAAGTTCGGGTCCTCCAGCTGGGGCGGGACCGGCCACCCCTTCTGCCGGGCCGTCTTGATCAGGCCGGGGATGGCGACCTTGCCGAGGGTGCTGAGGGTCCGGTCGCTGGCCTCCCAGTCGATCTGCCACTGCGGCACCGGGTTCGCCCGGGGGACGTCCCACTGCTCCGGGCCCGTGGGCGTCTCTCGGCTGAAGACGTAGTCGATCGGCGCCGCGACCTTGTCGCGCTCGGTGAAGGCGTCGCCGATGTCCCACAGCCGCCGCAGGGTCGCGATCAGCGAGGTGTGTCGGTGCTCGGCGTTGTAGACCGAGCCGGGCTCCACCCACGGCGACACGACGATGGCCGGCACCCGATACCCGGACCGGTCGAACCGGAACCCGAACTGGCCGGCGGGGGCCGCCGGGTCGGGCGCCGGGACGGGACCGGGCGGGACGTGGTCGTACGTGCCGCCCGGCTCGTCCCAGCCGATCAGCAGGGTCGTGTTCCACACGTTCGCCCCCTCGGGGGAGCGCATGCCGCGGTAGGCGTCGTAGACCCGTTGCAGGAAGTCCTCGCCGGACAGGATCGACGACGGGACGTCGACGTCGAGGTGGAGGCCCTTGGCCAGCGCGGCGCCGGCGGCCGGGTGGTAGTCACCGTGGCCCACCAACAGGTTCGGCTCGATCATCGCGAAGTCCGGGAGGTCGCCGGCCGCGGCGTCCTTCTCGAACTCGCTGAAGGGCACGAAGTGCGTGGCGAAGCGCTCGTGCAGCCGGGGCCAGTGGATCAGGCCGGTCAGGGAGGCGCCGGTATCGCCCTCGACGTACACCTTCCACGTCCGGCCGTGGGCCTCCAGCCGGTTGAAGAGGGTCTCTGCGGTGTTGTCGTGCACCCAGTGGCCGACGGGCGAGTTGGTCGTCCCGCCCGTGGGCAGCGGGGTGCAGGTGGCGGCCGTCCAGAACGACCGGTTCATGAACGTCTGGGACGGGACCTCGCAGAACCAGTGGTCGAACACCCCGAATGCGCGGGCCAGGCCGTTCAGCACCGGCACCTGCTCGGGGGTGTAGCACTGCATGATCTGCGCGTACTCCTCATACGTCGGCTGCCGGCCCATCTCCCAGGTGAAGAACGAGATGTAGTCGGCCACGAAGCCGTCCATCGTGGGGACGGCGCCGTCGGCCGGGGCGTTGTACGGAGGCTTGATGTCGTCGCCACCGGCGAACCGGTTCTGGTCGTCGAGGACGCCGAACAGCTGGGTGTTGGTGTGGAAGTACTCCTCGCCGGAGTCCGGGTTGGGCGCGTCCATGAAGTCGCCGACGTGGACGGCGACCCGACCGCTGCCGTCGGGCGGCTGGTGCTCGGCCCAGTCGGGGACCGGGTTGCTCAGCTCGGCGCCGAGAACGCCCTCGAACGACCTGCCGTCGTCGGGGCCGTACAGGTGGCCCAGCAGGTTGTCCAGGGATCGGTTCTCGAAGAGGACGACGATGACGTGGTCCATCGCGTGGGAACGGTCCTGCGCTGCCATGGCGGCTCTCCTCGGTCCGGCGTTCGGCGCGGTCTCGGCGGCCGCGTCACGACGCCCGAGGTGAATCCTGCTCGCAGGCCGGGCCGCCTGTCGCCCGACCCCGCGAAGTCTGTCGGATGAGACGGAGGCTCTTGTACGCCTCGAACCACAGCACCCCGAGAACCCCGGCCGAGGCCGCCAGCAGCCAGTCGGCCGGCGTGACCGGGCCGAACCCGAAGGCGTTCTGCAGTGCGGGCACGCTCATGAGCAGGACCAGGAGGATCCCGGCGCCGGCCAGGATCCACTTCAACGTCGGGTTGCGGCGCTCGGCGAACGTCCGCCATACCGGGAGCCGCCACGAGCGGTTGACCAGGATCAGGGCCAGGTTGCCGATGACCAGCGTGACGAAGGTGATCGACCGCACTTCCTCGTCGGGCCGGTCGGCGAGGACCGCCACCACGTACACGGCCAGGACCATCGCCAGCACGGACAGGCCCTGGAGGATCGACAGCACCAGGACACGGGCGCGGAGCATGTGCTCGCCCAGGCCCCTCGGGGGGATGTCCATGATGCGGGGGTCGACCTGCTCGGCCTGGAAGACCACGGAGCAGGCCGGGTCGATGATGAGCTCCAGGAACGCGATCTGCACCGGCAGCAGGACCAGCGGCCATTCCGCGACGAAGACCGGGACCAACGCCATCCCGACGATCGGCACGTGCACCGCGATGATGTACGCCATCGCCTTGCGCAGGTTGTCGAAGATGCCGCGACCCTGACGGACCCCTCCCACGATCGACCCGAAGTCGTCGTCGGTGATGACCAGGTCGGCCGACTCCCGGGCGACGTCGGTCCCGCGGGCCCCCATCGCGATCCCGATGTCGGCGGCCCGCAGCGCGGGGGCGTCGTTGACGCCGTCCCCGGTCATGCCGACGACGTCCCCGTGGGACTGCAGTGCCCGCACCAGGCGCAGCTTCTGCTCGGGCACCATCCGGGCGAAGACGTTGACCCGGCGGACCCGGTCCGTCAACTCGTCGTCCGACAGTCGCTCCAGCTCGGGCCCGGTGATGCACCCCGAGCCGGTGTCCAACCCGATCTCGTCCGCGATCGCGAGGGCAGTGGCGGGGTAGTCCCCGGTGATCATGATCGTGCGCACGCCCGCGTGCGCGCACTCGGCGACCGCGTCGGCGACGCCCGGCCGGACCGGGTCGTACAGGGCGGCCAGGCCGAGGTACTCCAGGTCGAACCCGCGCGGGTCGTCCGGCAGCGGCCGGTCCGGGGAGTGGCGTCCCCGGCCCACGGCGAGGATCCGCTGGCCGGATTCCGCCGCCCGCTCGACCTCGGCGGTGACCGAACCGACACGGTCGGGGTCGAGGTCGCACAGTCCGGTCACGGCCTCGGGTGCGCCCTTGACCGCGACCTGGAGGTCGTGGCGTCCCGGCACGCGCCACACCTGCGTGACGGCCAGCAGCTGCTCCGTCAGCGGGTACTCCCGGACCAGCTCGGAACCCGCCGGCGGGCGCGCCGAGTCGGGGAGGTGGTGGTCGCGGACGGAGGTGAACGCCAGGTCCATCGGGTCGAACGGCTCCGGCGGGCAGGCCAGCGCGGCGGACTCGGCGACGGCTCGCGCGTCCTCGGGCAGCGGTCCGTCGCCGACGAGGATGGTGCGCCCGTCGACGACGAACGCGTGGACGGTCATCTGGTTGAGGGTGAGCGTGCCCGTCTTGTCCACGCACAGGACCGTCGCCGACCCCAGTGTCTCGATGACGGCGGCCCGCCGGGTCAGCACCCGCCGTCGCGACATCCCCCATGCGCCCAGCGCCATGAAGACGGTCAGGACCACCGGGAACTCCTCCGGCAGCATGGCCATCGCGGTCGCGATCCCCGCGAGGAGTCCTTCCAGCCAGACGCCTCGGGTCAGGCCGTACACGACGACCACCACGACGGCGGCGAGCACCCCGATGACGGCGATGACGGCCACGAGCCGGTTGACCTCGCGCTGCAGCGGCGTGCGGCCGGTCTCGATCTCGCGCAACTGGGTCCCGATCCGGCCGAGCTCGGTGTCGCTGCCGGTGCCGAGCGCGACCGAGACCCCATGTCCCTTCACGACCAGCGTCCCGGAGAACACCCACGTGGTGGCATCCCCGCCGGGGCGGCCCATCCGGTAGGTGGCGGCATCGTCGTGCGACGCCACCTTGCGGACCGGCACTGACTCCCCGGTCAGGGCGGACTCGTCCACGCTGACGTTCACGCTCTCGACCAGCACGCCGTCCGCGGGGACGCGGTCGCCCTCGGCGAGCAGGATGGTGTCCCCCCGGACGACATCCCGCCCCGGGATGCGCAGCTGCACGCCGTCACGGACGACGAGCGCGCGCGGCGACGACAGGTCCCGCAAGGCGGCCAGGGCGTTCTCGGTCTTGTGCTCCTGGTACAGCGAGATGCCGATCACCACCACGACGAACGACATCAGGATCGCGCCGTCCAGTGGCTCGGCGAGCAGGAAGTTCACCGTGCCGGCACCCAGCAGCAGGAGCAGCATCGGCTCCCGTACGACGTCCCAGGCCTGGCGGGCGAGGTTGCGGGGCTTCGCGGTCGGCAGCTCGTTGGGCCCGTCGATGGCGAGGCGTTCGGCGGCCTCCCGGGTCGACAGGCCGGTCCGGGGCTGCGCGGAGGTGACCGTCACGGCGTCGCTTCCTCGAGGTGTTCGCGCACCACGATGCTCCCGCCGGCGTCGTCTTGTCAGTGCCGAACGCCACGGCCCTGTGGCCGTGGTCACCGTGGCGTACTCGGCCGGACGGGGGGCCCGCGTTCGCCGAGGTCCGACCGGGTCCGTGAGAGACGACGTCGTCAGCGGCCGCGGCGGTCAGGGCGCCACGCGCAGGAGCTCCCACATCGCCGGGCGGACGACGGCGTCCGCGACCAGTCCGCGCTGGGTCTGGTACGCGGTGACCGCGGCGCGCGTCAGGGGTCCGAAGAACCCGGTGCGGTGCGCCACCGGCATCACCAGCAGCTTCTGCACGGCGCGCACGGCCTTGTTGCGGTTCCCGGGGCGGAGGATCTTCGACCCGAACCGGTGGACCAGCAGCCGCCGGGTCTGCGGGCTCGGCGGTGACTCACCCGCGGTCGCCTGGGGACGTGCACCGGCCGCGGCCGGCGGGGCGGGGAGCAGCCCCGGTCGGGTGCGGGCGTCGACGACGCCGGTGCGGGGCAGCCCATGAGCCGCCTGCCACGCGGCGACCGCATCGGCGGTGAGGGGGCCGTACCAGCCGGACTGTGGTGACACTCCCAGGCGTGCCTGCAGGGTGGCGACGTCGCCGCCGCTGGAGCCGTACCAGAGCAGCCGCCCGTGCGCGACGGGCGCGGGGGGCGCCGGGGGGCAGGGCTGGTGGTTGGCACCGACGGCGCGCCGCCGAGGCGCCGGTCCGCCCTCGTACGACGGGCAGGGTCCGTAGTCGGCGGCCGCGGGCCGGGCCGTCCACCACGCGGTCGCCTTGACCGCCCCGGGCCAGGAGAACGAGAAGTGCACATGGTCGGTGTGGGGGTTCCACCCCGCGGGGAGCGGGCGCCAGCCCTCCGCGGCGCGGTAGGCGCCCCAGATCCGCTTGTTCCAGCCGATGTACATCACGCCCAGCCGACGGGCCTGCCAGCCCGGAGCACCGTCGGGCCCGGGCGCCAGAAGCCAGCGCAGCAGGTCGCGGGCGGCGGCGGCCTGGGTGGGATCGGTGGAGTCCACGCCCCAGTCCCACGCCCGGCCCTCCTTGTGCTCGCTGACCCCGCCCACGGTGCACTCGCGGGTGATGCCCCAGTCCTGGCCCACCCGGTACGTCGCGAGGACGAGGTCGCGGAAGGCGACCACCCCGGGCTTGGCCACCGGGTCGCAGGAGGTCTGGGGCACGTACGGGCTGGCGGGCTGGGCGACGCGGGCCGAGGCCTTGCCGGTCGCGGGCAGGCCGCGCGGTGCCGTGCGGGCGCCGGCGGAGGAGTCCGCGGACGTCCGGGTCACCGCGCCGGAGAGGCCGGCGGGTGCGAGCGTGAGCCATCCGGCGGCGACGCACAGGCTGGCGGCGACGCTGAGACGGATGGGGTGGGTGGTCCGCATGGTGTGTGGTGGTTCGGGAAGACACGTGCGTGACGTTTGAGCACGGTAACAGCGGAAGCGCCGTTGCGGGAGGGGGCGACCACCGGCTTCCTTCCCCGGGCCTCCCGCGCAGAAGTGAGCCGACGGGTCGTTACCCGACGTGCGGACACCCGGGTAGCAACCGCTGGGCTCACTTCGGTGATCGTCGGCCCACTAGCGCGGACGCGGACCGCGCCGGCCGTGCGCCTCCCGGGCCTGCGCGGTGATCTCCTCGGCGCGCTCGCGGTAGTCGGGGTACCTCGCGACCGCCTCCCGCACGTACGCGCGCACGGCCGTCACCGGGATCCGCGCACCGCGGTCGAAGTCCCAGGTCATCAGCGTCGACGTCCCCGGCCGCAGCACGCCGCGCGGGTCGTCCATGATGACTCCGGCCAGGAACCGCAGCGCGGGACCCCGCTTCGTCACGTCCACGGAGACCACCCAGTGCCGCCAGTCGCCGGCGAGGGCGTACATCAGGATGCGGTACTTCACCGCCACGTCGAAGCCGGCGTGCGCCTTCCGGATCGCGGCGTCCAGGGTCCGGACGGCGGCGGCGTCCTCGTCGGACAGGCCCGCGACGTACGTCTCCAGCGCTGACTCGGCCATCCCGCACTCCCGCGTCGCTCGGCGGCACCCGGACGCCGGACGGTACCGCTCGCCCCCGGGAGTGAGGGACCCGCCGCCCTGCGGATCCGGGGGATCCCCACCCGCGCCGACCCCGAGCGCATAGCCTGAGGGCGACGACGCGGACATCTGACGACGTGGGCACCGACGACAAGGAGGCCGCCCGATGGTCGAACCGGCGATGGAGGTCCTGGTCGCGGGCGACGTGTCCCTGACGCGCGAGGGCATCGCCTGCCTGCTGTCCGGGCAGCCGGAGGTCACAGTCCGGCGCACCTGCACGGTGGACGAGCTGCCGGCTCAGCTGGACGCGGACCCCTCGCCGGACGCGGTCGTCCTGTGCCTGCCGGCCGGCACCGATGCCGGCCCGCAGCTCGGCGAGGTCTCCCGGCTGGTGCGGGAGGACCCCGAGCCGCTGTCGCTGGTGGTGGTCTCACCGAGCGGCGACGGCCTGGTGCGCACCCTGCTGGAGTCCGGTCCCGAGAACGTCGCCTACCTCATCGACGGCAACGTCGACGACCCGCGCACGCTGGTGCGCGCGCTGGAGGATGCCAACACCGGCGTGGTGTCGCTGGACTCCAGCGCCGTCGACGTGCTGGTGGGGCGCGGCGGCCACCCGGGCCTGGCCGAGCTGACCCGGCGCGAGTACGACGTGCTGTCCGAGCTGTCCCGCGGCCTGAGCAACAAGGGCATCGCCGACCGGCTGTCCATCACGGTCAAGGCGGTCGAGGGCCACATCACCCAGATCTTCCGCAAGCTGGACCTCCCGCCGGACGGCAGCACCGACCGCCGGCTCACCGCCGCGCTGATCTTCCTCAACGAGCGCTCCCAGCCCCAGGGGTGATCCGCGTCGGGCCGCGGGGGATCCCCGCGTCCGATCGGGTGGCGGCACCGTGGCTGCCGTGCGGGCGTCGGCGTAGCGTCGAGTGACCGATCGGGGGTGTTCATCGTGACCCAGTCCACCGTCTCCCCTCCACCCGCCGCCGTGCTCACCGGCGCCGTCCCCGCCCACACCGGCGGGCTGGCGACCGCTCCCTACCGGCCCTGGGCCGACCACGCCGAGGCGGGACTGGCCGCGGTGGGCCTGGACGAGCGCATCCGCTACGTCAACGACGCGCTGTGCCGGCTCGCCGGCCGGCCGCGCTCCTGGTTCCTCGGCCGGCCCGCCCCGGACCTCGCGCCCCCCGAGGACGTGCCCCTGGTGACGGCGGCGTTCGTCGACGTGGCCGAGGAGCCGTCGGGGACAGTCGCCCTGGAGGACCGCGTCCGGCGGCCGGGGGACGACCCGGTCCGCGTGCGCACGACGGTGCGCCTGGTCCGCGACCTGCGCGATGACCCGGTGCTCTACGTGTGCGAGTACGTCGACCTCGACGGCTCGGCGTCGGCCGCGGCGCCGGTGGTGACCGGTCGCGGCTCGTCCGCCAGCAGGTAGGGGTAGGGGCACTCCCGCGGGCTGTCAGCGACGCAGGAGTTGCACGGCCGGGACCGGTCGAGCACGCAGCGGGGGGCGGGCGCGGGCATGGTCACATCATACCCCTGGGGGTATTACTTCACACCGGTCCCAGGCCGGGGGTTTCGGCCAGCCGACGGCGGGGTAGATCCGGGACGTCAGCGCACCGGCGGCATCCGGCCGCCCCCCGGAGGGAGACCCCACCCATGCTCGGCTCGTTCGACGACGTCCGCTCCGACGACCTCACCGCCCGCGGCCGCGAGCGCGTGCAGCAGCTCGGCGACGTGTCGACCGCGCCCGTCGGGGTCACCCGTTCGTCGGCCTTCGGCCGGCTGGCCGACGACTCGCGGCGGATGCCGCGGCGCTTCGACGCCCTGCCCGGGCTGGGCTGACGCCCTGAGGGGCTGACCCCGGCTCAGACCGGGTGGCCGTGGTCGCCCTCGACCAGGCCGACCGTGGCCGGCACCTCCAGCGGCCGGTAGGTGTAGAAGAACGTCACCCCGTCAGGACCGACGTCGGTGACCTCGTGCTCGACGCCCGGCGGGATGTAGGCGTACGCGCCGGTGTCCATCGGCGTCCCCACCATCGTGCAGCTGCCCTGCGTCACCAGGATGTGGTGATGGGCGCCGTGGTGGCTGTGCGCGGGCTTCTCCGCCCCCGCATCCACCCGGATCAGACCCAGAACGACGTCGCCGGACCGCCACAGCACCTTGTGGTGCACGCCCGGCAGTCCGCGCAGCGGCTCCCAGTCCAGCGCGTCGACCTCGCCGCCGCTCAGCACGATGAGACGACCGAGGTCGTCCCGGTCCGAGGGCGAGGTGCTGCTCACGGGGCTCACGTGTCCTCCAGCGTCGGTCCGGATCACGACGGCGGTCGCCCGCGCCGGGCGCCCGTCACCTCCGACCGTAGTCCCCCCGCATCCGGATCGCCCGAACGGCCCAACGGACGGCCTCTCCCGGCGCCGATGACCACATCAGACACAGCGCCCG
Source organism: Candidatus Nanopelagicales bacterium (assembly GCA_041393815.1). NCBI lineage: Bacteria > Bacillati > Actinomycetota > Actinomycetes > Candidatus Nanopelagicales > Candidatus Nanopelagicales bacterium. The sequence continues at coordinate 182,038 of JAWKJK010000002.1, read as the reverse complement.
TGCGCAGCGGACACACCAACGAGGTCAGCCGACTCGCCACACGGGCGCCGCGTCACGTCCGCGCTCAGGCCACTCCCGCCACCGTCACCGCGGCCATCGCGATCTCCCGCTCCTCGTCGGTGCGGACCACCAGCACCCTCGTCCGCGATCCGGTGGCCGAGACGTCCCGCACCGGCCCCGCGTCCCGACCGTCCGCGGCCCCCCGTCCCGCGTTGGCCTGCGGGTCGATCCCGATCCCCAGGTCGTCCCAGCCCGCGCAGACCCGCTCGCGGACGGGGGCCGCGTTCTCGCCGACGCCGCCGGTGAAGACCAACGCGTCCAGCCCGCCGAGTACCGCGAGGTAGGCGCCCACGTAGTGCCGGATCCGGTGCACGTACACGTCCAGCGCCAGCGTGGCCGCGGCGTCCCCGGCCGCGACGCGGTCGAGGACCGTGCGCATGTCGTTGTTGCCGCACAGGCCGAGCAGGCCGCTGCGCTTGTTCAGCAGCGCGTCGACCGACTCCACGTCGAGCCCGGCCGAGCGCACCAGGTACGGGATCACCGCGGGGTCGAGGTCCCCGGACCGGGTCCCCATCACCAGGCCCTCCAGCGGGGTGAGTCCCATGGACGTGTCGACGCTGGAACCGCCCAGCACCGCGCACGCGCTGGCGCCGTTGCCCAGGTGCAGCGTGACGATCCGGGAGGACTCGACCGGCACGCCGTGCTCGTCGCGCAGGTATTCCGCCGCCGCCCTGCTGACGTACGCGTGCGAGGTCCCGTGGAAGCCGTAGCGCCGGATCCGGTGCTGCTCCGCCGTGCCCCGGTCCACCGCGTACGTGTAGGCGGCCGGTGCCAGCGACTGGTGGAACGCGGTGTCGAACACCGCCACCTGCGGCAGACCGGGCCGGTCGGCCAGCACCGCGCGGATGCCCAGCAGGTTGGCCGGGTTGTGCAGCGGTGCCAGCGGCACGCACGCCTCGATCGCCGCGACCACCTCCGGGGTGATGAGGGCCGGGGCGGCGAACCGGTCGCCGCCGTGCACCACCCGGTGTCCCACGGCGACCGGTTCGTAGTCGGGGCCGTGCGGACCGGCGGTCGCGAAGGCCTCGTCCATGAGAGCGAACGCCTCGGAGTGGTCTGCCACGCGGCGCACCTCGACGACGTCCTCGACCGATCCGTCCCCGGCCACTGCTCGGTGGGAGATCCGTCCCTCCGCCTCGCCGATCCGCTCGATCAGCCCGATCGCCGGGCGCTCCCCCGACCGCGGGTCGACGAGGGCGTACTTCACCGACGAGGAGCCGGAGTTGATGACGAGGACCGGCCTCATGCCTCCGCCCCGCGTGCCTGCTGGGCCTGGATCGCGGTGATCACCACCGTGTTGACGATGTCCTGCACGGTGGCGCCGCGGGACAGGTCGTTGACCGGCAGCCGAAGTCCTTGCAGCACCGGGCCGATCGCCACCGCGCCGGCCGTGCGCTGGACCGCCTTGTAGGTGTTGTTGCCGGTGTTGAGGTCGGGGAACACCAGCACCGTGGCCCGCCCGGCCACCGGCGAGTCAGGCAGCTTGGTGCGCGCGACCTCCGGGTCGACGGCGGCGTCGAACTGCAGCGGCCCCTCGACCATGAGCTGCGGGGCCCGCTCGTGCACCAGCGCGGTGGCTTCGCGCACCTTGTCCACCGCGCTGCCCGAGCCGCTGCCGCCGGTGGAGTACGACAGCATCGCCACCCGAGGGTCGATCCCGAACGCCTCGGCGGTGGCCGCGGACGAGATGGCGATGTCCGCCAGTTGCGACGCGTCCGGGTCCGGGTTGACCGCGCAGTCGCCGAACACCAGCACGCGGTCGGCCAGCGCCATGAAGAACACGCTGCTCACGATCCCCACGCCCGGCCGGGTCCGGATGATCTGCAGCGCGGGGCGCACCGTGTCCGCGGTGGTGTGCGCCGCCCCGCTGACCATGCCGTCGGCGTGGCCACCGTTGACCATGAGGACGCCGAAGTACGACGGGTCGGAGGCGAGGTCCCACGCGACGTCGGAGGTCATCCCGCGCTTGCCGCGCAGCCGGATGAGTTCCTCGGCGAACCCGACCCGAAGGGCGCTGCGCGCCGGCGCGACGATCTCCGCCCCCGACAGGTCCAGCCCCAGGCTGTCCGCCCGCTCGCGGATGTCGTCCTCGTCGCCGAGGATCACCAGGTCGGCGGACTGGCGGCGCAGGACCCGGTCCGCCGCGGCCAGCACCCGGTCGTCCTCGCCCTCGGGCAGCACGATGCGCCGGCGGTCGGACTGGGCCCGCGCGACGAGTCGGTGCTCGAACATCAACGGCGTGACCACGTCCGACGCGGAGACGTGCAGCCGCTCCAGGGCCGCGTCGACGTCGACGTGCTGCTCGACCAGGGCCAGCGCCGTCGCCAGCTTGCGGCCGTCGGCCGCGGTCATCACGTGCGTGGCCTCGGACACCGCGTTGGCGGTCATGAAGGTGTCGGACCCAGTGACGAAGACCGGCATCTCGGGTCCGGGCATGCCACGGATCGCTTCCAGCAGAATGGGATCCGGCTCCAGGTCGTTGGTCAGGAGGAGCGCCGCAGGACTCGGCAGGGCCTCGGTCTGCCGCGCCACGAGAGCCCCGGTGATGACGTCGGCCCGGTCGCCGGCGGCGATGAGCAGGGCGCCCGGGGTGAGCCGTCCGAGCAGCGGGCCGACGCCCATGCCCGCCACCAGCATCCGCTCCACGTCCCGGCCCAGCGCTGCCTCGGACCCGGAGAGCTGCCGCGCCCCGGCCGCGTGCGCCACGTCGCGCACCGTCGGCTGGCGGAGCTCCGGCGCGTCGGGGACGTACCAGACCGGCACCCGGCAGTCGGCGAGCTCGGCGCGCAGCCGGTCGGTCACCTGCGGCTCCACCCGGTTGACGACGACCCCGAGCAGCGGGACGCCGCGTTCCTCCAGCGCGGACATCGCCGCGTCGAGCGCGCCGCGCACCTGGTCGACCCGGTGCTCGGCCGCACGCAGCACCAGCAGCGCGGTCGCGCCGAGGTTGCGGGCCAGGTCGGCGTTGAGCGAGAACTCGAACGCCGCGGACGCCCCGGCGAAGTCGGTTCCCTCCACCACCACGACGTCGCACTGCTCGGCGAGGGCCTCGTACCGCCGCAGCACCTCGTCGAGGAGGGCCGGCTCGGTGCGGCTGTCGCCGACCGAGCGGCTGCGGGCCGTCGTCACGCCGTACGACCCCTCGTAGGACTGCCGCAGCCGGTAGCGCTCCAGTACCAGGGTCACCGCGGGGTCGGCCCCGCCCGCCGCCACGACCGGACGGAAGTAGCCGACCCGGTCGACGTCGCGCGACAGCGCCTCGAGCAGGCCGAGGGCGATGAGCGACTTGCCGCTCTCCGCCTCGACCGAGGTGAGGTAGACGGCTCGGGCCACGCGGTCATCCTGCCGCGTCGGCCGCACCTGCGCTCGCTACCCTCGCACAGTGCCCGAGGACGCCGAGTCGGACCTGGACTACCGCTTCACCCTGGCCAACGAGCGTACCTTCCTGGCCTGGGTCCGTACCGGCCTGGGGCTGGTCGCGGGCGGGGTCGCGGTCGAGCAGTACGTCACCGTCGGGCCGAGCGGCACCACGCGGGTGGTGGGCCTGGTCGCCCTGGTGATGGGGATGGTCGTCGCCGCCGGCGGCTGGGTGCACTGGCACCGCGTGCAGCGCGCGATGGAGTCGCACACCCGGCTGCCACGCCAGCCGATGGCCGCGGTCCTGGCCTTCGGCGTCGCGGCGCTGGCGCTCGCGCTGGTCGTGGCGATCCTCACGGGCTCCTGACCGTGCACCCCGTGGACGACGACCCGACCGACGTGGATCCCGGGCTGCAGCCGCACCGGACCGCGCTGGCCTGGCACCGCACCGCGGTCGCGGTGGCCGCCGTGGCCGTCCTGGTCGGGTTGGTGGCCTACCGGCACAGCGAGTCGGTGGCCCTCGCGTTCACCCCCATCGCGGTGCCCCTGCTGCTGTCGGCGGTCATGCTCGGTCGCGAGCGGCAGCTGCGGGCGGCCGAGCCGCACCCGATGGGGACGGGCGCCGCGGTGGTCGTCGTCGGTGCGCCGATCGCCCTCGGGCTGCTCGGGCTGTGGGTCGTCAGCGGGCTGTGACGTCCGGTCAGACGGCCAGCTGGGTGGGTACGGGGACCGGGATGGTGCGGCCGACCTCGGTGCCGTCGGGCCGCAGGGTGATCAGCTCGGCCTCGGGGTCACCGGCCAGGGCAAAGCCGCCTTCGTGCACCAGGTGGTGGCAGTGCGTGCACAGGCAGGCCATGGTGGCGACGTCGGTGCCGCCGCCGTCGGCCCAGTGCAGCAGGTGGTGCGGCTGGCAGCGGTCGGCGGGCATGCCGCAGCCGGCGAAGCGGCAGCCGCCGTCGCGCAGCAGCAGGTAGCGGCGCTGGTCTCGTGACGCTACTCGTCGGGACCGTCCGAGTTCGGTGATCACGCCGTCGGCGTCGGTGACCAGTCGGCGCACCTCGGCGTCGCCGCAGGCCAGTCGTCGCGCCTGCTCCCGGCTCACCGGCGCCGGGCCGTGGCCGTTGCCCAGCAGCACCGGCCCCTGCCGTCGCCCACCGGGTGGGGCGCTGCCCGGCGGCCCGAGCCCGCAGCCCGGTCCCGCGGCACCGACTCCCGGTCCTGCCGCACCGCCGCCCGGCCCCGCCGCACCGCCCAACCCCGCGGTGACGGTGCCGAGGTCGGGTGCGGGGACGACGACGATCACCTGTGCCGGGACGCCGTCGAGCATCGGCACCCTCCTGCGGCCGCGGCTGCCTCCACCAGCGCGCAGCATCCACCAACCGCGCCGCACGCGGCACAGCAGCGGACGCCTCGCGCTCGGCACCGCCGTGGCCGTCGACCTCGCCGCCGCCGGCGGCATCGGGTCGGCGTCCGCCCCGCTCGCTGCGTGGCCTGCGCCTTGGCCAGTGCCTCGCAGCGGCGCTGGAGCAGCCGGCCCTCGGCCCGCGGTAGCGACCCTCGAACAGCACGGTGTCGCCCAGTTCGGTGAACACCAGCCGCCGGTCCTGCCAGGCCGACAGGTCGGTCTCCACCGCGGCCAGCGGTCGACGCGCTCGCACCAGCGGGCCAGCTCGCGGGCGAACCGGGCCGGTGTGGCCGCGGCCGCCACCTGCGCGAACGCCTCGGCCACCTCGAGGAAGCGCTCCCGGCGCACCCGCCGCGCCTCGCCCGGACCGTCCAGCGCGGCCGCGAGGACCGTGAGGTGCCGCACCCGCACGTCACCGGCCGCGAAGCCGGCGGCGAACGCCGGGCGTTCTTCGCACCGCCGCGCCGCGGTGAGCCGTGCCCCGACCTCCCGCGCGAGGCACCGGTGTGCCGGGTCAGCCACGCCGTGGCCGACCGGGCCCCGTCGGCGGCCCACAGCCCCGACGTCTCGACCCGCCGCTCGACCGTGGCCAGTACCGCCTCGCCGCGGGCCAGCACCCGCTGCAGCACCACCGCGGCGTCGGCCGCCACCGACGCGGGCAGGTCCTCGGGGGCCGCGGTGGCCAGGACCGCCATCCCGGCGCGCACCTGCTCCAGCGCCTCGGCGTACTGCTGCGGCCCCATCGACTCCCCCGTGACGTCGAACTTATGTACGAAGTCTACCGGCCGACGGTCGCCCGCGGCAAGGGGTCTGCGCAGGAAATCTGTTGCACTCCAGCCACTTTCGTCGCATCGGCCACCGGAGGCCAGGCCAGCCGCTACGTTCCGGCCATGACGCACTCCCTCCGCCGTCCCGCGCCGCTGCTGCTGGCCGTCGCCGTCCTCGTCACGCTCGTCGCTGCGCTGCTCCCCGCACTCCCGGCGCGGGCAGCGACCCCGTCGCCGAAGTGGGAGCAGGCCCAGGTCGGTCTCGACTACTCCGTCTACGCGCCGACCCAGACGCTGGGACTGAAGATGAAGTCGTTCAAGCTCCTCGACTGCGCCGCACCCGGACTGGACGAGCAGATCGCCGCCCAGTACGGATCCGTCAACGGTCGCGGATTCGAGATCTTCGAGTCCCAGAACAACTGCGAGGACGGCCCCGCCCCCGTCGCCCTGGTCGCCACGTTCTCCGTCGACGGCGCGCTGGCCCGGGTGTTCGTCCTGTGCCCCGGGTCGTACTGGAGCTGCAAGAAGATCGGGACCGCCGGGCTGAAGAAGTACGGCGGCTACACCGAGGTGATCCTGCCCGCCGGTTCGTCCCTGCTGCAGCCGACCCTGGTGACACTGTGGTCGACGCGGCTGACCCTGACCGACATCAAGAAGGTGACTCGCGGCCTCACGTTCGCCGGCTGACCGGGACCCCGGACCTTACAGGGACTGCTCGAGCGCGGCCGCGACTCGGGCCACCTCGTCGACCACGCGGACTCCGCGCTCCACCGCCCGATCGACTGCTCGGACACCTTCTCCCTACGGGCCGCATCCGCGATCGACACCTCACCGGACAGCGCACGCCGGCACGGTCTAGATCTCATTCTCAGGCGTAATCACGGGCTGTCTGGACATCGATGTCGACTCCCTCCCGCCAGAACCGATCATCCACCAACCGGCCTGCCAAGAAGGCGGACGCGCAACACCCCCGGTCTCCACCACGATGCACCGGCCGACGACCCGCCGACAGGGCAGAGGTGACGCCGAGCGCGCCTGCCACCGGGTCGCCCCGCCCGTTCGGTGATCTGCGCGCGCAATCCGAACAGTCCGGGCCGGTCGGTCAACGTCGGTAGGACCGAACGACGTTGATGACGGCGAACACGCTGTACGCCCACATCGTGAAGATGGTCACCAACGTCAACGAGTCCTTGATCACCGCGACCGACCACACCTGCCCTGCGCCATCCGTGACCTGCTCGGTGGAGCCCAGGAGCGCCCCCAACGGCGCCTGCAGACCCATGGCGAAGTAGATCAAGATGGGGAACAGCCAGTCACTCTTGCCGGCACGGTAGGTCCAGCCATCGGAGTCCGGCGTGCCCGCCGCGCCGCGCCGCGACATCCACAGGCCGAAGATCTGGAAGAAGATCCACACGGTCAGGAACCAGCCGAACCAGTTCTGGATCGGGACGCCGAAGTAGTTTCCGCCGTCCTCCCAGACCCACTCACTCTGGATGGTCGACTTGATCGGGTCCATGGACAAGTCCCAGGCCGCCATGCAGAACGCGGCCACGAGAGGCACGATCCAGGTCTCACCACCGCGCAGCTGACGCGACCAGACCCGCGTGATCGACATGGCCACGACCCAGGCGAAGTAGCCAGCCGCCGCGTAGATGATGCCGATCATGATCGGCACGTTGAACAACTTCGGGCCGAGTTCCGACGTGTAGTAGTAGTGGCCGAAGGGGAACCCCGTGATGATGCTGGTGTTCTCCATGACGTTCGCGACGATGAGAACAGCGACGTAGTAGACGGCCAGGTCACCCAGCCGATAGTGGGACAACCCGTGGACCAGCGCCGTCGTGACGAGAACGATATTCAACGCGATCGACATGACCCCGGGAGCAAGGCTCGGGTTCGTGGTCGCCACGACGAGGCCCACGACGTACGCCACGCCGAGGACCCACGTGATGACCACCAAGGATGCTGGCTTGGGGCGCGGTGAGGAGGAAGGCGTATCGGATACCGCTGCTGCCTGATTGGGCTTCGCCATGTGAAACCTCCCGAGGGTCCACTGCAGGAACTGAGCTTGCCCACACGCTAGGGGGCCGCCGCGGCTCGTTGCCCGCCATGGGCGCGACGCATCCCCCGGTGCCGCACGGCACCGCACAACAGCGAAGGCCCGCCCCGAGCATCGCTCGGGGCGGGCCTTCAGCTGGCGTTCCTACCCAGGGGCCGAGGCGTGTGGGAGTCCGAGGCCGGTCAGGCGACCTCGGCCGTCGCCGACCGAGTCCGGAAGCCCCGCGGATGACGGTAGGGGTCACTTGACCCCAACGCGACCCCTCGCGCTTCGTACGCGGGGGGCCGTTTCGCTTGTCTCGCAGCGGGTCACAGTGGGGCGGGTGGGGCTCGAACCCACGACCTGTCGGATTATGAGTCCGCCGCTCTGACCAGCTGAGCTACCGCCCCGAGTCGGCCCAGGGTAGCCGGGTGGATCCACCCGTCCTGCCAGACGTCAGGTGATCTCCAGGAACGGGACGACTGCGAACACCAGCAGGGACACCGCGTAGCAGCTCGCGACCACCAGAACCCCCCGCCAGGACACCCGCGGCGACCGCCCGTCCACCGGGTCCAGCCACCGCCTCAGCAGCCGGCTGGCCGACGGCATCAGCAGCCAGGTGAGTGCCGCGACGCTCAGGATGTTCTGGAGGAACATGTTCAGCCAGAACGGCATCCCCGTCTCCGCGAAGGCCGGGCCGACGAATCTCGTCAACAGCATCACCGTCGGGTAGAGGACCAGCAGGACGGTCATCGCGACCTTCCACTGCGGCGTGACCTCGGGGACGCCGTCCTCCACGCGCACGATGGCGCCGAACGTCCTCCCGGTGGCGTACGACTCGAAGTCCTCGGCCAAGGCGGACTCCAGCACGTCCAAGGCGGTCGCGCGCACGGGCGAGTCCAGCCACCTCGAGAGCCCGTCGTCGTCGGAGAACCGCAGCACCGTCATCCAGCGGCCCGCGGTCGGACCGGGCGGGAACACGACGGACGACTCGAACCCGTCGCACTGCCCGGCGGCCAACTGCAGCGCCTCCTGGGCACCGATGAACGTCTCCTCGGCGCCGGGCCGCACCTGGTGCAGGAACACCGCCACCCCGCCCGGCGGCTGCTCGCCCTCGACGACGACCACGTCCGAGTAGGCCCGGCTCACCAGCTCGCGGTCGAGCGCCTCCGCCAGCAGGGCCTGGCGTGTCGGGGAGTCCAGCCAGCGGCGCAGGTTGTCCGGCCCGTCGAACCCGATCGCGACGCCCCACGCGTCCGGGTCCGAGCTCAGCGCCGCGCCCTGCACCCCGATGAACCCGGGGAACCGGGCCGCGGCCTGGTCGATGCGGCGCTGCCAGTTCGCCAGCTCCGCGCCGCCACCCTCCCCCGGGTGGTAGACGGCCACCGCGACGGCAGCGGACACCGACATGAGGCCTCCTTCGCGGTACGGCGACCCCGAGGCTAGCGCCGTACCTCACGGTTCCCGAGGACAGGAGTCGACCGTCCTCATAGCCTTCGGTAGGGGCGCCGGCCGCGCGCCCGACCAGCCCGACCGAAGGAGGCCTCGTGCCGCAGTCCGACCTCGGGGCGGACGCGATTCCGAGCCCCGCCGTGGAGCGGCGCGCGGTCCGCACGATCATGGCGTCTCCGCGGTTCGCCGAGACGGTCGCGGACCTCGCCGACAAGACCGGACGCACCCCCGACGACATCCGGGCCGACGCCGAACGCTGCCTGGACGAGATGGCGGCGCAGATCGACGACGCCGCCACCGACGTGTGGGACCGGTTCGGCCGCTGGCTGACCAGGTCCTACACGGTCGACGCCGACACCTCCCACCTGGCCGAGCTGCGCGCCCTGGGGCGTCGCCACTCGCTGGTCTTCCTCCCGAACCACCGCTCCTACCTCGACCCGCTGGTGCTCCGCAGCGCGCTGGACCAGGGCGGCTTCCCGCCCAACCACATCCTCGGCGGCATCAACCTGGCCCTGTGGCCGCTGAGCACCATCGCCAAGCGCAGCGGGCTGGTCTTCATCCGCCGGCAGTTCCGGGACGACCCGGTCTACCCGGCGATGCTGCGCCTCTACCTCGGCTTCCTGCTGCACATCCACGCCAACCTGGAGTGGTACTTCGAGGGGGGCCGCACCCGCACCGGCAAGCTCCGCCCACCGCGGATGGGCGTCCTGCGCTACCTGGTCGACGCGTTCCTGGCCAACGGGACCACGGAGAACGACGTCTTCGTCGTGCCCGTCGCGATCGTGTACGACCAGCAGCACGAGGTGGGCGCCATCTCGTACGAGGAGTCCGGCGGCTCGAAGCGCCCGGAGAGCATCGGCTGGCTGGTGAAGTTCGCCCGGGCCCAATCCCGGCGGCGCGGGCGGGCCCGGGTCCGCTTCGGCCAGCCGCTGTCCCTGCGCGAGGTCATCGACGACGCCCGGGAGCGGGCCGGTTCGCCGGACCCGACAGTCGTGGTCCCCCGGGTGGCGTTCGAGATCGCGCACCGCATCAACGAGGCGACTCCGATCACCCCCTCGAGCCTGGTGACCACGGCGCTGCTGGACAACGACGACAAGGCACTCACCCTGGCCGAGACCCTGGCCGTGCTCGACCCCTTCCTCGAGTACGCCCGGATGCGCCGCCTGCCGCTGACCTCCGACGTCGACCTGGCCCGGCCCGAGGGCCTCCGGCGGGCGCTGCGGACTCTGGTCCGCGAGGGCGTCGTGGACGAGTACGACGGCGGACTGGAGCCGGTGTACTCGATCAACCGGGACCGGCAGCACGAGGCCGGCTTCTACCGCAACACCATCACCCACTACTTCGTCGCCCGCGCCATCACCGAGGTGGCCGCCGTGACCGCCGCCGAGGAGCACGCGGCCGACCCGGCGGAGGCGACCTGGCAGGCGGCGCTGGCGCTGCGCGACCTGCTGAAGTACGAGTTCTTCTTCTCCCGCAAGCGCGAGTTCGCGGAGGAGATCCGCGCCGAGAGTGAGATGGCCAAGCCGGGGTGGGAGACCGAGCCGCTCCAACCCGGCGACCTGACCGCTGGGCTGGAGCACTCCCGGATCCTGCTGGCGCACCGGGTGATCGGGCCGTTCCTGGAGGCGTACCTCGTGGCTGCCGACCGACTCGCCGCCCGCGAGCCCGCGGCACCGGTCGACGAGGACGACCTGGTGTCGGAGGCGCTCGGCGTGGCCCGGCAGCGCTGGCTGCAGGGCTACCTGCACTCGCCCGAATCGATCAGCAAGGACCTGATGAAGGGCGCCCTGAAGCTGGCGGGCAACCGTGACCTGCTTCGCCAGGGCGGCGAGGAGCTGCGGCTGGAGCGGCAGGCGTACGCCGCCGAGCTGCGCGCCTTCGTCAAGCGGGTGGGCGTGATCCGGGACCTGGCGCAACGACGGCCGGCACCGACCGGCAGGGAGGACTGACATGCCCGACATCGACGGCCTGGTCGCGGAGATCGAGGCGGGTCCGCAGGGTCCGGAGGTCGGCGCGTTCTTCGACTTCGACGGCACGCTGATCGACGGCTACTCCGCGGCGATCTACTTCAAGGAGCGGATCACCAGCCGCCAGGTCGGTGCCCGGGAACTGCTGAACACCATCGTCGAGACGGTCAACGTCGAGGCCCGCGGCCAGGACGTGTCCCGGCTGATGGACATCGGGCTCGGCGCGCTGGCCGGCAAGCAGGTCATCGAGATCGACGCGTTCGGGCAGCGACTGTTCCACACCAAGATCGCCAAGAAGATCTTCCCGGACGCGCGGGTCCTCCTCGAGGCCCACCGCGCCGCGGGTCACACGATCGTGATGGCGTCGTCGGCCACCCGCTTCCAGACGGCCGCAGCGGCCGAAGACCTGGGCATCGAGCACACGCTGGTCACCGAGGCGGAGGAGGACGACGCGGGTCTGCTCACCGGCCGGGTCCGCGGACCGATCCTGTGGGGCCCCGGCAAGGCGGCCGCGGTGAAGGAGTTCGCCGCCGAGCACGGGATCGACCTGGCGCGCTCCTACGCCTACGGCAACGGCGGCGAGGACGTGCTCTACCTGGAGGTCGTGGGCCACCCACGCCCGCTGAACCCCGACGACGAGCTCCTCGCCGTGGCCCGCGAGCGCGGCTGGCCGATCGCCCGCCTGACGAAGGTCCAGCGGCACACCCCCGTCCGGATCGCCCGCACCGGAGCCGCTTTCGCCTCACTGGGCGTCGGCCTGGCGGCCGGTGTCGGCCTCGGCCTGGTCAACCGCGACCGCGGCACGGCCCTGTCCGTGGCGGCCACGGTGGGGTCGGAACTGGCGCTGGCGGCGGCGGACGTACGCCTGGAGGTCTGGGGCCAGGAGAACCTGTGGCGCGAGCGGCCGGCGGTGTTCGCCTTCAACCACCAGAGCCAGCTCGACGTCCTCATCCTGGCCGCGCTGCTGCGCACCGACTTCACCGCCGTGGCGAAGAAGGAGCTCAAGAGCGACCCGGTGTTCGCCGCGATGGGCTGGCTGGCGGACGTGGCGTACGTGGACCGGGCCAACACGGCCGCCGCAAAGGCCGCGCTCGCTCCCGCGGTGGACAGCCTGAAGTCCGGCCGTTCGCTCGTGATCGCGCCGGAGGGGACCCGCTCGGCGACGCCGCGGCTGCTGCCGTTCAAGAAGGGCGCGTTCCACCTGGCGATGCAGGCCGGCGTCCCCATGGTGCCGATCGTCATCCGCAACGCGGGCGAGCTCATGCCCGCCCACTCGGTCTTCCTGGGTTCCGGCACGATCGACGTCGCCGTCCTGCCGCCGGTCTCCACCAAGGGCTGGACCACGAAGAACCTCGACCGCAAGGTGGAGAAGGTCCGCGGCATGTTCCTGTCCACCCTCGCGGACTGGCCCGCCACACCACCGGAGCCGCTGACATGAGCGGACCGCGGGAGACGGTCCTCGTCACGACCGGCAACGGCATGTTCGGCCGGGCCCTCACCGCACGGCTGGCCGGTCGCGACGACGTGGAGGTCGTGGCGATGGTCCGCGACGCCTCGCGCTTCACCGCACCCGCATCGAACGTCCGCTCCGTCACCGCCGACATGGACCGGCCGGACACGCTGGCGGCGGCCCTGCACGGGGTCACCCGGGTCTTCCACGCGACGCCGATGGACGAGCACATCACCGAGCGTGGTGTCGCGGTCATCGACGCCGCGGTGGCGGAGGACGCCCGCAGCCGAGCGGCCGGCGGTCCGGGCATCCGGCAGTTCGTCTACCTCTCCGGCGCGGTGGACCACGCCGGCGACCACCTGTCCACGATGCACCAGCGGGCCATCGACCACCTCGCCGCGAGCGGGCTGGCCTACGAGTTCTCCTCCCCCAACTCCGTCCTCGAGACCTCGCTGCTGCCGTACGCGCAGGCCATCGCGGCCGGGGAGCTGATGGGGATGTCGGGCGACGGGCGGATCGGGTTCGTCGCCGTGGACGACGTGGCGCGCGCGACCGCGGCGATCCTGACCGGTGAACCGGACACCGGTCACAACCACCTGCTGACCGGACCGGCCGCGGTGACCATGGCCGAGGTGGCCGCGGCGATGTCCGAGGCGCTCGGGCGACCGGTCGCCTACGACGACATGACCGAGGACGACTTCGCCGCGATGCTCCTGTCGTACGGCGTGGCCCCCGACCGGCAGTCGCTGGAGACGACCGTGCTGTGCCACCTGCGGGCCTGGCGCGAGGGACGCGCCGAGGTGGTGACCGACGAGGTCGAGCGGCTCACCGGCACGCCCGCGATGACGGTGCGGGAGTGGGCCGCCGCGCACCGCGACGCCTTCTCGGGCCCGGTGGCCGGCGCCGATGGATGACCGCCCCCCACCAGTGGCCCCGGACCCACCGCATCGCGGCCAAGGTCTTCGGTCGGTGCTGCGGTTGGCGCTGTACGCCGCGTACGCACTGGTGGTGCTGACCGGGGAGTCGCTGGAGCTGCGGAGCCAGGTCGACATCGGGCTGCTGGTCGCCGGGGTCGTGCTGTGGCTCGGGATGCTGGGGCTGCTGTGGTCCGGCCTCGCCGCGGCGCGTGACCGGCGCGCGTACCTGCTGTCCCATCTGGGTTACCCGGTCGGGCTGGCGGCCGGGCTGCTGGTCGGCCGGGGGGTCCCGTGGCTGCTGTTCTTCGTGCTCGTCGTGGGCTACGTGCTGCTGCTGCGGACCGAGGCCGCCGGCCATGGCTTCGCGTTCTCGCTCGGACTCGTGGCGTTCGTCGGCGTGGTGGCGGCGCTCACGATGGTCTACCTGGAGCAGGAGCAGGAGGACGCGCAGCTGCGCACCCCGGGTGACGCCGCCCTGTGGGCGTTCGCCAGCCTGCTGCGAGTCAGCTACGGGCGGTCGCTGAACCCGGTGACCGACAACGGCCGGGTCCTGGCCACCGTCGTCGGGGTGTGCGCCGTGTTGGCGGCGAGCATGTTCACCGCCCAGGTCGTCGCCTGGATCGTGGGAACACCACGGGGCCGGGGCTCCGATCGCGAGCAGGAGCCGTCGCCCGAGGAGACCGGGCCGGGCGTAGCGGCGTCACTGGACCGGCTCACGCAGGAGGTGAGCGACCTGCGCGCGGAGATGGCGCGGCTCGAGCAGCGGCTCGACGGGCGCGGGGACTGACGGGTCTCGCCGTCACACCGGCGTCGGGATCTCCTGCTCCTCGGCCGTCTCCGGTCGCGAGGTCTCGGCGAGCACCACGCCGGCGATCACGATGCAGCCGCCGAGCGCCTGCACCCAGGTGAGCGTCTCCCCCAGCAGCACCAGCGCGATCAGGCCGGCCCACAGCGGTTCGGTGGTCGCCACCACCCCGGCCCGCTGCGCCCCGATGCGACGCAGCGACCCGATGACCAGCAGGAAGGGGATGACCGTCCCCAGCAGCACGCTCCACACCATCACGGCCCACACCGGCAGCTCCGGGAACCCGCCCGCGACCGGGTCCGTGGCGGCGCCGAGGACGTCGTACGGGAAACCCCACCAGGGCGCGATCACCGCCCAGGCCGCCGAGGCGAAGACGAAGCCCCACATGGTCAGGGACACCCCGTCGCGGTGGACCTGCCCCGCCTCGCCGAGCACCCAGTACAGCGCGAGGGCGACCGCGAGCAGCAGACCGGCGAGCACACCGACGAGGTCCAGCCGCAGGCCCTGCCAGACCTGGGCGACCAGGGCCAGGCCGGCCAGCGTGAGCCCGATGCCACCCCACAGGCGCCCGCTCACCTCCTGGCCGCGGCCGAACCGCACCCACAGGGCCACCACCACCGGGGCGAGGAACGCCAGCAGCGTCCCGATGCCCAGTGGCAGGCGCGAGATGGTGAAGAAGTACAGGAACTGCACCAGTACGAACGCGATCACGCCGTACGCCAGCAGGAAGGGGAGCTCGCCGCGTCGGATGCGGAAGGCGCCCCGGTTCGTGACCGCGACGTAGCCGACCAGGACGAGTGCGGCGCCGGCGTTGCGCAGCTGGGTCAGGTGCATCGGGTCCAGCCCCGCGCCCATCGCCAGCTTCGCCAGGGAGCCGTTGAACGCGAACAGCAGCGCCGCCAGCAGGTACATCCCGACGCCCACGGCGGAGGCGCTCGTGACCAACCCGCGGGCGGAGGAGGTACCCGAGCCGGGGGTGCCGGCGGCGGAGGGCTGACCGGACACGGCGGAACCCTATGACCCGCTCCGTCGCCTCCTCGTCTGTGGTGCCCCTTGTCTCACCTGGGAGTCGTACAAGCGGCACCACAGTGGTTCTTCCGGAACGAGGGTTGCGCGGCCTACCGTGGGCGCCTCACGAACCGGTCGACCCGGTGTCGGGTCAGCCCGCGCGACGAGGGGGACAGACATGGGTGACGAGAAGCAGGCGGCGGAGCAGGCGGCCACACAGTCGGCCGAGGGCGCGGACCAGGTGGAGGACATCGAGGTCCCCGAGGACCAGGCCGAGGACGTCGCCGGCGGCGCCCCCAGGTTCAGGCCGGGCAAGGGCTTGCGGGACTCGCTGTAGCCCCGCGTGTGGTGCCGCTTGCATCACCTGGAGGTGAGGCAACCGGCACCACATGAGGGTCTTTCGCTCCCGACCCCCCGTGCCTACCCTGGCCGCACGCCGACCGCCGGCCCAGGCGGCCGAGCCCGTACGGAGTGGGGGCTGACGTGACGGACCAGAAGCAGCCGCAGACCGACCAGCAGGCCGACCAGGTGGAGGACATCGAGGTCCCCGAGGACCAGGCCGAGGGTGTTGCCGGCGGGAAGCCGCTGATGCCGACGGGCCCCCTGCCAACCTGACGGATACTGCGAACCTGGCGCGCGGCGGGCAGCCGAGCCGGCACTCCCCACGCACCCCGACAGCGGCACGCCGAGCGCGCCCCAGGCCTGTGGGACCGATCGCCCGGACCACAGGCCGGGGAACAAGCACCACGTTGGTCTGCGCCCGGGCTACGGTCGCCCGATGGAGGAGACGCGCGGAGGGCCGTACGACGACGCCCCGGCAACGGACACGACGACCGGCGCTGCAACGGGTCACGTGGGGCGCTGGCAGACGCTGACCGCGATGGTCGCGGCCGCGGGCATCGTGCAGCTGCCGACCGCCGCGATCGTGGTCGCGCTCACCACGATCCACCAGGAGTTCGACACCTCCCTGGCGGAACTGCAGTGGACCGTGACGGCGTTCTACATCCCGTTCTCGGCGTTCCTGATCGTCGCCGGGCAGATCGCGGACGTCTTCGGGCGCAAGCGGGCGCTGCTGTCGGGATGCGCGCTGTTCGCGCTGGGCTCGGCGGCGTCCATGGTGGCGCCGGACACCCCGGTCCTCATCGCCGGCATCGCGGTCTCCGGCATCGGCGGTGCGCTGCTGATGCCGTCGTCGATGGCGCTGATCACGCAGATGTTCACCGGTGCCAGCCGCGGCTTCGCCATCGGCATGTGGGGGGCGGCCACCGAGCTGGTCTCCGGGATCGGCGTCCTCGTGGGCGGCGTCCTCACCGGCGCACTGAGCTGGCGCTGGATCTTCGGCGTGGACCTCGTCGTGGCCGTGCTCATCGCGGCGCTCGCCGCCCGTTGGACCCCGGAGTCCCGCAATCCCGACGCGGTCCGCCGGGTCGACGTCGCCGGCGCGGTGCTGTCGGTGACCGCCCTGACCGCCCTGACCCTGGCGCTGATCCAGGGAGCGGCCTGGGGCTGGAGCTCCCCGGCGATCCTGGTGCTGTTCGGCCTGGCCGTGGTCCTCGCGGCGGCCTTCACGGTCGTGGAGCGCCGC
Organism: Candidatus Nanopelagicales bacterium; assembly: GCA_041393815.1. Lineage (NCBI taxonomy): Bacteria > Bacillati > Actinomycetota > Actinomycetes > Candidatus Nanopelagicales > Candidatus Nanopelagicales bacterium. The sequence continues at coordinate 165,227 of JAWKJK010000002.1, read as the reverse complement.
AGCACCAACCCGATGGTCGACTTCTCGTTCTTCCGCCACCGCAACTTCACCGGAGCGATCGCGACGGTCTTCGTCATCGACTTCTCGTTCGGCTCGCTGCTGTTCTTCCTGCCGCTGTACCTGCAGGAGATGCTCGGCTACTCCCCCGTCGAGACCGGCGTGCTGCTGCTCCCGCTGACCGGGCTGATGGTCATCGCGTCCCCGATCGGCGGACGGATCGCGGGCAAGGTCGGCCCCATGCCGCCGATCGTGGGTGGGCTGCTGCTGATGTCGGCGTCGGTCTTCTGGATCTCGACGATGGACGTGCAGACGACGTACGCGGACCTGTGGCTGCCCACGGCGCTGATGGGCTTCGGCATCGGCGTCGCGCTGACCCCGATGAACCTGGCCGCGATGAACGCGGTGCCGCAGAACCACGCGGGGTCCGCCGCGGCACTGCTGGTGACCCTCAGCGGGCTCGGGGCGACCCTCGGCGTGGCCGTGACCGGTGCTCTGTTCAACCAGCTGCAGGCGAGCAACACGGTGGAGCTGGTCGGCCGGACCGGCATCACCATCACGTCCGACCAGGCTCAGACCCTCGACGGGGTGCTCGCCGGTGCCCCGTCGGCCCAGAAGGCCCTCGACGCGATCGCCGGCACCCGGGCCGCGCCCGTCACCGATGCACTGCGCGAGGCCTTCGTCTCCGCGCTGGGCACCTCGCTGAAGCTGTCGGCGACCCTGGTCCTCCTCGGGGCGGTGATCGCGCTGGTGCTGCTGCGGCGCAGCGGGCCGCGCGACGCGGTCGCGAACGACCACCCGGTGAGCTCGATGACCCCGCGGCCGGCCCCGCTGGGCGCCCCCACGGCTGAGGCGCTCGACGGCGTCGAGGTGCGCGGCTGAGCGGACCCGGTCAGCGCCAGCCGCTGTCGGGGGGGACCAGCACCGTCCACTCGTCGAGCGCGACGTCGTACGCCCAGACGGACGAAGCCGGTTCGTAGTCCTCGCTTCCGTGCGCCTCGAGTCCACCGAGGACCACCAGGCGCTCGTTCACCGGGTCGTAGAGGATCTGGTAACCCTCTCGCGAGGCGCCGGCCGCCCCCCAGCCCGGTTCGCCGTCACGGACCTCCCACCGGTCCCCGGCCGCGTCGTACAGGGCGAGGGGGGTGCCGCCCATCGGGCTCATGATCACCGTGCGTCCGGCCGACTCGTCGTACGCGACCGGCACGTCGACCACCGTGCCGATCCAAGTGAACGTGAGCCGGGGTGGCGCCGCACTCCGTCGCAGCCACCGGCGGGAGTCCGGGTCGAACACCCAGGTCGCGGCCGTCCGCGCCGACTCGGGCCAGACCGGCACCATCGCGAGCACGTAGCCGTCGACGGCGGGGTCGTACGCCATCGCCGACGCCACCTCGGCGGACCCGGGCAGCTCCAGGTCGCGCGGAGACCTGCCGCGGACGGGAACCTCCTCCCACGCCATGCTGGCCAGGTCGTAGGACCACAGCTGCCCGCCCCAGGTGCTGTCCCGGGCGACGATGCGGTCACGGGCCGGGTCGTAGACCAGGTCCGGCGTGTACCGCCAGCCGTCCACCGGCTGCACCCAGGCGGAGCCGCTGAGCAGGCTCCACGAGTTCTCGGCCACCGAGTAGACCCACTGGTCCACGCTGCCGGCCAGCGCGACCACCTCGTCGAGGTGTTCGGCGTACAGGAGGCGGACCTCCCCCGACTCCTCCAGCATCGGCTCGCGGTGGGGGTGCATCAGCCGCCAGGTGTTCGTGCACAGGTCCAGGCCCCAGGTGGTGGCGCTGCGGGTGTCGAGCGCGAGCACGACCCCGAGACGCGGGATCACCACGGCGGGCAGGTCCCCGACCCAGGCCGGTGATGCCGGGCGCGGTCGGACCTGCGTCACCGGACCGGCGAGGTCAGGGTCCGTGCCGGGCGGGCAACTCGCCACGCCCCCGGGCTCCGGCGCGGGCACCGCCCCGGGGAGGACCGAGGTCGCTGCAGCGCCGGTCGGCGCAGCACCGCCGGGCGTAGTCGACGGGGCGGCTGGGCCGGAGCACGAGCACACGGCAGCGACTACGCCGAGAGCGACGCAGACGCGCAGAGCAGCCGACGTCGCACGCGTTGCCCGGATCGGGCGCATCCCCACCCCCCGTGGGGTGCCGCGGCGGGTCGGCACCCCGCACCTCCACGGTCCGCCCCCGCCTCGCCGACCGGCAGTGCCGTTGGACCATCGACCCTTGACATTGACATATATCGATATCTACGGTGGTCGATATCTAGGGCTGGAGGCGGCCATGACGAACCGGGCGACCACGCCGACGACACCCGACGGTCTCCGACGGGCGGTGCGGGAGCACTACGCGGCGGCGGCCCGGACGGCCAGCGGCTGCTGCGGCGGTGCCGCCGGGCCGGTGGACGTCCCGTTCGGCGCCACCCTGTACGGCGCCGACGACCGCGAGGCCGTCCCCGAGGGCGCGCTGCTGGCCTCGCTCGGGTGCGGGAACCCGACCGCGCTGGCCGAGCTGTCCCCCGGCGAGGACGTGCTGGACCTCGGCTCCGGCGGCGGCCTGGACGTGCTGCTCTCCGCCCGCCGGGTCGGCCCCACCGGGATGGCGTACGGCGTGGACATGACCGCGGAGATGCTCGAGCTCGCCGAGGCGAACCGTCGGGCCGCGGGCGTCGACAACGCGCGGTTCCTGTCCGGGACCATCGAGGCGGTCCCGCTCCCCGACGCCACGGTTGACGTGGTCATCTCCAACTGCGTGGTGAACCTGTCCGGGGACAAGGAGGCCGTCTTCCGCGAGGCGTTCCGGGTGCTACGGCCCGGCGGCCGCTTCGCCGTGAGCGACATCGTGCTCACCCGGCCGCTGCCCCCGGGCGCCGAGCGCGTGGTGCGGCTTTGGACCGGGTGCGTGGCCGGCGCGCTCACCCGTGACGACTACGTGGCCGGTCTGTCGCGCGCGGGGTTCGAGGCGGCCGAGGTCGAGACCACGCAGGTCTACGACGCCGACGGCCTGCGCGCGCTGGCCGAGGGCATGGATCCCGCCGACCTTCCGGCGGGCACCACCCTGGACGACCTCGTACGAGACCTCGACGGCGCGGTCAGCGGGGCCTTCATCCGGGCCCGCCGGCCGGCCGGAGCACGGACGTCCGGCTGAGCGCGCGGTCCCCGACCCAGGCAATGTGCCGTAGCCAGTCGGCGACCCAGACGTCGACGGTGATCCCCAGGCTGCGGTCCCCCGCCGCCAGCCGGTCCCGGGCCTGGCCGACCAGCCGGTCCGCGACGGCCATCGGCGCCGGTGCCACGTCGCCGCCGGGGTCGTCGGTGTCCCCGCCCCGCGCCCGGCGAACCCCCGGGGCGGAGCCCCCGGACTCCAGCCGATCGGCGACCCCGTCCAGCGCGGCCCGCACGTCCCGCGCCCCGAGAAGCACCTCGTCGGCCTCCGCGCGGCTGTTCACCTGGTAGCCGCGGGCCCCGAGGTTGGCCAGCAGGTCCGCCACCGCCATGACGTGCTCGGAGCCGGAGATCAGCCGACCCCAGGTCACCGCGTGCCCGAGGGTCCCCCCTCTTGCGGCCATCGCCTGCTCGAAGACGTCCCGGGCCGTCTGCACGTCCTCGTCGCCGCGCCGACGGGCGGCCGGCACGTCGTCCTCCGGCTCCGCGTCGGGCACCCGGCACAGCCGCGCGAGGGCGGCGACCAGGTAGTCCGCGCTCCCGCGGTAGGCGACGGCCACGGAGCGCCGCAGCAGCACCACGACTCCCCGCGGCCACAGCGCCAGCCCGACGACGAGGGACACCGCGGCGCCCAGGGCGACGTCCTCCACCCGGACGACGCCGGTCCCCAGGTCAGGCCCGGAGAGGACGGCGAACATGATCAGGATGGCCAGGGTGAACGCAGCCTGGCCGACCGGGAAGGACACGGCCGCGGGTGCCCAGCCGGCCAGCGCCGCAGTGATCGGCAGCAGCAGCCACAGCACGGTCTGGTTGTCCCCGACCAGCCACAGCACCGCGGTGGCGATCACGAAGCCGAGGGTGGTTCCGCCGATGCCGCTCAGCGCCGTCCTGGTGGTGGCACGGGCGTCGGTCCGCAGCACCGAGATCGTCCCGAGCACGACCCAGAAGCCGTGCTGCACGCCGGTGAGCCCGGCCACCAGCACCGCGAGCGCCAGACCGAGGCCGGCGCGCAACGCGTTGCGCTGGTATGGCGAGCGCAGCGCCAGCTGGCTCCGCACGGCCTGCCACCACGACGTGGGCTGGTGCCGGACAGCGACGATGTCGCCGCCGGGTCCGACTCCGACCGCGGCCGCCGTGTCGCCCGCGGTGAACGCGGCGAGGTAGGACGAGATGCGCAGCGGATGCATCGCCTCCAACTCCTGCACGATCCGGTCCGGCGGCAGGTCCGTCGTGGCGATCCACTCCTGGGTGCCACGCAGGTGCTGCTCACGGTCGGCCTGGAGCCGGTCCAGATCCGGTGGCGAGCCCCGGCCCTCCAACGCGTCCGCCGAGTCCTCCAGCACCTGCGCTGACTCCGCTGCCAGGGCCCGGTCCGACTCACGCAGCCCGCTCGCCGGCGCCGCGCCGGACTGCACGACCCAGCCCAGGTAGGTGGCGCTGCGGGCGACCTGGTCGACGAGCGAGACCAGAGCCCGGTCCCGCCGGGTCGCGCCACCGGGCCGGAACGGCAGGCCGCCCCAGTACAGCGAGACCTTCCGGTGGGCCTCGCGCAAGCGACCGACCGCCGCTTGCGCGGCGGCCTCGTCGGCGCCGGTGACCCACAGCGACCGCACCACGGCGGCGGTGTCGCGGGTCGCCGCGGCCAGCAGGTGGCGCAACTGCTCGCGCCGACCGCCGGGCCAGAGCACCAGCGCCGCGACGACGCTGAGGACCGCGGCCACCAGCCAGCCGAGCAGGTAGTCCAGCAGGTGCTCGACGTCGCCGCCGACGGTCACCGACAGCACGAAGGCCAGCTGCGCGGCAGGCGCGCCGCCCGCGACGTACCCGCGCAGGACGGTCGACAGCGCCACCCCCCACCCCACGACCGCCATGGCCAGCACCGCGGTCGGCAGCGTCTGCGCCGCCGCGACGCCGACGACGATGAGCACCGCTCCGATCGCGGTGAGGCCGGCGTACGCCAGGACGCGTCGCTTCGGCGGACCGCCGAAGTCGGCGAACACCAGGAACGCGAAGGCGCCGAAGGCGGCGTACAGAGCAGCAACCGGGTTGTCCAACCCGTTGCTGCACAGCACCATCGACGCCGGCAGCACGACGGCGATGCGGATGCCACGACGCAGGGCCACGTAGCCCGGGTCGTCGACGCGCAGCCGCTCGAAGTGCACCGGCCCATCCTGGCGGGACGGGAGCCCTCGCGCGCCGGGATCAGTCGATCGTGACGGGTCCGCGGACCACGTGCACCCGGCCTCCCCAGGCCGATCCGCCGACGATCCGCCAGTCCCGGGACTCCAGGTACGACCGCGCGGTGAGGGTCGTCGGCCGGGGACCGTCCGCAGGGTCGAACGGAGCCCGCCACCACCGGCCGGAGGCCGTCTCGTACTCGTCCTCCAGCAGGTACTCCACCCAGCGGGTGCCGCAGTGACGGCAGGTCTCGACGCTCACCTCGCCGAAGTCGTCGTCCATGCCGAGGTACTCGCGGTCCAGCAGGTCCACTCGGTGGATCGCCAGTACGCAGTCGCACTCCGGGCCGGGGTGACCGGCCCCGCCGTCGGTGGGCGTGCCGTCGGTGGGCATACCCCGCATCCTGCCCGGCCGGGAGGCCCGCGGCCTACGCTGCGAGGCCTACCCGGGGAGGGACCGTGGACGCTGCGTCACTGCGCGAGCTGCAGGCACCGCTGAAGGAGAGCTATCGGGAGGACCCGGACCGGGCGCTGGTGACCCTGCGGGCCCACGGGGAGCTCGGGGCGGAGAAGCTGAGCTGCAAGGTCGACACCGGCCGGGCGCTGGTGGAGGCGGGGCTGCACCCGGCCACCGGCGGCGACGGCAGCCTGGCCTGCTCCGGCGACCTGCTGCTCGAGGCCCTGGTCGCCTGCGCCGGTGTCACGCTGGCCGCGGTGGCCACCGCGCTGGGCCTGGAGGTCCGAGGCGGCACGGTCTCGGCGGAGGGGGACCTGGACTTCCGCGGCACGCTGGCGGTGGACCGGGAGGCGCCGGTCGGGTTCCGCGACATCCGGCTGTCCTTCGAGGTGGACGCCGACCTCACCCAGGAGCAGCGGGACACCCTGCTCCGGCTGACCGAGCGGTACTGCGTCGTGCTCCAGACGCTGCGGACCTCGCCCCCGGTCACCGCCACCCTGGCGTAGTCCCGCTCCCCCTGTGTGCCGCTTGCGTGCGCTGTAGCTGACGCAAGCGGCACCACAGCGGGCGGTCCGGCAGCAGAATGACGGGGATGGAGCGGATCGAGCCGGCGGGCGAGTTCGTCGACCTGGGGGGCCGGGAGTTCTACCGGATCTCCGACTACGACCGGATGCCGCCGTTCTTCCTGACGCTGGTGAGCAGCGCCGACCACTGGGCCTTCGTCTCCAGCACCGGCGGTCTCACCGCCGGCCGGGTGAGCGCCGAGTCGGCCCTGTTCCCCTACTACACCGACGACAAGGTCAGCGAGAACGCGGTCAACACCGGCCCGACCACCTGCCTGTTCGTCACCCGCGGCGCGGCCGTCGCCCGCTGGGAGCCGTTCACCGCCGCGTCAGCGGAGGACGCGGCCACCCGGCGGAACCTCTACAAGAGCGTGCCCGGCGACGAGCTGGTCTTCGAGGAGGTCCACCACGGACTCGGGCTGACCTTCCGGTATGCCTGGCGGACCAGCGACCGGTTCGGCCTGGTCCGTACGAGCCTGCTGCGCAACGACTCCGGCGAGTCCTGCGACGTACGACTGCTCGACGGCGTGCGCAACCTGCTCCCCGCGGGGGTGAGCAGCACGATGCAGGCCACGCTGAGCAACCTGCTGGACGCGTACAAGCGGGACGAGCTGGACCCGGACTCCGGACTCGGGCTGTACTCCCTCAGCGCTGCCATCACCGACCGGGCGGAGCCCAGCGAGTCGCTGCGCGCGACCGTGGCCTGGCAGGTCGGCCTGGACTCGCCGACGCACCTGGTGTCCGAGCTGCAGTACGAGTCGTTCCGACGCGGCGGACCGGTGGTCGGGGAACGGGACGTGAAGGGGCGCCGAGGCGCCTACATCGTGGTCGCCGAGCTGTCCTTGCCCGGGCGCACGGAGCGGAGTTGGTCGGTCGTGCTGGACGTCGACCAGGACCACCCGCGCGTCGGCGCGCTGCGGGCGCAGTTGCGGCGCGACCGTGCCTCGCTCGCGGCCGAGCTGGAGGAGGACGTCGCGCGCGGCCGCGCGGACCTCACGTCGCTCGTCGCATCGGCCGACGGGATGCAGCTGTCGGCCGACCGGCTGACCACGGCCCACCACCTGGCGAACGTCGAGTTCAACATCATGCGGGGCGGGGTCTTCGCCGACAACGACCTCGTGGACCGCGAGGACCTGGTCAGGTTCATGCGGACCCGCCGCCCGGCCCTGCTGCACCAGCACGGCGAGGTCCTCGCCGCCCTGCCGGAGTCGCTTCCGGTCGAGGAGCTCCACGAGGTCGCCCGGGGCAGCGGCAGTCCCGACCTGGTGCGGCTGTGCTACGAGTACCTGCCGCTGACGTTCAGCCGCCGCCACGGCGACCCGAGCCGGCCCTGGAACCGCTTCTCCATCAACCTCAGACACCCGGACGGCTCACGACGGCTGGACTACCAGGGCAACTGGAGGGACATCTTCCAGAACTGGGAGCCGCTCGCCTGGTCCTTCCCCAGCTTCGTTGAGGGCATGGTCGCCCGCTTCGTCGACGCCACCACCGTGGACGGCTACAACCCGTACCGCGTGACGCGCGAGGGGGTCGAGTGGGAGGTGCCGGAGCCGGACAACCCGTGGGCGCACATCGGCTACTGGAGCGACCACCAGATCGTCTACCTGCAGCGCCTGCTGGAGACCTCCGCGCGGTTCCACCCGGGCGCGCTCCGCGACCTGCTGTCCGCGCAAGTGTTCAGCTACGCCGACGTCCCGTACCGGATCCGCCCGTACCAGCAGGTCCTGGCCGACCCGTACAGCACGATCGACTTCGACGCGGCCCGCGATCGTGACGTGGCCGCGCGGATCGCGGCGGAGGGGACCGACGGTGCCCTGGTGCACGACGCGGACGGACGGGTGGTCCACGTCTCGCTCGCCGAGAAGCTGCTGCTGCTGGTCCTGGTGAAGCTGGGCAACCTGGTGCCGGGGGGCGGCATCTGGATGAACACCCAGCGGCCGGAGTGGAATGACGCCAACAACGCCCTGGTCGGCAAGGGCCTGTCCGTGGTCACGGCCGCGCAGCTGCGCCGGATGGTGACCTTCCTCAGAACCCTGTTCGAGCCGGCCAGCGGCAGCGTGACGCTGACCCCCGAGGTCGCCGGGCTGCTCTCGGGCGTGGCCGCGGTGCTCGCGCGCAACCGCCCTCGGCTGGTCGACGGGTTCGACGACACGGCACGGCGGGAGTTCATGGACGCGCTCGGGCGCGCTGGGGACGACTACCGGGCCCGCGTCTACGCCTCCGGCCTCTCCGCCGCCCGGGTCGACGTACCGGTCACCGACGCCATGGCGCTGCTGGCCGACGCGCTCGCGTACGTGGACCACACGCTGGCGGCGAACCGCCGGGTGGACGGACTCTTCCACTCCTACAACGTGCTCCGGCTCGGGCCGGGGACGGCATCGGTCGGCCACCTCTATCCGATGCTGGAGGGCCAGGTGGCGGTGCTGTCGTCGGGCCTGCTCGACGCCGGGGAGGCGGTGACGCTGCTCCGGGCGCTGCGCGCCAGCGACCTGTACCGCGCGGACCAGCACAGCTACCTGCTCTACCCCGACCGCGACCTGCCCGGCTTCCTCGGGAAGAACCAGGTACCGGCCGACCAGGTGACCGCGATCCCGTTGGCGCGCAGGCTGATCGAGCGCGGCGACACCAGCGTGCTGGTGCCCGGGCCGGACGGCGTCCTGCACTTCCACGGCGACTTCCGCAACGCCGGGTCGGTGCGCGCGGCACTCGACGCGCTACGGGCGGACCCCGAGCTGACCGACCTCGTCGACAGCGACGGTCAGCGCGTGGTCGACCTGTTCGAGGAGGTGTTCGACCACTCCTCCTTCACCGGGCGCTCGGGCACGTTCTTCGCGTACGAGGGCCTGGGCAGCATCTACTGGCACATGGTGTCCAAGCTGCTCCTGGCAGTGCAGGAGAACTACTGGTGGGCCCGGTCCGCGGACGCCGACCCGGCGCTCGTGCGCGCCCTTGCCGATGCCTACGAGGACGTGCGGGCCGGGATCGGCTTCAACAAGACCCCGTCCGCCTACGGGGCCTTCCCGACCGACCCGTACTCGCACACCCCGGCGGGACGAGGGGCCCAACAGCCGGGCATGACGGGGCAGGTGAAGGAGGAGTTCCTGACCAGGCTCGGCGAGCTCGGGGTGCGTGTCACCGAGGGTTCGCTGGAGTTCGACCCCGCGCTGCTGCGCGGTGCCGAACCGCTGCGCGACCCGAGGGCGTTCGGCTACGTCGATGTCGACGGCCGGCCCGGCACGGTGGACGTGCCGGCCGGCGGCCTGGCGTTCACCTTGTGCCAGACCCCGGTCGTGCTCGTCCCCGTGGCTCCCGGCGACTCCGACTCGATCACGGTGACGGACGCTCGGGGCGGCCATACCCGGATCGAGGGCGCCGGCCTGGGGCCGGACCTGAGCGCGCACGTGTTCCGCCGGGACGGCCACGTGCGTGCGCTCGTCGTACGCACCCGGCTGCCCGCCGGGTGAACCCGGACCGGCGCGCCTACTCGGCCTCGTACTTGAACGACAGCTGGATCTTGGTGCGGTACACCAGGCCGCCGTCGTCGCCGACGACGACGTCCTGGGCGGTCACCTCGGCGACCCGCAGGTCGCGCAGCGAGCCGGCCGCGGTCGTGATGGCCTCCGCCGCCGCCTCCTCCCACGACGCGGAGCTGGTCCCGATCACGTCGATGACCCGGTAGACGCTCATGGCGTTCCCTTCGCTGTGACGGTGTCTCTCCAGCACTCTTCCGCGTCCCGACGCCACCGTCCATACCCCCCGGGCGCCCCCGTGCGGGTCCGCGGCTGCCTCTGAGCTCCGATCCGTACCGCTGTGGTGCCGGTTCCGTGAGCTGTGGCTCACGGAACCGGCACCACAGCGGTACGCCCACCCCGTTTCCCGGACCAGGGCCTCCCCGCAGCGCCATAGTGTCCGGGGAGGAGGGGCCGGGCCCCCGCACGGGTTTGCCGGCCAGGGACGATGACCGAACCTGCCGCGCCGCCGGGCATGCCGCCCCGCCTGCTCCCTGTCCTGACCCTGATGATCTTCGTGGTGATGGCCGACGGCCGGGTGATGACGGCCACGCTGCCGGACATCGCCGCCGACCTCGGCACCACCGTGGCGTTCGCCGGGATCGCGCTGACGGTCTACCTGCTCGCCTACGGGACGTTCCAATTGGCGTACGGGCCGTTGTCGGACCGGGTGGGCGCGATCCGGGTGATGTCGGTCGCGGCCATCGTGCTCGCCGCGGTCCTGGCCGTCACCGCGTTCGTCCCCAACCTGGGCGCACTCATCGGGCTGCGGTTCCTGGCCGGTGCGGTCGCGGCCGCCTTCTTCCCCCTCGCACTGGCGACCGTGGGCACGCTGGTTCCATACGCCGACCGGCAGCCGGTCATCGCCACGCTGCTGGCCGCCGTCGCCCTGGGCCAGATCCTGGGGGCCGCGATCGGCGGGATCGTCGCGGACCTGCTGTCGTGGCGGGCGATGTTCGTGATCGATGCTGCGCTCGCGGCAGTGCTGATCGTGCCGCTCTGGCTTCGCCGCGGGGCGGTGGCTGGCACGGCGCCGACCGGCTCGCCGTTCGCCGGGCACCGACGGCTCCTCCGCGACCGACGCGCGTGGATGGTGTACGGCTTCGTGATGCTCGAGGGCGCCGCGATCATCGGGGGCACCGGCTACCTGGGAGCGTTGCTGCACAACGAGTACGGGCTGTCCCTCGTGATCGTCGGCCTCATCCTCACCCTCGACGGCGCCGCCATCTTCGTGACGAGCCGGCTGATGAAGCGCATCGCCGCCCGCGCCTCGGAGAACGCACTGATCGCCGTCGGTGCGGCGTTCATGGCGGCGGGGTTCCTGCTGATCCTGCTGGTCGGCAGGTGGCAGGCGGTGATCCCTGCCGTGATCGCACTGGGCGTCGGATTCGCGCTGTGCCACACCACCTTGCAGACCCGGGCGACCTCGCTGGACCCTCGTGCACCGGGGACGGCGATCTCACTGTTCGCCTTCTCGCTGTTCGTCGGAAGCGCCTCGGCACGGCTGCTCTCGGGAAGCTGCTCGACGCGTCCGGCTACGGGGCCATCCTGCTCGCCAGCGGCATCGCCCTGCTGGTCGTCGGGGTGGCCGCGCCACGGCTCACCGCCCGCGCACCCGTGCCGGTCTCGTAGCGTCGGACCGTGGACCCGGTCCCCGCGTTGCGTCGCGTGGCGTTTCTGCTCGAGCGCGAGAACGCCAGCAGCTACCGCGTCCGCGCGTTCCGAAGGGCAGCCGCAGCTCTGGAGGACGCCGGACCCGAGGAGGTTCGACGCCGGATCGCTGCAGGGACCCTCACCGACCTCTCCGACGTGGGACCCACGACCGCGGCGGTGGCCATCGAGGCCGCCGCGGGTCGGGTCCCGGCGTACCTCGCCGAGCTCGAGGCACGGCCCTCGCCCGAAGACGGCCTGGATGACGACGGCCGCGCACTGCTGACCGCGCAACGCGGCGACTGCCACACCCACAGCGACTGGAGCGACGGCGGGAGCCCGCCGCTGGAGATGGCCGTGGCGTGCGCCGAACTGGGACACGACTGGGCCGTCCTGACCGACCACAGCCCCCGGTTGACCGTCGCGCGCGGGCTCACCCGCGAACGGCTGGAGCGGCAGCTCGACGTGGTCGCTGACATCAACAGGCAGCTCACGCCGTTCCGCTACCTGACCGGGATCGAGGTGGACATCCACGAGGACGGCACGCTCGACCAGGACGACGACCTGCTGGCGCGACTCGACCTCGTGGTCGCCAGCGTGCACTCGAAGCTCCGGTCACCCCGCGAGGCGATGACGCGTCGGATGGTGATGGCGGTCGCGAACCCGCACGTGGACGTACTGGGTCACTGCACCGGCCGGATGGTGGCGGGCGGCAAGACCCGCCCGGAGTCCGAGTTCGACGTGGACATCGTGGTCGAGGCCTGTCGCCGCTTCGACGTGGCGCTGGAGGTCAACTGCCGGCCCGAGCGGCTGGACCCGCCGCGTCGGATCCTGCGTGCCGCCGTGGAGGCCGGGCTGCTGCTGGCGATCGACACCGACGCGCACGCGCCCGGACAGCTCGCCTGGCAGCCGTACGGCGTGGAACGCGCAGCGACATGCGGGGCGACGGCCGAGCGCATCGTCACGACGTGGACCGTCGACGAGGTCCTGTCCTGGACGGCACGGCGCTGACGCGGCGAGTGCGCGGGGAGTGCCGGACGACCCTGGCCGGAGGATGCGAGAGGGCTACGGTGGCCGGTGGGGACGCGGTCGGGTCCGTGCCCGATCAGGGCCGAAGGCGTCCAGGAGTCGCTGCTGCCGAGGAGGCGCACGACATGCATTCGATGAGCCGAAGGGCGCGGCTCGCGGGGGGCCTGTACCTGACCTACATCCTCCTGACGACCCTGGCCACGACCACCCGCGGCGGGATCATCGTCGAGGGGGACCCGGCCGCAACTGCCCGGAACATCGCAGCATCCGAGGAACTGCTGCGCGTGAGCTTCGTCCTCGACGTCCTCGCCGGCGTGCTGTTCCTGCTGACGGCGTGGGCGCTGTACGTCCTGCTGAAGCCGGTCAACCGGGACCTGGCGCTGCTGTTCCTGCTGCTGAACCTCGCGGGCGTCGCGGTGCAGTGCCTGAACCTGCTCAACCTCTTCGCCGCGGTGGTCGTCCTGGGTGACCCCGGGTTCCTGGCCACGGTCGGCGTCGACCCGTCCCAGTCCCTGGCCACGCTGTTCCTCGACCTGTACGACAACGGGTTCGTCATCGCCCAGTTCTTCTTCGCCGCCTGGCTGCTCCCGCTGGGCTACCTGGTCTACAGGTCCGGATACCTGCCCCGATTCCTCGGCGTCCTGCTCATGGTGGAGTTCGTCGCGTGGGGCGCGTACCCCCTGCAGTACTTCCTGCTGCCGGACTGGGTCGGGCTGAGCTACGTCAGCTTCGTCGTGGGACTCATCGCGGAGCTGACGCTGGCCCTCTGGCTCCTGGTCAGGGGAGCCACGGAGCCGGAGCCAGTGCCGGAACCGGCGTGACCGGCAGCCTTCCGGAACTCCCCGCTCCCGCGGGACCGCCCCTGTGGTGCCGCTTTCACGAGCTGTAGGTGACGAAAGCGGCACCACACGAGCGGGAGGGTCGCTGCCGGACGCGGGCTAGCGGCGGCTGACGAGGGACTTCATCTGCTTGTCGATCCCCATGACCTTCAGCAGCCAGCCGGCGATCTCGGGTCGGATCGCGGCGAGGGCGAGCAGGGGTCGAGTGGGGGTGTTGCGGACGATGATCTCCTGCGGGTCGTCACTCAGGGCCCGTAGCACCGCGCGGGCGACCTGCTCCGGGGTAACGGGTCCGGACATGGCCGGTGCCGGCAGTCCCCAGGCCGCCCACATGCCGACCTCGGTGACGTAGCCGGGGGCGATGGCCGTGGCCCCGACGCCGGTGCCGTCCAGCTCGGAGGGCAGCGCCGCGTTCCAGATCAGCAGTGCCGCCTTGGTCGCTCCGTACGTGGCGGTGTGCGGTACGCCAACCTTGCCCTCGAGGGACGCCAGGGTGACCAGGTGCCCGGACCGGCGACGGATCATCCCGGGCAGGACGGCTCGGGCCAGCTGCAGAGGGGCGGTGACGTTGGTGTCGACGGTCCGGGTGATCCCGTCGGGCTCCTGCTCGACGAACGGCACCCATTCGATGATGGCGGCGTTGTTGACAAGCACGTCGACCGGTCCGAGCTCGCGCTCGGTCGCAGCCAGCGCCCGGCTTCGGTCCTCCGCGACGGTGACATCAGCCTGGATCGGGACGGCCCGCACACCGAGGGCCGTGCAGGTGCGTACGACGTCGGCCAGGGCGTCCCCGTCGCGGTCCACGAGGGCCAGGTCCATACCCCGGGTGGCCAACAGGTTCGCGGTGACCGCGCCGATGCCGTGAGCGGCCCCGGTCAGCAGCGTGACCCTGCCGCGCAGATCCTCCATGGGAGCCCCCTCACCGACGCCGCGTCTACCACGTGCGTACTGCGGCATCGGGGCGTGGGCCAGGGTCCATCGTCAGCGACACTCGCTGTGGTGCCGGTTGTGCGCGCTGTAGGTGACAGAAGGGGCACCAGAGGGTGGGATCGACCCACGGCGCCCGCTGCAACGAGAAGGACCCGGCCCTCGGGCCGGGTCCTTCTCGTTGTCTGTCAGCGCGTCTCGTCGCTGGTGGCTCCCGCGATAGGACTCGAACCTATAACCTGCCGGTTAACAGCCGGACGCTCTGCCGATTGAGCTACGCGGGACCGTCACCCGTTGCGGGTGCCGGAGAAGGATAACAAAGCCCGCACCGTGCTCCCGACCACGCGCGTGGCCGGCCTCACACGCCCCACGAGGCCCGCAGGTCGGCCAGCGCCTCGTCCGCGCGGGCCCGCAGGTCGGGGTCCCGGGGGTCCAGGCCGGTGTCGAACACGACCGACCAGCGCAGCTCACCGGTGTCGGAGTCCCGGCGGGCGACGATCCGAGCGCCTTTCTCGCCCTCCATTGGCACGTGCTGCGAGACCACGATGCTGGCCTGCACCCGCTCCCGGACGACGACCGGCACCTCCCCGGGGTCGTCGAGCTCCAGCCGTACGGTGTCCGGCCGACCCCCGGGGCGCAGCTGGACGGTCAGCTCCAGCACCGGGTCCTGCCAGGTCGCCCGGCTGATCCGGTCCCACGGGATGCGAGACGGCGCCCACAGCGCGCCCACGTGCAGGGCCCGGTCGGTGGCGACGACGTACGGCGGCTCCTCCCGCCCGGCCAGGCGCGGGCCGGCTCCCCAGGCGATCGGTCGCTCGCCGCCCACCAGGTCGAGGGACTCGCGCGCGGCCGGCGGCAGTCCGCGCCGGAACAGGCCCACGGCTCAGCCCTCCCGCGCCGGGCCGCGCTCAGACATCACCGTGCACCCGCTCGCGCAGGGACCGCCGGTATGCCTCCAGCGCCAGCAGGTCGGCGAACAGCCGCTCGTAGTCCTGCGGCTGGGCCTGCGGGTCGACCCGCTGCAGCCGGGCCTTGACGTCGGTGACGCGGCGGGCGGCGTCCAGCTCGAGCAGCCGGGCCATCAGCGACGTGGCGTAGCGCTCGTCGGCCTGGTCGACGGACGGGACGGGCTCCACCGCCAGCTCGCGCACCAGCCCCCGGACGGCGTCGTCCGGGCAGGCCGCCAGCACGGCGTCCACCCACTCCAGCCCGCTCAGTGCCGCGGCGGGGCCGCCCGCGGCCGCGATCGCGGCGTGCACCTGCGCGTAGGCGACCGCCGTGAACGCGCTCGGCTCCACCGAGGCGAACCACTCCCCCACCAGCGCCGGCTCCTGCAGCACGCACTTCAGCGCCTCGCGTTCCACCGCGTAGCGCGGGTCCCGCCGGTCCGGCGGGGGCACCCGCGGCGGGGCGGTCGTGGCCTGGTCGTCGCGGCCCGGCTCACGGTCGGACCCGCGTTCGGACCCGCGCTCCGCCTCGTGCTCCGGCGACTCCGGGCGCCGCCGCTGCTCGGCGGCGGGGCGACCCGACGATCCGTCGGAGCGACCCGCCGCCGCGACCGCGCGTGCGACCGGCTGCTCGTCCATGCCCAGCCAGCCGGCCAGGACCCGGGCGTACTCCGGGCGCAGAGCCGCGTCGCGGATCCGCGCCACGACCGGCGCGGCCGCCCGCAGGCCGGCGACGCGTCCCTCAGCGGTGCCGAGGTCGTACGACGACAGGGTCGACCGGATCGCGAACTCGAACAGCGGCACCCGGTGGTCCACCAGCGCCCGCACCGCCTCGTCGCCGCGCTGCTGCCGCAGGTCGCACGGGTCAAGCCCGGACGACTCGACCGCGACGAACGTCTGCGCGACGAAGCGCTGGTCCTCCTCGAACGCGCGCAGCGCGGCCTTCTGGCCCGCCGCGTCCCCGTCGAACGTGAACACCACCTCGCCGCGCATCGCGTCGTCGTCCATCAGCAGCCGGCGCAGCACCTTCACGTGCTCCGACCCGAACGCCGTGCCGCAGGTCGCGACCGCGGTCGGCACGCCCGACAGGTGGCAGGCCATCACGTCGGTGTAGCCCTCCACCACGACCGCCTGCTGCTGCTTGGAGATCTCGCGGCGGGCCAGGTCGATGCCGTACAGCACCTGGCTCTTCTTGTAGATCGGCGTCTCCGGGGTGTTGAGGTACTTCGGTCCCTCGTCGTCCTGGTGCAGCCGTCGGGCACCGAAGCCGATCGTGTCCCCGGACATGTCGCGGATCGGCCAGACAAGACGACCACGGAACCGGTCATAAACCCCGCGATTGCCTTGCGACACAAGCCCTCCGGCCAGTATCTCCTGGTCGGTGAAACCGCGCTGGCGCAGGTGCGACGTCAGCGCGTCCCAGGACTTCGGCGCATAGCCCACGCCGAAGTGCTCCGCTGCCGCGTCGTCGAACCCACGCTCGGCGAGGAACCGCCGCCCGATCTCGGCCTCGGGCGATGCCAGCCGCTCCCGGTAGAACAAGGCCGCCGCCTTGTGCGCGTCGACCAGCCGGGTCCGCTGGCCCTGCTGCCGGTTGACGGCGGCGCCGCCCTCCTCGTACCGCAGCTGGACGCCGACCTTGCCCGCGAGCTTCTCGACCGATTCGGCGAAGGTGAGGTGGTCGACCTTCTGCACGAAGGAGATGACGTCCCCGCCTTCCCCGCACCCGAAGCAGTAGTAGAGACCACGGGAGGGGGTCACGTGGAAGGACGGGCTGCGCTCGTCGTGGAAGGGGCACAGTCCCTTCAGCGACCCGCCGCCGGCCGGCTTGAGCCCGACGTACTCGCGCACCACGTCGTCGATGCGGGCCCGCTCGCGGACGAGGGCCACGTCCTCGTCCCGGATCCGACCCGCCATGCGGGGATCCTAGGCGCGGCTCGGCGGCGCCGCCGACGCCCGTCCCCAGCCCCGTCGGTGACGCGTGGCTAGGGTGCGCGGATGCACCTCGACGTGGCCCGGCTGCGCGCCGACACCCCCGGCTGCGAGCGCGTCGTCCACCTCAACAACGCCGGTTCGTCGCTCCCGCCGGACGTGGTCGTCGAGACGGTGGTCACCCACCTGCGCCGCGAGGCCGAGATCGGCGGGTACGAGGCGCACGCCGAGGCCGCCGAGCGCATCGACGGGGTGTACGACTCGGTCGCCGACCTCCTCGGCACGCAGGCGCGCAACATCGCCCAGCAGGAGTCCGCGACGGCTGCGTGGCACCGGGCGCTGCTGTCGGTCCCGTTCGAGGCCGGCGACCGGGTGCTGGTCGCGACCAGCGAGTACGCCAGCAACGTGCTGCCGCTGCTGCAGCTGGTCGGCCGCCTCGGGGTCACGGTCGAGTTCGTCCCCGACGGGGCGGACGGCGCGCTGGACCCCGCCGCGCTCCGGTCGATGCTGGACGAGCGGGTCCGGCTGGTCGCGGTGACCCACGCGCCCAGCCAGAACGGCCTGGTCAACGACGCCGCCGGCGTCGGACGCGTGCTCCGCGACACCGGGAGCGACGCCTGGTACCTCCTCGACGCCTGCCAGTCAGTCGGCCAGCTCCCCGTCGACGTGTCCGGGATCGGCTGCGACTTCCTGTCGGCGACCGGGCGCAAGTTCCTGCGAGGCCCGCGAGGCACCGGCTTCCTCTACGCCTCGGACCGGGCGCTCGCCCTGGAGCCCTACCCCCTGGACCTGCACTCGGCGACCTGGACCGGCGACGCGTCGTACGCGGTCGCCGACACCGCACGTCGGTACGAGCTCTGGGAGCGCTCGTACGCGGGCCTGCTCGGGCTCGGGGCCGCGGTGGACTACGCGCGGGCCCTCGGGGTGGACCGGCTGCGCGACCGGATCCGCTCGCTGACCGAGCGGGCCCGGGCCGGGCTGGCCGAGGTCCCCGGGGTCGTGGTGCGCGACCGCGGGTCCGAGCGGGGCGGCATCGTGACACTCACCCACGACCGGGTCGCCGCGGCCGACATCGTGGGCGCGCTGCGGTCGCTGGGCATCAACACCAGCCTGTCGACGCCGGAGTACGCATTGCAGGACTTCACCACGCAGCAGGTCGACGCCCTGGTGCGGGTCAGCCCGCACGCGTACAACACCGAGGCCGAGATCGACCGGCTGGT
Source organism: Candidatus Nanopelagicales bacterium (assembly GCA_041393815.1). Taxonomy (NCBI): domain Bacteria; kingdom Bacillati; phylum Actinomycetota; class Actinomycetes; order Candidatus Nanopelagicales; species Candidatus Nanopelagicales bacterium. The sequence continues at coordinate 146,820 of JAWKJK010000002.1, read as the reverse complement.
GGCGGCGGTCGCCGACGTCACGCGGTGACGCCGACAGTGGGTCGTCCGCGGAAGATCCACTTCCGCCGCACGCCAGTCGCCCGCCGCACAGTTGTGAGGCGAACGGTCGCTACCCGACGCTCGAGGGCCCGGGTAACGACCCGTCGGCTCACTTCTGCGGACTCCGCCGACGGCGGGCAGCGTCGCGGCCTAGCGGCACAGCCGATGGTGCCAGTCCACCACGCTGACGTCGGTCAGACTGGCGACCTGGTCGACGACGACCCGCAGCCGGGCCGCGTCGTCGGGAGCCGCGGCGTACGCCGGCCGCAGCCAGGGGTCCAGCGACCGTCCCCCGTCCAGCACCAGCGCCGACACCAGCTCCGTCAGCGTCGCGCGCTGCGCCTCGTACACCGCCTCGGCACCCTCGCGCTGCATCACGTACACGGCGGCCACGGCCTTCATCACCGCGACCTCGTGCCGGGTCGGCTCGGGCACGACCAGGTCGGCTGCGTACCGGGTCAGCCGTCCACCCCCGGAGCGCGACCGGGTGGCCGTCTCCGCCGCCGAGCAGAAGCGGCCGATCAGCTGCGAGGTCAGGTTCTTCAGCGCTGCGAGCCCGCGCTGGGAACCGTCGTACGACCCCGGCCAGTACGGCAGCGCCAGCAGCCGGTCCAGGGCGGCCTCCAGTGCCGCGGGGTCGGCGCCGCGCACGTACCAGGACCCGCACAGCTGGACCACCCGGGCGCGCTCGGCACCCGAGGCCAGCGCCCGCAGGTCCAGGTGGCCGCCGTGCACGGCGTCCTCCACGTCGTGCACCGAGTACGCGACGTCGTCCGCCCAGTCCATGACCTGCGCCTCGAAGCAGCGCCGGTCCTCCGGCGCCGGGGCGCGGACCCAGTCGAAGACCTCGACGTCGTCGGCGTACACGCCGAACTTCCGGGTGCCCTCGCGCCGCGGCCACGGGTACTTCGTGGCGGCGTCCAGCGCCGCCCGGGTCAGGTTGAGCCCGACGCTGCGCCCGGTGGCGGGGTCGAAGGTCTTGGCCTCCAACCGGGTGAGGACCCGCAGGGACTGGGCGTTGCCCTCGAAGCCGCCGATGCCGGCGCAGACGGCGTCGAGCGCGTCCTCGCCGTTGTGCCCGTAGGGCGGGTGCCCGAGGTCGTGCGCCAGGCAGGCGACCTCCACCAGGTCGGGGTCGCAGCCGAACGACGCCCCGAGCTCGCGCCCCACCTGCGCGACCTCGAGGGTGTGGGTCAGCCGGGTGCGCGGGAAGTCCTCCTGGCCCGCCACCAGGACCTGGGTCTTCGCCGCCAGCCGGCGCAGGGCGGCGCTGTGCAGGACCCGGGCGCGGTCGCGCGCGAACGCGGTGCGGCCGCTGCGCTTGGGCGGCTCCTCGACGTAGCGCCGCTCGTCCGCGGGGTCGTACCCCGGGGAGAGCCGGTCGTCGGGCGGCTCCGGCCGGTACTCGGGCATCGGCGCGACCCTAGCCACCCCGCGCACACGCGTGTTCAACCAGAGGGTTGACAAGAGTGTCCGGCCCGGGCAGGGTTCGTCGTCAACCGAACAGTTGAGCAAGGGGGTGCCGTGTCGGCCGACCCGCTGTCCCGCGCCTTCGCGGCGCTGTCCGACCCGACCCGCCGCGACATCGTGGCCCGGCTGACCGCCGGGGACGCCACCGTCGGCGAGCTGGCCGCCCCGTACGACGTGAGCCTGCAGGCGGTCTCCAAGCACCTGCGGGTGCTCGAGGACGCCGGCCTGGTGTCCCGTCGCCGGGAGGCCCAACGCCGACCGGTGCACCTCGAGGCGGAGGTGCTGGACCTGATGACCGGCTGGATCGAGCGCTACCGGCGACGCGCGGAGGACCGCTACCGCCGCCTCGACACGGTCCTGGCCGGCCTCCCCCACGACGTCGAGCCGCTCCCCCCGCAGACCCCCCCGGACACCACCGACTCCGCCGAGAGGAACCCGTCATGATTGAGCCGCGTGCCGCCGCCCACCCCGAGACCCGGATCGAGGTCGACGCCGACGTCCCTCTCGTACGCATCACCCGCGAGTTCGACGCCCCGCCGGCCGCGGTCTTCCGCGCCCACACCGACCCCGACCTGGTCGTGCAGTGGCTCGGCCCGCGCGACCTGGTGATGGAGGTCGAGCGGTACGACTGCCGCACCGGCGGCGGCTACCGCTACGTCCACCGGCGCGGCGACGACGAGTTCTGGTTCCACGGCAGCTTCCACGAGGTCCGGCCCAGCGAGCGGATCGTGCAGACGTTCACGTTCGAGGGGATGCCGGACGGCGTGGCGCTGGAGAAGCTCGTGCTGACCCCGCTGGACGGCGGTTCCCGCACCCTGCTCACCGCGACGTCCCTGGTCGACTCGTTCGCCGACCGGGACGCGTTCGTGGCCAGCGGCATGGAGACCGGCGTGGTGCAGGGGTACGAGCGCCTGGACGACCTGCTGGCCCGCTGACCTCCCGGCCGGGCGGGACCCCCCTCAGCCCGGGAGGACCGGGTCGACCGACCGCTGGGTGAGCAGCTCGAACCGCAGCAGCCCGAGGGTCTCCCGGGCGACGTACTCCGCGGTGAGCCCGGTGCCCGGCCCGGTCGAGGCCGCCGAGACGTGGGCGTCGATGCCCAGGGACTCGGCGACGCGGCGGACCCGGGCCAGGTGCGCCGGGTCGGACACCAGGGTCGCGGAGGACCAGCCTCGGTCGGCCATCAGGTCCGCCACGGCCCGCAGGCTGGAGTAGGTGTCCCCGCCGCGCTGCACGGCCACCACCCGCGACGACGGCACGCCGGCCTGTAGCAGCACCTGGCGTCCCGCGGCGGCCTCGGTCACGGCGTCGCCGGGGCGCCCGTCCCCCACGGTCACCACGACCGGGGCGACGCCGTCGGCGTAGAGCTGCAGGGCGTGGTCGAGTCGCGCGGAGGCCACCGGACCGGGGTCGCCCCAGTACTGCGCGGCACCCAGGACGACGATCGCGTCGGTCCGGGTCCGGTCGTCGCTGCCGGCCGACAGCACCACGTCGCCGCCGGCGAGGGCGGGGCCGGCGACCGCGATCAGGCCCAGCGCGGCGAGCACGGCCACCACTGCCCGACGCACCGGGTGCGACCGACGACGACCGCGGTCCGGCTCCGCCTCCTCGGCGGACCCGTCCCCCGTGGCCGACGTCCGGACGACGACGAGGCGGTCGGGCGCATGGCCAGGGGCGCGGACGGGGACGGACACGTCCGGCATCGTCACACAAACAACATCCGTCACACACGCACCAGGCCCGGCGCGTCGCGCCGGGCCTGGTGCGATCCGTCTGCCGGGTCAGCGGGTGTCGCTCATCCCCACCTTCGCCTCGAGTGCGGACCGGCCGGCCTCGAGCCGGGCCACCGGGACCCGGAACGGCGAGCAGGACACGTAGTCCAGCCCGGCCTCGTCGAAGAAGTGCACCGACTCCGGGTCGCCGCCGTGCTCGCCGCAGACGCCGCAGTGCAGCTCCGGCCGGGTCGCGCGACCCTGCTCCACCGCGATCTTGACCAGGGCCCCGACGCCGTCGCGGTCGATCGACTCGAACGGCGAGACGCCGAACACGCCGCGCTCGAGGTAGGCCGAGAAGAAGCCGCCCTCGACGTCGTCGCGGCTGAAGCCCCAGGTGGTCTGGGTGAGGTCGTTGGTGCCGAAGGAGAAGAACTCGGCGACCTCGGCGATCTGGCCGGCGGTGAGCGCGGCGCGCGGCAGCTCGATCATCGTGCCGATCGGGAACCGCAGCGAGCAGCCGTGCACCTTGGCCACCTCGGCCAGGACCGTCTGCGCCTCCTCGGCGATGAGCTCGAGCTCCTGCACGCTGCCGACCAGCGGGATCATGATCTCCGCCATCGGGTGGCCGCCGAGCCGGTTGCGGAAGCAGGCCGCCTCGGCGATCGCGCGGACCTGCAGCGCGAACAGGCCGGGGATGACCAGGCCGAGGCGCACCCCGCGCAGGCCCAGCATCGGGTTGGCCTCGTGCAGCCGGTTGACCGCCTGCAGCAGCCGCAGGTCGTTCTCGCTGGTCTCGCCCCGCGCCTCGGCGACGGCCGTGCGCACGGCGAGCTCGGTGCGGTCGGGCAGGAACTCGTGCAGCGGCGGGTCGAGCAGCCGGATGGTCACCGGCTTGCCGTCCATCGCCTCGAGGATGCGGACGAAGTCCTTGCGCTGCAGCGGGAGCAGCGCGTCCAGCGCCTCCTGCCGCTCCACCTCGTCCTCGGCCAGGATCAGCCGCTCGACGTACTGCTTGCGCTCGCCGAGGAACATGTGCTCGGTGCGGCACAGGCCGATGCCCTCCGCACCCATCCGGCGCGCGCGGGCGCTGTCGTCGGGGGTGTCGGCGTTGGCGCGCACGCGCAGCCGGCGGACCTCGTCGGCGTGCCGCATGATGCGGTCCACGGCCTTGACCAGGTCACCGGCCTCCTCCCACTCCGGGTCGAGATCGCCCTCGAAGTAGCGCACCACCGGCGAGGGGACCACCGGCACCTCGCCGAGGAACACCTCGCCGCTGGTGCCGTCGATCGAGATGACGTCGCCCTCCTCGATCAGGCGGCCGTCAGCAGTGCGCATGCGGTGGAACTTGGTGTCGACCTCCAGGTCCTCCGCTCCGCAGACCGCGGTCTTGCCCATGCCGCGGGCGACGACGGCCGCGTGCGAGGTCTTGCCGCCGCGCGAGGTGAGCACGCCGGCCGCGGCGACCATGCCCTCGAGGTCGTCGGGGTTGGTCTCGCGGCGGATCAGGATGACCTGCTCGCCCGAGCGGGCCCACTTGACCGCGGTGCCGGAGTCGAAGACGCACTTGCCGACCGCGGCGCCGGGCGAGGCCGCGATGCCCTTGGCGACCCGCTCGTACTCCCCGTCGGCGTCGAAGTGGGGGAACATCAGCTGCGCCAGCTGGGCCCCGTTGACGCGCATGAGGGCCTCGTCCATGGAGATGAGACCCTCGTCGACGAGCTGGATCGCGATGCGGAACGCCGCGGCCGCGGTGCGCTTGCCGATGCGGGTCTGCAGCATCCACAGCCGGCGGTTCTCGATGGTGAACTCGATGTCGCACAGGTCGCGGTAGTGCGTCTCGAGGGTGTGCATGATCTCGAGCAGCTCGTCGTGCGACTTCTTGTCCAGGTCCTCGAGCGCGTCCAGGGACATGGTGTTGCGGATGCCCGCGACGACGTCCTCGCCCTGGGCGTCGGGCAGGTAGTCGCCGTAGGAGCCGGTGGCGCCCGAGCCCGGGTCGCGGGTGAACGCCACACCGGTGCCGGAGCCCTCGCCGAGGTTGCCGAACACCATCGCCTGCACGTTGACCGCGGTGCCCAGGTCGCTGGGGATCCGCTCCTGGCGGCGGTAGAGCCGGGCCCGGTCGGTGTTCCAGGAGTTGAAGACGGCCAGCACCGCCATGTCCAGCTGCTCGCGCGGGGCCTGCGGGAACTCGCGGCCGGTCTGCTCGCGGATGATGTGCTTGTAGGTCGACACCAGGCCGCGCAGGTCCTCCGGCTTCAGGTCGATGTCCAGCGTCGCGCCGGTGAGGTCCTTCACGGTGTCCAGCGCGTCCTCGAACAGCGCCCCGTCGATGCCGAGGACGGTCTTGCCGAACATCTGCAGCAGTCGGCGGTAGGAGTCCCAGGCGAACCGGCCGTCGCCGGTCTGCCGCTCCACGGCCTCGACCGACTCGTCGTTGAGGCCGATGTTGAGGACGGTCTCCATCATCCCGGGCATCGAGAACTTGGCGCCCGAGCGGACCGACACCAGCAGCGGGTCCTCCGGGTCGCCGAGGCGGCGGCCCATCGTCGACTCCAGCCAGTGCAGCTTCTCGGTCACCTGGGCCGCGAGCTCCAGCGGGGGCTCGCCGTGGTGCAGGTAGAACCGGCACGCCTCGGTGGTGATGGTGAAGCCGGGGGGCACCGGCAGACCCATCCGGGTCATCTCGGCCAGGTTGGCACCCTTGCCGCCCAGCAGGTCCTTCTGGTCCTTGTCACCCTGGGTGAAGTCGTACACGTACTCGGTCATGAAGGAAGGACCTCGCGTCTCCTCGTGGGCCACCGGCCGTCCGGTCGGACGGCTGCGACGCTAGCCCACCGTGTGCCGGCCGTCCGGTGTAGGGGCCAGAGGTCCCCGTACGCGGGACGTTCCGACCGTGATACCCCGACCGGTATGGGCCGTCCGTCCCGGACCCGACCCGGGGACGCGCTCAGCCGCCGCTGACGCCGAGCTCGGCGCCGGCGAGGTCCGCGGCCGCGGCGGGGTCGAGGTACGGCGAGTCCAGCCACCCGTCGGGCAGGGTCGGCCGGCGGCCGCCGCCGGTCCGGCCGCGGGGACCGGAGCCCACCGCGGTGTCGAAGGGCTGGTCGGGGTCGATCTGCGCGAGCAGGTCGTCCAACTCGGCCAGCGTCGCCACCGTGCCGAGGGCGGCGCGCACCGAGCGCGGCACCGAGAAGCCCTTGAGGTACCACGCCATGTGCTTGCGGATGTCGCGGCAGCCCTTGACCTCGCCGTACTGCTCGCACAGCAGCACGGCGTGCCGCCGCAGCAGCGCCAGCACGCCACGCAGGTCGGGGTCCGCGGGCACCGGCTCCCCGCGGAAGGCCGCGGCGAGCTGGCCGAACAGCCACGGCCGTCCCAGGCAGCCGCGCCCGACCACGACCCCGTCGCACCCGGTCTCGGCCACCATCCGCAGCGCGTCCGCCGCGGTCCACACGTCCCCGTTGCCGAGCACCGGGGTCCCGTACGGCTCGAGCGACTCCTTCAGCCGCGCGATCGAGGCCCAGTCCGCGCGGTCGCCGTACATCTGCTCGGTGGTGCGGCCGTGCAGGGCCACCCAGGCGACGCCCTCCTCGGCCGCGGCCCGCCCGGCGTCGAGGTAGGTCAGGTGGTCCTCGTCGATGCCGCGCCGCATCTTCACCGTGACCGGGACCCGCCCGTCCGCGGCGCCCACCGCGGACCGCACGATGTCGCGGAACAGGTCCCGCTTCCACGGCAGCGCGCTGCCGCCGCCCTTGCGGGTCACCTTGGGCACCGGGCAGCCGAAGTTGAGGTCGACGTGGTCGGCCCGGTCCTCGTCCACCACGATCCGGACCGCCTCGGCCACGACCTGCGGGTCGACGCCGTACAGCTGCACCGATCGCGGCGCCTCGTCCGGGTCGAACGTGACCATGTCCATCGTCTCGGCGGAGCGCTCCACCAGCGCGCGGGACGTGACCATCTCCGAGACGTAGAGCCCGGCACCCGCCTCGCGGCACAGCCGCCGGAACGACCGGTTGGTGATCCCGGCCATCGGCGCCAGGACGACAGCGGGGACCTCGACGTCGCCGACCCGCAGGCGCAGGTCGCGCGCCGGGGCGGCCGGGTCGGCGGTCAGGGTCACCGGGCCATTGTCCGGTATCCCCCGGTCCTGGTCCCCCGCGCGCGGCCGCCTACGGTGACGGGCCAGAATCGGCGCCCGTGACCACACCGACCTCCGGCGGCCCCTCGTACGCCGCCACCGTCCTGACCGGCCGCCGCCGCTGGGTCGCCCTCGCGTTCCTCTCGCTCGGCGTCGCGATGATCATCCTCGACGCCACGGTCGTCAACGTCGCGATCCCGACCATCGTCAAGGACCTCGGGCTCACCACGACCGACGCGGAGTGGGTCAACGCCGCGTACGCGCTGGTGTTCGCCTCGCTGCTGCTGGTGTCGGGGCGGCTCGCGGACCTGTTCGGGCGCCGGCTGATGTTCCTCGGCGGCGTCGCGGTGTTCGTCGTCGCCAGCGTGCTGGTCGCGGCGTCCGGCAGCGGCACCGCCCTCATTGGCGCGCGCGCCCTGCAGGGGCTCGGCGCGGCCATGATCCTGCCGTCGTCGCTGTCGGTGCTGAACGCGGTCTTCGTGGGCAAGGCGCGCGCCGTGGCCTTCGCCGCGTGGGGCGCCACCATCGGCGGGATGGCCGCCCTCGGCCCGCTGGTCGGGGGCTGGCTGACCGAGAACGCGTCGTGGCACTGGGCGTTCCTCATCAACGTGCCGATCGGGATCGCGGTCTTCGTCGCGGTGCTGCTGATCGTCCCGGAGACCCGGGAGCCCGGCGGACGACGAGGCGTGGACGTGCCCGGCACGCTGCTCGCGACCTTCGGTCTGCTCGGCGTGGTGTTCGCCCTGATCGAGGGGCAGCGCTACGGCTGGGTGGTGCTGCAGGCGCCGTTCGAGGCCGGCCCGGTGACGTGGACGTGGTCGGTGTCCCCGGTTCTGGTGGCCGCTGTCGTGGGCCTCGCGCTGCTCGCCGCGTTCCTGCTGGTCGAGCAACGACGCATCGCCGCCGACCAGGTGGTGGTGGTCGACCTGCGGCTGTTCCGCATCCGCACGTTCGGAGCCGGCAACGTGGTGGCGCTGGTCGTCAGCCTCGGCGAGTTCGGCCTGCTGTTCGCGCTGCCGCTGTTCCTGCAGACCGTGCGCGGCTACTCCGCGTTCGACACCGGCGTGATCCTGCTCGCACTGGCGCTCGGGTCCTTCACCGCGTCCGGGGCGGGCGCCGGCCTGGCACAGCGGATCGGCCCCGTGCGGGTCCTGCAGATCGGCATGGGGCTGGAGGCGATCGGCATCCTCGGCCTCGGCCTGGTGATCTCGACGTCGGTCACCGGCTGGGCACTGGCACCGTGGCTGTTCCTCTACGGCGCGGGCGTCGGCTTCGCCACCGCCCAGCTCACCGGCGTGATCCTGGCCGAGATCCCGGTCGCTGAGTCCGGCCAGGCGTCGGCCGTCCAGTCCACCTCCCGCCAGGTCGGGGCGGCGATCGGCACGGCGGTGCTGGGCACCACCCTGCTCATCGGGATGGGGTCGATCACCGGCCAGCTGGAGGACCGCGGGGTCCAGACCGCGCAGGCCGAGCAGGTGACCGAAGCCGTCCGGGCGTCCGCAGGCACGGTCATCCCGTCGCTGGCAGCGGCGCCCAACGGCGAGGTCCTGGTCGAGGGGGCGTCCGAGGGCTATGCGGATGCGACCCGGATGGTCGCCTGGGTGGCGGCCGCGTTCGTCACCGCCGGGCTGGGCACCAGCTTCCTGCTGCCCGCGAACGCCGCCCGGCGCGAGGACGAGGGCTACGAGCCGCCGCACCCGCACGGGGAGCGACACCAGGCGGACCCGGTCTGACGGGGTGAGTCGCGGCGCGGGACGGACGCACGACGCACCCGGTCAGTTGATGATCGGGGCGTTGCCGGCCGTCATGGCCGCGAGGCGTTCCCGCCAGGAGTCGCGTTGCTCGTCGGTGAGGCGCGCCCAGTCGTGGACCTCCTCGACGATCAGGAGCGGCGCGGTGGACCGGTACGAGCGGGTGGGGTTCCCCGGGAACTTCTTGTCGGTGACGTTGGGGTCGTTCTCGTACTCGCCGGTCGGTTCGACCCGGTAGACGTGAGCGGTGGGGTTACCGGTGAGCAGGACGGCGATCTCGGCGGCCAGACCCGCACCGTCCACCAGTGCGGTGAAGTAGATGTGGTTCATCAGCGTGTCGGGACGGTAGTTCGACGGGTGGCCCGCAGTGAGGTGGGTGCCCGGGGCGAGTGGGCGACTGGTGCCGTGGAAGAACGGTCCGGGATCGGAGACGGCGGTGGCACCGGAGGGTGCCGTGATGGCGGCGGCGACGCTGTCCGGGACGTGCGCGAGGTCGCGTGGTCGGTTCGGGTCGTTCATGGGCCGAGTATGCGCGCGCGACTGACGGCGGCGACCGAGGTCGAGGCTCCGCCGGCGGCAGTGGCCTAGGTCACCCCCGGGATTCCCCTGGGATCCGGCCAAACCAGGGGTCGGCCCCCGCCCGGGGCTGCTAGACCTCCTCGGCAGCGCCTACACCTGAGGGAGTGCCCATGCGCGACCACGCGCCGACACGCAGACCACGACGGGGACGACTGGTGGCCGGGATGGCCGCCCTGGGGCTGGCAGCGACCGCCACCCTGTGGGCCGGCTCCCCCGCCAGCGCCGGTGACGTCACCGACCCGACCCCCGTGCCGAAGCCGAAGCCCAAGCTGGTGAACCTGCAGCTGCTGGCGTTCAACGACTACCACGGCCACGTCGAGGCGACCGACTCCGGCACCATCGGCGACCAGGCGGCGGGCGGCGGCGCGTACCTGTCGACGAAGCTCAAGCAGCTGCGCCAGGGCAAGAAGTACAGCCTCACCGTCGCTGCCGGCGACCTGATCGGCGGCTCCCCGGCCTTCTCGGGCCTCTTCCACGACGAGCCGTCCGTGGAGTCGCTCAACGCCATGGGCCTCGTCGTCTCCAGCGTGGGCAACCACGAGTTCGACGAGGGCGTCACCGAGCTGCTGCGCATGCAGCGCGGTGGCTGCCACCCGGTCGACGGCTGCTACTTCCCGGACCAGCCGTACGCGGGCGCCGACTTCCAGTGGCTGGCGGCCAACGTGGTGTCGGAGTCCACCGGCAAGACCCCGCTGCCCCCGTACTGGATCACCGACGTCGCCGGCGTCAAGGTCGGCTTCATCGGCATGACGCTGGAGGCCACCGACACGCTCGTCGCGGCTGCGGGCATCAAGGGCTGGGACTTCCGCGACGAGGCGCGCACCGCCAACCGGCTGGTGCCGATCCTGAAGAAGAAGGGCGTGGAGACGATCGTCGTGCTGCTGCACGAGGGCGCCTCCCAGACCCCGCCGCCCGGGAACATCAACGCCTGCGTCGGCATCACCGGCCCGGTCGTCGACATCAACAAGGCGCTCGATCCCGAGATCGACGCCCTGATCACCGGCCACACCCACCTGCCGTACAAGTGCAAGCTGAAGGACCCGGCGGGCAACCCGCGCATCGTGACCAGCGCCTACTCGTACGGCAAGGTCGTCTCCGAGATCAACCTGGTGCTGGACAAGAACACCGGCGACGTCCGCCGCAAGCTGAGCACGGCCACCAACCACGCGGTGCTGCAGCCCTCGGAGGAGGGCACGGTCGCGGGCGCGGTGCAGCCCGACCCGGCCATCCTGCGGATCATCGACAAGTGGAAGCCGCTGTACGACGAGGCCGGGACCAAGCCGGTCGGCAGCATCACCGCCGACATCGACCGCGGCGGCGACCCGCCGGGGTCGGACCGCGGCGTGGAGTCGGCCGCGGGCAACCTGGTCGCCGACGCCCAGCTGTGGGCCACGTCCGCGGCGGGCGCGCAGGTCGCGTTCATGAACCCCGGCGGCGTGCGCTCGGACCTGACGTACGCGTCGTCCGAGGACGGCGAGGGTGACGGCGTGGTGACCTTCGGCGAGGCGTTCACGTTCCAGCCGTTCGGCAACACGCTCGTCACCATGGGCATGACCGGGGCGCAGATCGTGAAGGTGCTGGAGGAGCAGTGCCAGCCGGCCGGCTCGAGCCGTCCGTTCCTGCACCTCGGGGTGTCCGAGGGCTTCACGTACACGCTGTCCAAGACCATCACCGACGGCGACTGCACCGCGGTGAGCGTCACCAACGTGAAGCTGGACGGCAAGGCGCTCGACAGCGCCACGACCTACCAGGTCACGGTGAACAACTTCCTGGCCGACGGCGGTGACAACTTCACCACGTTCGGCGACGTCACCGGCGCACGGCTCGACGGTGGCAACGACCTGCAGGCGCTGATCAACTACTTCGGCGCCTACAGCCCGGTGTCACCGCCCTCGACCGACCGGGTCACCGAGGTCGGCTGACACAGGACGACAAGGACGCCCCGGGGCCTCGGCCCCGGGGCGTCCTGCGCGTTCAGCGGGCGGTGCCGATGAGCGTGGGGGTCACCGGGGGGATGTTGAGCATCGTCACGTCGCGCAGGCCCTCGACGTCGTAGCCGGCGGCGACGAACGCGGCCCGGGTGTCGCGGTCGGCGTGGCAGCCACCGGTGAGCCGCGGCCAGACGGGGCGGACGCCACGCTGCAGCACCCCGGTGAACGACCGCGGCTGCTGGGCCCGCACGTGCTCGAGTACGCACACGACGCCGCCGGGCCGCAGCACCCGGCGGGCCTCGGCGAGCGCGGCGGCGGGGTCCTCGATCGTGCACAGCACGTAGGCGAACAGCACCGAGTCGACCGAGTCGTCCTCCAACGGGAGCGCCTCGCCGAGGGCGTCGACGACCTCGACCTCGACGCCGCCAGCCACGATCTGCTCGACCCGGTGCCGAGCGGCGTGCCGCATCGGCTCCGACGGCTCGACGGCGACGACCGAGGTCACCGCGGGCGGCAGGTGCTCCAGGTCGTGGCCGGGTCCCAGCCCGACGATGAGCAGCCGGCCGTGCGCGGGCGCGAGCACCCTGGCCCGCAGTTCGCCCAGGCCGGTGCGCTCGCCGACAGCGGCGACGACGCCGTACACCCGGCTGAAGACCGGGTGGTCGTGCGCGTGGACGGGCACCGGCTCGTCCTCAGCAGGAGGGCAGCCGGGACGCCAGCCAGCCCTCGAGCGCGTCCATCCCGATCCGCTCCTGCGCCATCGAGTCGCGCTCGCGGACGGTCACCGCCCGGTCCTCCAGCGAGTCGAAGTCGACGGTGACGCAGAACGGCGTGCCGATCTCGTCGTTCCGGCGGTAGCGGCGGCCGATGGCCCCCGCGTCGTCGAAGTCGACGTTCCAGCGCCGCCGCAGGGTCGCCGCCAAGTCCCGCGCGACCGGGGACAGGTCGGCGTTGCGCGACAGCGGGAGCACGGCCGCCTTCACCGGCGCCAGCCGCGGATCCAGACGGAGCACCGTGCGCTTGTCGATGCCGCCCTTGGCGTTGGGGGCCTCGTCCTCGTCGTACGCGTCGAGCAGGAACGCCAGCACCGCGCGGGTCAGGCCCGCGGCCGGCTCGATGACGTAGGGGACCCAGCGCTCGCCGGACTCCTGGTCGAAGTACGACAGGTCCACGCCGGAGTGCTGGCCGTGCGTGGTCAGGTCGAAGTCGGTGCGGTTGGCGATCCCCTCCAGCTCGGCCCACTCCGAGCCGGCGAAGCGGAACCGGTACTCGATGTCCACGGTCCGCTTGGAGTAGTGCGACAGCTTCTCCTTCGGGTGCTCGAAGAAGCGCATGTTGTCGGGGTCGAGGCCGAGGTCGACGTACCAGTCCCAGCGCTGCTGCAGCCAGTACTCGTGCCACTCCTCGTCGGTGCCGGGCTGGACGAAGAACTCCATCTCCATCTGCTCGAACTCGCGGGTGCGGAAGATGAAGTTGCCCGGGGTGATCTCGTTGCGGAACGACTTGCCGGTCTGCCCGATGCCGAACGGCGGCTTCTTCCGCGACGCGTTCATCACGTTGAGGTAGTTGACGAAGATGCCCTGCGCGGTCTCCGGCCGCAGGTAGTGCACCGCGCCGGCGTCCTCCACCGGCCCGACCATGGTGCGCAGCATCCCGTTGAAGTCGCGGGGCTCGGTGAACTCGCCCTTGGTCCCGCAGTTGGTGCACACGACGTCGCCCAGCCCGTGCTCGGGGGGTCGGCCGTGCTTCTCCTCGTACGCCTCGAGCAGCTGATCCGCGCGCCAGCGCTTGTGGCACTTCTTGCACTCGGTCAGCGGGTCGACGAAGGCGTCCACGTGCCCCGATGCCGTCCAGACCTGTGGCGCCAGGATGACCGAGGAGTCGATGCCGACGACGTCGTCGCGGCCGCGCACGACGGCCTGCCACCACTGGCGACGGACGTTCTCCTTGAGCTCCACGCCGTGCGGCCCGTAGTCCCAGGCGGACCGGGTGCCCCCGTAGATCTCGCTGGAGGGGAAGACGAATCCCCTGCGCTTGCAGAGGTTGACGACGGAATCGACCCGATCGGCGGCCACGTGGCCCTCCACTCCGGCTGGGTGTCGGCGGACGAGCGCACACCCTAACCCGGGTAGGCCTCCAGCTCCGCGCGGGCCTGCTCCGGCGTGAGGGGCTCGAACGCCTCGTAGTGCCAGGTGAGGGACCGCCGGGCCAGCGGCCTGACGGCGGCGACGACCTCGTCGTACAGCAGTGCCAGGGTCGCCTCCTCCTGGCGGGGACAGACGGGGACGGCGAGCACGCTGCGACCGGCGCCGGCGCCCTTGACCGCCCGGCCGACGAGCCGGGCCGCGGTGCCTGTCTCCACCGCGTCGTCGACGACCAGGACGGTGCGGCCCGCCAGCCCGTCGGGGAGCGTCACGGTCGGCTCGCCACCGTCCGGCCGGTACATGTCGGCGCCGAGCAGCGGCGCGCCCAGCGCGCGGGCCACCTCCACCGCCGCCGGGACGCCGTTGGGCAGGACCGCCAGGACGACCACGGCGGGATCCGCTGCGAACCGCTGCGTGAGCGGCACGAGCGCGCGCCCGCCGTCGGCCAGGTCCGCGAACCGGCCCGTCCCCGCGGTTACCACGGTCCGCTCTCCACGTCGGGGGCGGCGGCGTGGCCGAGGGACACCGTGTCGGCGTCCGCGGCGCGGGAGCTCGGCGCGGTCACCGACGCGGTGCCGTCGTGGTCGACGAGCACCTCGTACGCGGTCGGCTCGTCCAGCGCGCGGGACAGCAGCGGGACGCCGACCAGCTTGACCTCGTACGCGGACAGCGCCCGGCGGTAGGAGCCCACGTCGTCCCAGCGGGTGGTCAGGGTGAACAGGTCGGGGTCGTCGGCGGACCGGCCCACCCAGCCGCCGCGGAACCCGCGCTGGGCGCCGAGCGCGTCGAGGGCACGGTGGGCCGCCGCGAGGAACTCCGCGGCCCCCGACGCCGGCACGGAGTAGCGGGTCAGCACGAGCACCGGCGGTGCCTCCGCGACGGGGATGCCACCATGGGGGGCCACGCTATCCCTCCGCCCGATCCCCGACCCCGGGAGCACCGATGGCCCAGTCCGAGCCGAAGCGCCCGAAGCAGACCGGCCGGTCCGGCGTGCGCGGGCCCGGCGGCCCGCCGCCGGTGGGGCCGCCGAACCCGGCCCGGTACGGCGGCCGCACGGTCACCCCGGGCCGGGCCCGGTTCGAGGACGCCAGCCGGCCGTGGCTGCTGCGGCTGCGCCGCATGCCGACCTGGCTGGTCATCATCGCGATGGGGCTGTTCCTGTTCGCCGGCCTGGTGCTGACCGGGCCGCTGGCCTGGCTCGGCGGGCTCTTCCTGCTGGTCACCGCGGCGTTCCTGGGCTGGCTGCTGGCGCTGTCCTGGCCGGTGCTCACCACCAGCTCGCGGGTCCTGCGCGTCGTCGTCGTGGGCATGGTCGTGGGGATCGCGGTGCTGAAGTTCCTCGGCCGGATGTAGCCCGCGCCGAACTGGAATCGACAATCATTTTCAACAAGGGCTAGACTGCGGGGCATGCGCCCCCGTTCCACACTCGCTGCCCTCTTCGTCGTCGCGCTGGGCCTGGCCGGCTGCTCGAGCGCGGCGGACGGCCCGGCCTCCGGCGAGCCGTCCTCCTCCGCGGATGCCGCCGCCGGCAGCACCGTGTCCGTCGTCGCCGCGTTCTACCCGCTGGAGTACGCCGCGCAGCGGGTCGGCGGGGACCGCGTGACGGTCACCGGCCTGACCCCGGCGGGCGCCGAGCCGCACGACCTCGAGCTCACCGCCCAGCAGGTCGCCCAGGTCGCCGACGCCGACCTGGTGCTCTACCTCCCGGGCTTCCAGCCCGCCGTCGACGAGGCGGTCGCCCAGCAGGCGCCGGACACCTCGCTGGACGTCACCGAGGGGCTCACCCTGCTGCCGGGAGACCCGCATGTGTGGCTGAACCCGTTGAACATGGCCGCCATCGGCGAGTCGGTGGCGGAGCGCCTGAGCACGCTGGACGCGACGGGAGCCGGGGCGTTCGCGGACGGGGCCGCCTCGCTGTCCGCGGACATGACCGCGCTGGACCAGGAGTGGGCCCAGGGGACCGCCACCTGCGAGAACCGTGACCTCGTCGTCTCGCACGAGGCGTTCGGCTACCTGGCCGACCGCTACGACCTCACCCAGGTCGGCATCTCGGGCATCTCGCCGGAGGCGGAGCCGTCGCCGCAGCAGGTCGCCGAGATCGCCCGCTTCGTCCGGGACAACGGCGTCACGACCGTCTACTTCGAGACCCTGGTCGACCCGCAGGTCGCGCAGACCGTCGCGGACGAGGCCGGCGCGACCACCGCCGTCCTCGACCCACTGGAGGGACTGGCGCCCGGCTCCGACCAGGACTACCTGTCGGTGATGCGCACCAACCTCGACACGGTGCGCACCGGGCAGCGGTGCACATGACCCCCTCCCCCACCACCCCGCCCTTCGCGCTGCACCGCGGCTGCGTCGACTACGACGGCGTCTGCGTCGTCGACGAGGTGGATCTCGTCATCGAGCCGGGCGAGTTCGTCGCCGTGCTGGGCGAGAACGGCACCGGCAAGACGACGCTGGTGCGCGCCCTGCTCGGCCTGGAGCCGATCAGCCACGGTCGGCTGGAGATCTACGGCCAGCCGGCGTCGCGGTTCCGCGACTGGGACCTGCTCGCGTACGTCCCGCAGCGGCTCGCGGCCACCGGGACCGTCCCGGTGTCGGTCCTCGAGACCGTCCTCGCCGCCCGGGTCAGCCCGCGGCGGCGCTTCCGCCCCGGGTTGGCCGCGGCCCACGCCGCGGCCCGTGAGGCGCTGGAGGCCGTCGGGCTGTGGGACCGGCGGCACGAACGCCTGGACACCCTGTCCGGGGGCCAGCAGCGCCGGGTCATGATCGCCGGCGCGCTCGCGGTCGACGCGCAGACCCTGGTGCTGGACGAGCCGACCGCCGGGGTGGACGCGGAGAGCCAGGCCCGGCTCGCCCGTACCCTCGCCGAGCTCGAGCAGCAGGGGCGCACGATCGTCCTGGTCACGCACGAGCTCGGCCCGATCGCCGACCTGGCCACCCGGGTCGTGGTCCTCGGCCACGGGCAGCACGGGTCGGTGGTCTACGACGGACCGCCGCCGCCGCCCGCCCGGGCCCTGCACGACCACGTGGTCCACCACGACGACGCGGACGTCCCGGTCAACCCCGAGCCGCCGCTGGGCCTGATGGAGGCCTGATGGACCTGCTCGACTTCGACTTCATGCGCCGGGCGCTGGCGGCGGCCGCGGTCGTGGGGCTGGTGGCCCCGCTGATCGGGGTGTTCCTGGTGCAGCGCCGGCTGGCGCTGCTCGGCGACGGCATGGGGCACGTGGCCCTCACCGGCGTGGGCCTGGCGTTCCTGCTCGGCACCGCGCCGGTCCCGACCGCGCTGGTCACCGCCGCGGCGGGAGCGGTCGTCATCGAGATCATCCGGGCCCGCAGCCGCACCGCCGGCGACCTGGCACTCGCGCTGATCTTCTACGGCGGCATCGCCGGTGGCGTGCTGTTCACGTCGCTGTCGTCGGCGGGTACGTCGACCGCGCTGAACCAGTACCTGTTCGGGTCGCTGTCGACGGTCGCGCCGGAGGACCTGGTCGCGCTGGGGGCCGTCGCCGCGATCGTCCTGGTCACGCTGGCGGTCTTCGGCCGCGAGATCTTCGCGATGTCGCTGGACCCGGACGTGGCGCGGGTCCAGGGCGTGCGCACCACCCGGATGAGCATGCTGCTCACGGTCCTGGCGGCGATCACCGTCGTGATCGGCATGCGCACCGTGGGGCTGCTGCTGGTGAGCGCCATCATGATCGTCCCGATCGCGGCGGCGCAGCAGCTGACCAGGTCCTTCCGGGCCACCATGGTCGTCGGGGTCGTCGTCGGTGTCCTGGCCGCGGTGTCCGGCCTGGTCGGGTCCTACTACCTCGACGTCCCCCCGGGCCCGAGCATCGTGATCCTCGCGCTGGCGCTGTTCGGGGTGTGTGCTGCCGTCGCGGTCCCGCTGCGTCGGCGCCGGCGGGCGGTACCGACGTGAGCGGAGCAGGAATCACCGCCGGCGCCGTCCCTGGTCGCCGCGCCACCCGGCAGCGCGTCGCGGTCGCCGCACTGCTCGACGAGGTCGCGGACTTCCGCTCGGCGCAGGAGCTGCACGACCTGCTCCGCCAGCGCGGGGACAACGTCGGGCTCACCACGGTCTACCGCACCCTGCAGGCGCTGGCCGACTCCGGCGAGGTCGACGTGCTGCTCGCTGACGACGGCGAGGCGCGCTACCGCCGATGCAGCTCGGGCCACCACCACCACCTGGTCTGCCGGGAGTGCGGTGCCACCGTGGAGGTCTCGGGTGCGGGGGTCGAGCGCTGGGCCGCGCAGATGGCCGCGGAGTACGGCTACACCGACATCAGCCACACCCTGGAGATCTTCGGCCGCTGCGCGGCCTGCTCCCGCTGACGGGCCGATGGCGCCTCAGGCGTGGTCGGCGTCCTCGTGCCGGGCGTGCTCGGCCGGTTCGAGCTGGAACGTGCAGTGGTCGACCTCGAAGCAGCCGCCCAGGCACTCGGTCAGGCGGTCCAGCAGCGGCCCGGTGCCCCCGCTGGCGAACACCTCGTCGTCGACGACCACGTGCGCGGACAGCACCGGCACCCCGCTGGTGATGGTCCAGGCGTGCAGCTCGTGCACGTCCCGGACCCCCTCGACCTCGGTGATGTGCCGGCGCACCTCGGCCAGGTCCACCCCGCGGGGCGTGCCCTCCAGCAGCACGTGCACCACGTCGCGCAGCAGCGACAGGGTGCGCGGCACCATCAGCGCCGCGATCGCCAGGGAGGCCACGACGTCGGCCCGGTCCCACCCGGTCACCGCGATCACGACCGCGGCCACGATCACCGCGATCGAGCCGAGCAGGTCGCCGAGCACCTCCAGGTAGGCCCCCCGCACGTTGAGGCTCTCCCGGGCCCCCCGGGACAGCACCGCGAGCGCGAGCGCGTTCGCGACCAGCCCGATCACGCCGAACACGAGCATCAGGCCGCCGTCGACGGCGTCCTCCTCGTTCCAGCGCCGGATCGCCTCGACCACGACGTACGTGGCGACGCCCAGCAGCACCAGGCCGTTGACAGCCGCGGCGAGCACCTCCGCGCGCAGCGTCCCGAACGTCCGCGTCGGCGTGGGCGGGCGCTGCGCGTAGGTGACGGCCGCCAGGGCCAGCGCGACGCCGGCGACGTCGGTGACCACGTGGCCGGCGTCCGCGAGCAGCGCCAGGCTCCCGGTGAGCCACGCGCCGACGACCTCCGCCGCCAGCACGACGAGGCCCAGCAGCAGCGCGACCAGCAGCCGGCGCCGGTTGCGCAGGCCCGTCGCCCCGTGGGCGTGACCGCCCGTCACGCGCCCGGCTCCGGGTTGGGCTGGGCACCCCCGTAGCGACGGTCGCGCGAGGCGTACAGCTCGCAGGCGTGCCACAGGTGCCGACGGTCGAAGTCGGGCCAGAGCGTGTCGAGGAAGACGAGCTCCGCGTACGCAACCTGCCAGAGCAGGAAGTTGCTGATGCGTTGCTCGCCGGAGGACCGGACGAACAGGTCGACGTCGGGCATGCCCGGCTCGTCGAGGTGGCGGGCCAGGGTGCGCTCGTCCACCCGGTCGGGGTCGATCCGGCCGTCGCGCACCCCGCGTGCGATAGCCGCTGCGGCGTCGGCAATCTCGGCCCGGCCGCCGTAGTTGACGCACATGGTCAGGGTGAGCACGTCGTTGTGCCGGGTCATCCGCTCGGCGACCTCGAGCTCCTCGATGACCGACTTCCACAGCCGGGGGCGCCGGCCGGCCCAGCGGATCCGGACCCCGAGCTCGTTCATCTCGTCGCGCCGCCTGCGGATCACGTCCCGGTTGAACCCCATCAGGAAGCGGACCTCGTCCGGGGAGCGTTTCCAGTTCTCGGTGGAGAAGGCGTAGGCCGACAGCCAGCCGACGCCGAGCTCGATCGCCCCGTGCACGCAGTCGAGCAGGCTCGCCTCCCCCGCCTCGTGGCCCGCGGTGCGCGGCAGCCCGCGCTGCTTCGCCCACCGGCCGTTGCCGTCCATCACCAGGGCGACGTGCCGCGGCACCAGGTCCGCGGGGATCACGGGCGGACGCGCCCCGGTGGGGTGGGGTGTCGGCTGCCGGACCGGAGCGGTCCGGCCGGTGGCCTTGTCGGCCGCGGCGCGGGCCGCCCGCTCGGCGCGGCGGCTCACGCCCGCTCCACCAGCGGCAGGGAGCGCAGCCCGCGCTCGAGGTGCCACTGCAGGTAGGCCGCGACCAGGCCGCTGCCCTGCCGCCGGTCCCGCGGGTCGCTGGCGTCGGCCACCGCCCAGTCACCGGACAGCAGCGCCCCCAGCAGGGCCAGCGTCGACGGCGACGGCGTCGCCGACCCGGGGACCCGACAGTCGGGGCACACCGCGCCGCCGGAGGAGACCGAGAACGACCGGTGCGGGCCCGGGGCGCCGCAGCGGGCGCACTCCTCGAACGACGGGGACCAGCCCGCGACCGCCAGGGAGCGCAGCAGGTAGGCGTCGAGCACCAGGCCGGCGTCGTGCTCGTCAGCGACCAGCGCGCGCAGCCCGCCCACGAGCAGGAGGTACTGCTGGACCGCCGGCTCCCCCTCCTCCGGGGTGAGCCGCTCCGCGGTCTCCAGCATCGCCGTGCCCGCGGTCCACCGGGTGTAGTCGGTCGACAGCACAGCCCCGTACGCGGCGAGGGACTCCGCCTGCGTCACGGTGTCCAGCGACCGGCCCTCGTAGCACTGCACGTCGACGTGGCCGAACGGTTCCAGCCGGGCGCCGAAGCGGCTGGAGGTGCGCCGCACCCCCTTGGCCACCGCGCGGACCCGGCCGCGTCCGCGCGTCAGCAGGGTGACGATGCGGTCGGCCTCGCCCAGCTTCTGCGTGCGCAGCACGACGGCCTCGTCCCGGTAGAGCGGCACCGGGACATCGTCGCACTGCGGGCCGACGCCCGGGGGTACCGTCGCCCCCGGGAGGCGGCATGTCGAAGCGGACGGAGCCCGACGGCGGGCAACAGGCCGGCCACGAGGGTGGCGGCCAGCGCTTCCACCTGCCCCTGTCCGGACTGGTCCGCCGCGACCCGGACGACCTGGCGCTGGAGACGTCCCTCCCCCCGGCCGCCACGGAGCCCGAGGAGCCCGAGCTCACCCCCTCGAGCTCGCTGCAGTACGTCGCCTTCGAGCCGAAGCGACTGCGCCGGGCCGTGGTGCTGGTGCTGCTGCTGTTCGTCGCGCTGCAGTTCGCCACCTGGGCGTTCGAGTCGGTGGGCCACTTCCTGTTCCTGATCCTGCTCGCCTGGCTGCTCGCCATCGCGATGGAGCCCTCGGTGTCCTTCTTCGCCCGCCGCGGGTTCCGCCGCGGGTTCGGCACCGGCGTCACCCTGCTCGGGCTGGTGCTGGCGGTCGTCGCGCTGCTGGGCCTGTTCGGCGGGCTGTTCTTCACCCAGCTGGCCGGCCTGGTGCAGGCCCTGCCGACCCTGGTGGTCGACATCGTCGCCTGGCTGAACTCCACCTTCAGCCTCAACCTGGACCCCAACGAGATCACCGATCGGCTCAACCTCACCGCCGGGGAGATCACCGGGATCGCCAGCAACCTCGCGGGCGGGGTGTTCGGCATCGTCGGGTCGCTGGTGGGCGTCCTGTTCGACACGTTGACCGTGCTGGTGTTCTCGTTCTACATCGCCGCGGACGGTCCCCGGCTGCGCCGCACGATCGGGTCGTGGCTGCCTCCGGCCCGCCAGCGGGTCTTCGTCACCGTGTGGGACATCGCGATCGAGAAGACCGGCGGCTTCGTGGTCTCGAAGGTGATCCTGGCGACGCTGTCGGCGTTCTTCCACTCGGTGTTCTTCGCGGTCATCAACATCCCGTACTGGCTGCCGATGGGCGTGTTCGCGGGCATCGTCAGCCAGTTCATCCCGACCATCGGGACCTACATCGGGGTCGCGATCCCGGCCGTGTTCGCGGCCTTCGACGACCCGCTGGACGTGCTGTGGATCGTTCTGTTCGCCACCGTGTACCAGCAGGTCGAGAACTACGTGTTCACCCCCAAGGTCAGCCGCGCGACCATGGACATCCATCCGGCCCTCGCCCTGGCGTCGGTGTTCATCGGCGCGGCCTTCTTCGGCCCGATCGGGGCGATCATCGGCATCCCGCTGGCCGCCGCCATCATCGCGGTCGTCGACACCTACGGCCAGCGCTACGAGCTGGTGCCGGAGCTGTCCGAGCACGCGGCCCCGACGCGCAGGGACGGGGCGCGGACGCGCGACGGCGGCGAGCAGCGCGGCGGTGGGCGGAGCGACGCCGCCCCGCCCACCGGGTGAGCGCGACCCGCGGGCGATCCCGGGGCGGGCCGCCGGACGACCTGCTGGACGCCGTGGACGCCTACCTCGACGCCGCACCGCGGTCGTCCGCCCGGGCGGTCGACGTCGCGGCGTTCCGGGTGTTCGTCGCGGAGGGGTCGCCCTGGCCGTTCTACGCCCGCCCGCGCCGGGACCACCCGGCGCCGACGGCGGACGACGTCGCGTCGGCGCTGGCGTACCTGCGGGCGCACGACCTGCCCGAGTCGTTCGAGTGGGTGCACGAGCGCACCCCGGCGCTGGGCGACCTGCTCGCGGACGCCGGGCTGCGCGTGGTGCTGCACCCGCTGCTGGTCGCGCCGGACGGTGTCGGCCGCGCAGACGGGGGCAGCGTCGCCGGTGTCGCCGTCCGGGTCCTGGACGCCGACGATCCGGCGCTGCCCGCCGCCCAGGTCGTGGCCGAGCTCGGCTTCGCCGCCCCCGGCACGGGCGTCGGGCCGGCCGGCCCGGCGGACCGGGACGCACGGCTCGCCGTACGGGACCCGTCGGCGGACGACCACGTGCGGTCCCGGGTGGCCTCGGGGCTGAGCGTGGTCGCGGTGGTGGAGACCGACGAGGGGGTCGTGGCCACCGGGACGCACCAACCGGTCGGGGACGCGTCGGAGATCGTCGGCGTCGCGACCCTGCCCAGCCACCGGCGCCGGGGGCTGGCCGGCGCCGTGGTCGCCGCGCTGGCTGCGGACGCCGTCGCGCACGGGGTCGGCCTGCTGCTGCTGTCCGCCGGCGACGACGACGTGGCGCGGGTCTACGAGCGGGTCGGCTTCGCCCGGGTCGGCCACGCCGGGGCCGCCGAGCCGGGCTGACGGAAGGGCCACCGATCACAGAAGTGAGCCGAACGGTCGTCACCCAGCCCGATCACGTCCCGGTAGCAACCACTCGGCTCACTTCTGCGCCGGCGCGTGTGGCGGCCGGGCTGACCGTGCGTCGCGCTAGAAGCCCAGGCGGCCGAGCTGCTTGGGGTCGCGCTGCCAGTCGGGGGCGACCTTGACCCGCAAGTCCAGGTAGACCGGGGTGCCGAGCAGCGCCTCGATCTGCCGGC
Source organism: Candidatus Nanopelagicales bacterium (assembly GCA_041393815.1). Lineage (NCBI taxonomy): Bacteria > Bacillati > Actinomycetota > Actinomycetes > Candidatus Nanopelagicales > Candidatus Nanopelagicales bacterium. The sequence goes on along the minus strand of JAWKJK010000002.1, from coordinate 123,746 downwards.
GGGCGGCGGTCCCGACCTTCTTCAGGCGCTCCCCGCCGCGGCCGATCACGATCGCCTTCTGGCTGGAGCGCTCCACGAACAGCACCGCGTGGATGTCCACCAGGGGGCGGTCCGCGGGCCGGTCCGGCCGGGGTGCCATCTCCTCCACGACGACCGCGATCGAGTGCGGCAGCTCGTCGCGGACCCCCTCCAGGGCCGCCTCCCGCACCAGCTCGGCGACCATGACCTGCTCCGGCTCGTCGGTGAGCTCGCCCTCGGGGTACAGCGCCGGGCCCGGCGGCAGCAGCGCCACCAGCAGGTCCTCCAGCAGCCGCACCTGCTCCCCGGAGTGCGCCGAGACGGGTACGACCTCGGCCCAGGCGACCCCCGTCTCGTCTCCCAGCGCGGCCACCTCGGCCAGCCGCTCGGCAACGGTGTCGCGCGACACCAGGTCGGTCTTGGTGACCACCGCGACCTTCGGACTGCGCGGGATGCGGGCCAGCTCCGCGGCGATGAAGCGGTCGCCGGGGCCGACCGACTGGTCGGCGGGCACGCAGAACCCGATGACGTCCACCTCGGCCCAGGTGGTGCGGACCAAGTCGTTGAGCCGCTCCCCGAGCAGGGTCCGGGGGCGGTGCAGTCCCGGCGTGTCGACCAGCACCAGCTGCGCGTCGGGCCGGTGCACGATGCCGCGCACCGTGTGCCGGGTGGTCTGCGGCCGGCTGGACGTGATCGCCACCTTCTGGCCCACCAGCGCGTTGGTGAGCGTGGACTTACCGACGTTGGGGCGCCCGACCAGGCAGACGAATCCGGACCGGTGCTCCACGGGGTCGGCGTGCGGGTCGCTCACGCGGCCGATCCTCTCGCGGGGCGCCCCTCGGACGCACCCAGCGCCGTGAGCGCGGCCAGGATGAGCAGGCAGCCAACCAGGCCGCGGGCCCCGAGCGACTCCCCGAGCACCACGACGCCCAGGACGGCCGCGGTGACCGGCTCGGCCAGGTTCAGCGTGGCGATGTGCCCCGGCTGCAGCACCGCCAGGCCGCGGCCGAACAGCCAGTAGGCGGCGGTCGTCGACACCAGGCCGACCCACAGCACCAGCGCGGCCCCGCCCGGGGTGGCCCACCAGGTCCCGGAGGCGACCAGCAGCGGGAGCAGCAGGAGCGCGGCCAGCGTGAACCCGGCGGCCAGGACCGCGGTCGGCGGGTGCCCGGAGCGCGCCAGCCGGGCGCCGAGGACGGTGTAGACGGCGTACGACGCGCCGGCGCCCAGCGCCGCCAGCACGCCCCAGCCGTCGCGCGGCACCTCGTCGCCGAGCACGAGCAGCGCCAGTCCGACGACCGCGACCACGGTGGACACCGCCCAGACCCGGCCGGGCGCGCCCTCCCCGACCAGCCAGCCCAGCGTCCCGGCCAGGAACGGCGCGAGCGCCAGGCTGGCCAGCGTGCCCACGGCCACCCCGACCCGGGCGACGCCGACGAAGAAGAGGGCCTGGTAGGCGGCCACCGCCACCGCGATGGCCCACACCGTCGGCAGCCGGAGCAGGCGGACCAGCGCGGCCCCGTCCCGCTGGAGCCAGACGACGATCGCCAGCAGCCCGGCGGCACCCAGGAGCAGGCGGGCGGCAGCCACGGCCGGCGGCCAGGCACCCACGTCCGCCAGCGCCTGCGCCGTCCCCGACGTCCCGAACAGCACCGCCGCGGCCAGGACGGACACGGCGGCCGCGAGCCGGGTCGGTGCCGCCCGGGGCGACGAGACCTCGGGGGTCACCGCCCCGCGGTCACGTGGAGAGGCGGTGGCGGACCGAGCCGTCCGTACCGCACACGAACACGGGGACGCCGGCACCGGCGAGGTCACGCAGCGGGCGGAGGTCGGCCGGATCCGGCTCCTCCCCGCCCACCACCACCGCGGCCTCCAGCCCGGACGCGCCGCTGGACGCCGCCACGGCGGTGACGAGCTGCGCGGCGGTCAGGGACAGGGACGGGAGCCGGACCGCGGCGGCCGAGTACGACCGGCCCATGGTGTCGCGTACGGCCGCCCCCTGCGGCGCGCCGGCGTTGGCGCGGGCGGCGCGGGCGAGCGCGACGAGCTTGAGGTCCTCGGGCCCGAGGTCCACGGGGCCGGACGGGTCAGGCATCGGTGCGCTCCAGGGGTTCTCGTGCAGTCGGGGGGCGGTCCGACGACGGGGGTGGGGCGGAGGCGAGCGGGGTCACGCGGAGCCGGCCGATCCGGTTGCGGCGCCCCGCGGCCTCCTCGGCCACCAACCGGTAGCCCTCCACCTCGACCGACGCCCCGGGGATCGGCACCCGGCCCAGCCGCTTGGCCAGCAGCCCGGCCGCGGTGTCGACGTCCTCCTCCTCCGCGTCGAGGTCCACGTCGAGGAGCTCGGCCAGGTCGTCCAGGTGCATGCGGGCGCTGACGAGCCAGCCGCCGTCCGCCAACTGCTGCACCTCCGGGGACTCGGTGTCGTACTCGTCGGCGATCTCGCCCACGATCTCCTCGAGGATGTCCTCGATCGTGACGATCCCGGCCGTGCCGCCGTACTCGTCCACCAGCACGGCCATGTGCACCCGGGCCGCCTGCATCTCGCGCAGCAGGTCGTCGACCCGCTTGCTGTCGGGGACGAAGTAGGCCTGGCGCATCAGCGACTCGACCCGCTCGGACTGCTCGGCGTCGCGGTGCTCGAACGTCCGCCGGGTGACGTCCTTGAGGTAGACGATCCCGACGACGTCGTCGGTGTTGTCGCCGGTCACGGGGATGCGGGAGAACCCCGAGCGCAGGCCCAGGGACATGGCCTGCCGCAGCGTCTTGGTCCGCTCGATGGACACCATCTCGGTGCGCGGCACCATCACCTCGCGGGCCACGGTGTCGCCGAGCTCGAACACGGAGTGGATCATCTGCGCCTCGTCGTCCTCGATGAGGCGGTCCGCCTCCGCGAGGTCGACCAGCTCGCGCAGCTCGGCCTGGGTGTCGAACGGGCCCTGCCGGTAGCCCTTGCCCGGGGTGAGTGCGTTGCCGAGCAGGATGAGCAGGGTCGTGATCGGGCCCAGCAGTGCGGCGAACGCCCGGGCCGGCCCGGCCGCGCGCAGCGCGATGCGCTCCGCGTGCTGTCGCCCGAGCGTGCGGGGGGCCACCCCGAGCGCGACGTAGCGGACCACGACCATGACGACGATCGCCAGCGTCAGGGACCAGCCCACCGCCCACGGCAGCGAGTCGACGCAGACGAAGGTCACGAAGGCCACCGCGGTGGTCGACGCCGCGGAGGACAGGAACAGCAGCACGTTGACATAACGCGCTCGGTCGTCCACGACGGTGAGCAGGCGGTCCGCGCCGCGCCTCCCCTCGCGCCGCAGCTCCTCGACCCGTACGCGCGACACCCGCGCGACCGCGGTCTCGCCGGCGATGAGCAGTGCCGAGAGCACGATCAGGGCCACCGCGCCGGCGAGCAGCCAGACGTCGGCGGAGCTCACGGCGGGAACCCCTGGGCGCGGTGCCCCTCCCACTCCGCGACCAGGTGGGCCTGCAGGCCGAACATCTCCCGTGCCTCGTCCGGCTCGGCGTGGTCGTAGCCGAGCAGGTGCAGGACACCGTGGGTCAGCAGGACGGCCAGCTCGTCGTCCCGGGAGTGCCCGGCCTGCTCGGCCTGGCGCTCGGCGAACTGCGGGCACAGGACGATGTCGCCGAGGACGCCCGGCTCGGGCTCCTCGTCGTCGCCGCCGGGCCGCAGCTCGTCCATCGGGAAGGACATGACGTCGGTCGGCCCCGGCTCGTCCATCCACCGCACGTGCAGCTCGGCCATCGCGGGCTCGTCCACGAGCACGACGGACAGCTCAGCGAGCGGGTGGATCTTCAGCCGCCGCAACAGGAACGAGGCCTGCTCGGACAGCGCGACCTCGTCGACCGGCTGCCCGGACTCGTTGTTGACGTCGATACCCATGCGCCTGACCCCGTCAGCGCCGGCCGCGGCGCGGGCCGCGCCCGGAGGTCCGTACGACCGCCCCGCCCTGCGCCGCCTTGGCGGCGTTCTGCGCGTCGAAGCGGCCGTACGCCTCCACGATGCGCCCGACCAGCTTGTGTCGCACCACGTCGTGCGAGGTGAGGTTGCAGAAGGTGACGTCGTCGATCCCGTCGAGGATGTGCTGCACGACCTTGAGCCCGCTGGAGGTGCCGTCCGGCAGGTCGATCTGGGTGACGTCGCCCGTGACCACCATGGTCGAACCGAACCCGAGGCGGGTCAGGAACATCTTCATCTGCTCGGGCGAGGTGTTCTGCGCCTCGTCGAGGATGATGAACGCGTCGTTGAGAGTGCGCCCGCGCATGTACGCCAACGGGGCGACCTCGATGGTGCCGCTGGTGATGAGCCGCGGGATCGAGTCCGGGTCGATCATGTCGTGCAGCGCGTCGTACAGCGGGCGCAGGTACGGGTCGATCTTCTCCGAGAGCGTGCCGGGCAGGAAGCCCAGCCGCTCCCCCGCCTCCACCGCCGGCCGCGTGAGCACGATCCGGTTGACCTTCTTGGCCTGCAGCGCCTGCACCGCCTTGGCGACCGCGAGGTAGGTCTTGCCGGTGCCAGCCGGGCCGATGCCGAACACGATCGTGTGGTGGTCGATGGCGTCGACGTAGCGCTTCTGGTTCAGCGTCTTGGCCCGGATCGTGCGACCACGGTTGCTGAGGATGTTGGCCGTCAGCACCTCGGCCGGCCGGGTGCCGCTGCGCAGCATGGACACCGAACGCTCGACCGACTCCGCGGTGAGTCCCTGACCGGTGCGGAGCATCGCGAGCATCTCGGCCACCAGCAGCTCGACCAGGCCGACGTCCTCAGGGCTGCCGGAGACGGTGATCTCGTTGCCCCGCACGTGGATGTCGGACTCGGGGAACTGCGCCTCGATCACCCGGAGCAGCTCGTCGCCGGAGCCGAGCACGGCCACCATCGGCTGCGACGCCGGGACGACGATCTTCGCCTGAGCCTCTGCCGTGGTCGCCATGGGTCGGCCGCGGACGGCCGTCTCCCTGCCCTTCTGCCTCGGTGACGGGACGACGCCATGGTACGGGGCGGGCACCGGACCGGCGATCCGCTTTGCGGGGCGGGGGACCGGGTCAGCCCGGGGGCCACAGCAGCGGGCGGCCGCCGAGGACGTGCGCGTGCACGTGGAACACGGTCTGCCCCGCGCCCGAGCCGGTGTTGAGGACCACCCGGTAGCCGCTGTCGGACACGCCCTCGAGGTCCGCCACGACCGCTGCTGCCTCCAGCACCGCACCGGCGAGCTCGGGGTCCGCTGCGCCGAGGCTGCCGGCGTCGCGGTGGTGCTCGCGCGGGACGACGAGCACGTGCACGGGGGCCTGCGGGTTGACGTCGCGGAACGCCACCACGCGGTCGGTCTGGTGCACCACCGTCGCGGGGATGTCACCGGCGACGATCTGGCAGAACAGGCAGGACGCGTCGGAGTCGGTCACGCGTCGATCGTAGGTGCGGCGATGGCCCAGCGCCCGGTGCGCGCCAGGATCACCGCGGCGGCGACGCACCCGGCCGTCGACGAGCGCAGGACCGTGGGTCCGAGCCGGACCGCCCGGGCCCCCGCGGCCGTCAGCGCGTGGACCTCGTCCTCGGTGAGCCCTCCCTCCGGGCCCACCACCAGCACGATGTCGCCGCCGTCGGGCAGTTCCACCGCGTCGATGCCGTCGGCGGCGGACTCGTGCAGGACCAGGGCGACGTCGGCCGCACCGACCAGGCCCACGACGTCGGAGGCGCGGGCCAGGTCGCGCACCTCGGGGAACCGGGCACGCCGCGACTGCTTGCCCGCCTCGCGGGCGGCCGCCCGCCAGCGCTCCGGTCCCCGTCGCTCCTTCTCCCCCCGCCAGACCGCGACGCAGCGAGCGGCCGCCCACGGGACGACCACGTCGACGCCGACCTCGGTCATCAGCTCCACGGCGAGCTCGGCGCGGTCACCTTTCGGGATCGCCTGCACGACAACGACTCTCGGCGTCGGACTCGGCTCGTCGACTACCGACAGAACCTCGACCTGGAGCCGGTGCCGCTCGTGTCGCAGGTCGTCATGCGAATCGTCGTGCGAGTCATCATGCGGGGCGACAACCGCTCGGGCCCGACGACCGAGGCCGTCCACCAGGTCGACCGGCTCCCCCGGCGCCAGCCGGCGCACGCGCAGCGCATGCCGGGCCTCGTCACCCTCGACCGACACCCGGGTCCCCGGGCCGGCACCGGCCAGCAGCGCGGGCTCGACGACGAAGACGGGTGCGCTCACGGCGGCCGGTCCGCCGCGTCAGCGGCCGGAGAAGGCGTCGCGCAGGCGGGAGAACAGGCCCTGCTGCGCCGGTGCCAGCTGACCGGTCGGCTGCTCCTCGCCCCGGAGCGAGGCCAGCTCGCGCAGCAGCTCCTCCTGCCGGGCGTCGAGCCGGGTGGGGACCTGCACGTCGAGGTGGACGTGCAGGTCGCCGCGGCCGGACCCGCGCAGGTGCGGGATGCCGCGCCCGCGCAGGGTGGTCACGGACCCCGGCTGGGTGCCGGCCCGGACGTCCAGCGTCTCGACGCCGTCGAGAGTCTCCAGTTCCAGCGAGGTGCCCAGCGCGGCCGCGGTCATCGGGACGGCCAGGGTGCAGTGCAGGTCATCGCCCCGCCGCTCGAACACCGGGTGCGGGGCCTCGACGATCTCCACGAAGAGGTTCCCGGGCGGGCCGCCGCCGGGACCGACCTCGCCCTCCCCCGACAGCTGGATCCGGGTGCCGGTATCGACGCCCGCGGGGATCTTCACCGACAGCGTGCGCCGGGTCCGGACCCGGCCGTCCCCCGCGCACTCGGGGCAGGGGTGCGGGATGGTGGTGCCGAAGCCCTGGCACTGCGGGCACGGCCGCGACGTCATCACCTGGCCGAGGAAGGACCGCTGCACCGACTGGATCTCGCCGCGGCCGCGGCACATCGGACAGGTCTCTACCGTGGTGCCCTCGGCGGTGCCGGCGCCGGCGCAGGTCGGGCAGCCGACGGCGGTGTCCACCTGGATCTCGCGGACGGCGCCGGTGGCGGCCTCGTTCAGGTCGATCTGCAGCCGGATCAGCGCGTCCTGGCCGCGCATGGTCCGCGGCCGCGGGCCGCGCGAGGCGGACCCGCCGAAGAACGCGTCCATGATGTCGCCGAAGCCGAACCCGCCGAAGCCGGCCTGGCCGCCCCCGGGCGCCAGCGGGTCGGCCCCGAGGTCGTACATCTGCCGTTTCTCGGGGTCGGACAGGACCTCGTACGCGGCGGTGACCTCCTTGAACCGCTCCTGCGTCACCGGGTCGGGGTTGACGTCGGGGTGCAGCTCGCGGGCCAGCTTGCGGTAGGCGCGCTTGATCTCGTCCGGTCCCGCGTCGCGCGCGACCCCGAGCACCGCGTAGTAGTCGGTGGCCACCGTGTCCTCACTGCTCGTGCCCCGCGTGGGGGCCTGTCGGAGTACGCCTACTGCTCGCCGAGGATGCGCCCGAGGTAACGGGCCACCGCCCGCACCTGGGCCATCGTCCCGGCGTAGTCCATGTGGGTGGGGCCGACGACGCCGAGGCTGGCCACCGTCTCATCGCCCCCGCGGCCGTAGCCGACCGCGACGACCGACGTGGACTGCAGCCCCTCGACCGGGTTCTCGTGCCCGATCCGCACCGTGAGCGCGTCGGACGCGGTCACCTCGCCGAGCAGGCGCAGCAGCACGACCTGCTCCTCCAGCGCCTCCAGCACCGGCTGCAGGGTGTGCGGGAAGTCGTCGCCGTAGCGGGTGAGGTTGGCGGTGCCGCCGAGCACGACCCGCTCGTCGTGCCGGTCCACCGCGGCCTCGAGCAGGGTGGCCAGCACGGCCAGCACCAGCGGCCGCTCGTCCTGGGCGAACGCCTGGGGCAGGTCGGCGACCAGCTCGCCCAGCTCGCCGAAGCGGTGGCCGGCGACCGCCGCGTTGAGCCGCGCCCGCAGGTCGGCCAGCGTGTCCTCGGAGATGACGGTCGAGGAGTCGACGACCCGCTGCTCGACCCGACCGGTGTCGGCGATGAGGACCAGCAGCAGCCGGTGGCTGCCGAGGGCGACGAGCTCCACGTGCCGGACGCTGGAGCTCCGCAGCGTGGGGTACTGCACCAGCGCGACCTGGCGGGTGAGCTGGGCGAGCAGTCGCACGGTGCGCGACATCACGTCGTCGAGGTCGACCGCGGAGTCCAGGAACGAGTGGATCGCGCGGCGCTCGGCGGGCGTCAGCGGCTTGACCGCGGAGAGCCGGTCGACGAACAGCCGGTAGCCCTTGTCCGTCGGGATCCGGCCGGCGCTGGTGTGCGGCTGGGCGATGTAGCCCTCGTCCTCCAGCGCGGCCATGTCGTTGCGGATCGTGGCCGGGGAGACGCCGAGGTTGTGCCGCTCCACCAAGGACTTCGACCCGACCGGCTCCCGGCTCTCGACGAAGTCCTCGACGATGGCGCGCAGCACGGACAGCTTCCGGTCGTCCAGCACCGCGCACCTCCTCGCCGGGGTCGGTCTCTCGTGCTCTGGCACTCCGTGGGTTCGAGTGCCAAGTGTACGTCGCTCGCGCCTCCCGTGCCGTGCGGACGGGCGCGGGTACGGTCCCGGGGTGGTGACCGACCGGTACGGCTCCGACGTCCTCAGCGCCGACCCGCACCGTCGCCCGCGGGTCCCGGAGGTGCCGGGGGACCCGGGGCTGGTCGTGGAGTGCGCCGAGACCGGGTGGTGCGGGGCGGTCGTGGGGTTCGACAAGGGCCCCGACGGGTGGGCCGTGCTGCTGGAGGACCGAGACGGGCGGGCCCGCCCGTTCCGGCTGGCGCCGGCGGCGTTCCTGCTGGAGGGGCGCCCGGTGACGCTGGTCCGGCCCGTGGCGGCGTCCTCGCCCGCCGCCCCCTCGCGCACGGCGTCCGGGTCGGTGGCGGTGGCCCGGCAACGGGCCCGGGTCGCCCGGGACTCGCGGATCTGGGTGGAGGGCCGGCACGACGCCGAACTGGTCGAGCGGGTCTGGGGCGACGACCTGCGGGTCGAGGGCGTGGTCGTGGAGGAGCTCGGCGGCGTGGACCGCCTGCTGGACCGGGCGACGCGGTTCGGCCCGGGGCCGGGACGGCGGCTCGGGGTCCTCGTCGACCACCTGGTCCCGGGCAGCAAGGAGGCGCGGGTCGCGGCGGAGGCCCGGGCCGCGTTCGGAGCGGGCGTGCTGGTCGTCGGGCATCCGTACGTCGACGTGTGGCAGGCGGTCCGGCCCTCGGTCGCCGGCATCCCGGCCTGGCCGTCCGTCCCGCCCGGCACGCCGTGGAAGGAGGGGGTCTGCGCAGCGCTCGGGTGGCGCGCGGACACCGCGGCGGCCTGGCGGCGGCTGCTGGCCCGGGTCGACGGCTGGACCGACCTCGAGCCGGACCTGCTCGGCCGGGTGGAGGAGCTCATCGACTTCGTCACGTCGGACGGCGAGCCGCCCGGCTGAGGCACGACTCACGGGGGAAGGCCGTAGACCCCGGGCGCCCGTCGGGACAGGATGGGCCGCGGAGGTGTGCGATGACCGACCAGCCCAACGCCGTGCCCGACCCCGCCGAGCCCGCGCCCCTGCCCGAACCGGAGGTGGCAGCCGACGAGGCCGTGGCCGCCCAGGAGTCGGAGTTCGTCGCCGAGGACGCTGCGGCCGAGGCTGCCGGTGACGCGGCACCGGCCGGTGCGGCGTACGACGCCGCTGACCAGGTGGACGCCGCGGTCGCCGAGACCGAGGTCGTGTCGACCCCGGCCGGGGACTCCCCGCTGCCGCCGATGGACGAGCCCACGCTCAGCCAGGTGAACCCGCCGCCGGACGCGCCGGCGCCCGGCTACCAGCCGCCGCCCGACCCCGGGTACGCCGCTCCCCCGCCGCCGCAGCCGGAGGGCTACCAGCCGCCGCCGGCCGGGGCGTACCCGCCGCCGGGCTACGAGCCGCCGCCGGCCGGTGGCTACGCGCCGCCTCCCACGGGTGGCTACGCCCCTCCGCCCGCGCCGGGCGGCTATCCGCCGGCCGCGTACCCGCAGGGCGGCTACCCGCCGGCCGGCTACCCGGCCCCGTACGACCCGCAGGCGAAGTCCAAGCTGGTGGCCGGGCTGCTCGGCATCCTGGTCGGCGGCTTCGGCGTGCATCGGTTCTACCTGGGCTACACGTCGATCGGCATCATCCAGATCGTCGTGACGATCCTGACCTGCGGCGTCGGAGCGCTGTGGGGCCTGGTCGAGGGGATCATGATCCTGGTCGGCTCGCCGTCGTTCCAGACGGATGCGTCGGGACGACCCCTGCGCGACTAGCGGTTCTGGTGTGACGGCTGCGCCCCAGGTGATTTCGTCTGGGGCGCAGACGTTTTCGTGTGCACAGGGTCTTGCGCGGTGTCGGACCCTGACGCTAGACTCGTACACATGTTCGATCCCGTGGTTCCCGGTCCGCGGACCTCGCGTCCGTGGGACGCCGCCCTGCTCGCGCAGGCCGTGGCGGTGGGGCCGGGTCCGGTGGCGATCGGTCTGCTGGAGCAGGTCGACGCCGAGGCGCTGTGCGGGCATGACCGGGTGGTGTTCCTGACGACGTGGCAGGCCCAGGCGGCGTGGGTGACCTCCCGGTCGTACGCCGCGGTGATCCCGGTCGCCGGTGCCGAGCCGGCACGGGACCCCGACCCGGACGACCAGGGCGGGCCGGTGGACGTCGGGCCGTTCGAGTGCGTCGAGGAGGCCCGGCACGCCGAGGTCGCCGCCGCCTGCCGGCTGTCCACCGTCGCGGCATCGGACCGGATCACCACCGCCCGGTTCCTCGCTGGTCCCGGTGCCCCGGTCGCTCGGCTGCTGGAGACCGGTGCCTGGGGGTACGGGCACCTGTCCGCGGTCGTGTCCGAGACCGCCGAACTCGCCCCGAACCTGACCGAGAAGGTCGTGCAGACCGTCGTCGCCGAGACGCTGCCCGACGCGGACGGGCAGCCCTCGCGGTACGCGGAGGAGACCCCGGGCCGGCTGCGGCACCGCATCCGCCGCACCATCCTGCGCCTGGACGCCGCCGCCGCCGCGGAGCGGGCGAAGAAGAGGCGGCGGGAACGGTCGCTGCGGATCAGCCCGCTGCCGGACTTCCGCGCCAGGATCACCCTGGAGGCCTCCCAGCCGATGGCGTCATGGGCGTGGCGCCAGTTCGACACCTGGGCCCGCAACCGGCAGGCGACCCTGAAGGACCCGACCGCGGACCTGACGACCCTGCTCGGCCCCTGCACCTGCCCCCGCGACACCGACACTGGCGCGGGCACCGGCGCAGCAGCGCCCGCGGGCACAGGCCGGGCCGGGTCTACCGGGTTCGGCCTGGTCGGCACCCTCGCCGCCCTGCGCGGACACCGCGCGACCGGGGTTCACAGCACCGGTGCCAGCGCCCAGCCGGACACCGACCGGACGCACCAGCTCGGCTGCCCGCACCACCCCGACACCACCCTGGAAGCGCTACGCGCCGACGCCGTCATCGAAGCCGCCCGCCTACTCATCCGGCACCTCGGCCTGGACACCAGCGACGCCCCGACCACCACCGGGGCGACCATCCCGGCCAGCGGCGCCGCCACCACGGCCACCGGGCTCCCGGGCACCGGGACCAGCGGCAACACGGGAGCGAACGAGAGCGACGGAGCCGGGACGGGCGCAGAAGCCGGTGCCGGAGCCGGCGCGGCTGCAGGGGCGGCACCTGCCGGTGGCAGCGCGGGAGCCGGGACCGGTGCCGGGCGGGGCAGGTCGTGGTCGTCCGCGGTCATCATCGTCGACGCCGCCACCCTGCTCGGGCTGGCCGACAACCCCGGCTGGATCCCCGGCCACGGCTGGGTACCGGCACCCCTCGCGCGTGAGCTCGCGGCCGGCGCGGACGCCTGGCGGGCGTTCCTCACCGACCACGGCCGCCTGGTCGCCACCGGCACCACCCGCTACCGGCCCAGCGACCGGCTGCGTGAACTGGTCACCGCCCGGGACACCACCTGCACCTTCCCCGGCTGCACCATCCCCTCGCTGCACACCGACCTCGACCACGCCACCAACTACGACGGGGCGAACACGACCGCCGCCAACCTGCACCCCGCGTGCCGGCGACATCACCGGATCAAGACCCACACCAGCTGGTCCGCGACCCCAGACCCGGGCAGCGGGCGGATCACCTGGACCAGCCCCACCGGACACACCTACCCCACACCGCCCGACCCGATCTGGGACACCGGACCCCCGCCCATCCCCGCCGAGCCCGCGGACCCGGTCCCCACACCCGGTGACAGCCCGCTCGAACGCTGGACCGCAGCACTCGTGGCTGCGTGACGGCGGGACCGGCTTGACTCGGTGACGGTCGCCGGGGAGGTTCAGCCCGTGCGTGCGACCGGCCCCGACCCCGACCTCGCCGGAGACCCCGACCTCGACGAGGCGATCCTCGGCGAGATCACGCTGCTCGATCCCGGAACCCGGGCCGACCCCGAGCGGCTGCGAGGGCTGGTGCACCCGGACTTCCTCGAGTTCGGCGCCAGCGGGCGGACGCACACACACGACAGTGTCCTGCGTGATCTGCCTGCTGCCCCCGACCTCGACGCGGAGGTGACGGACATCGGGGCGGTCCGGTTGGCGCCCGACGTCATCCTCGTGACGTACACCTAGACCGAGCCCGCCGTGACCCGGCGGAGCTCGATCTGGGTCCAGGACGGACAGAAGGGGTGGCGGATGCGCTTCCACCAGGGCACACCGGTCCCGGACAGTGCACCAGCGCCCCCGCCTCACCCCGGCGGCGGCTGACCGGACGCCACGGACCGGACGCCACGGACCGGACGCCACGGACCGGACGCCACGGACCGGACGCCACGGACCGGACGCGGCCGACGGGGCATCGCCGGCCGCCGTGCCCGACCGGTTTTGGACCGGCGGCGGCCACCCTGGACCGGCGGCGGCCACCCAGGAGCGGCGGCTACCCCAGCAGGTCGCGCACCACGGCGTCGGCGAGCAGGCGGCCGCGCAGGGTGAGCACGGCCCGCCCCTCCGCCAGCGCCGCGACCTCCAGCAGTCCGACCGACACGGCACGGTCGACGGCGGCACGACCGGCTCCGTCGAGCGCCTCCAGCGGCAGCCCGTCGCGCAGCCGCAGCTCCAGGAGCACCCGCTCGGTCCTCCGCTCCGCAGCCCCGAGCACCTCCCGCCCCTCCCCCGGGCTGCGCCCGGCCGCCAGCGCCCGCCCGTACTCGGCCGGGTGCCGGACGTTCCACCAGCGCACCCCGCCGACGTGCGAGTGCGCCCCGGGACCGATCCCCCACCAGTCGTCGCCCCGCCAGTAGCCGAGGTTGTGCCGGCACTCCGCCCCGGGCCGCGACCAGTTGGACACCTCGTACCACCGCAGCCCCGCCGCGGCGAGCTGCGCGTCGGCCGCCAGGTATCGGTCGGCCAGCACGTCGTCGTCCGGCGCCGGCAGCTCACCGCGCTCGACCCGGCGGGCCAGCCGGGTGCCGGGCTCCACGATGAGCGCGTACGCGGACATGTGGTCGACACCGGCCGCCACCGCCGCCCCCACGGACTCGGCCCAGTCCGTGTCGGTCTCCCCCGGCGTGCCGTAGATCAGGTCCAGGCTCACCTGCTCGAACCCGGCGTCGCGCGCCTCCGCCACCGCGACCGTCGCCCTTCCCGGCGTATGCGTGCGCTCCAGCACCGAGAGCACCGCGGGAGAGGCGCTCTGCATGCCGAACGACACCCGGGTGAAGCCGCCCTCACGCAACGCGGCCAGCGACCGCGGGCTCACCGAGTCCGGGTTGGCCTCCGTGGTCACCTCCGCCCCGGGCGCCAGGCCGAACTCGGCCCGCACCGCGTCGAGGACCGCCACCAGGTCGGCGGGCGGCAGCAGCGTCGGCGTCCCGCCACCGACGAACACCGTCGACACCGGCAGGTCGACGTCCCCCAGTACCCGCCGGGCCAGCCGGACCTCCGCCACCGCGGACGCCGCGTACGACGCCCGGGAGGCGTCCGGACCGAGTTCCTCGGCGGTGTAGGTGTTGAAGTCGCAGTAGCCGCAGCGCGTCGCGCAGTACGGCACGTGCACGTAGACGCCGAACGGCCGGCGACCCAGACCCGCGAGCGCGGGCTCGGGCAGCCGGCCGTCGGACGGGACCGGGTCCCCCGGTGGCGGCGTCGACGGCACCCCGACATTGTGCGGGGCGCTGGGACTCCCTACCGGCCGGAGCCGGAGTACATGTCCTCCACGTACTCGCCGTAGCGCTCCTCGATCACCTTCCGCTTCAGCTTCAGGCTCGGGGTCAGCTCGCCGTCCTCGACGGTGAGGTCGCGCGGCAGGATCCGGAAGGTCTTGATGGTCTCCCACCGGTTCAGCTGGGCGTTCAGCTTGTCCACCCCGGCCTGCACCTCGGCGATCACCGCCGGGTCCTGGGCGAGCGCAGCCGGCTCCACCGTGGACAGCCCCTTGGAGTCGGCGAACGCGCTGAGCGCGTCGGGGTCGAGCGTGACCAGGGCGCTGGCGAAGTTGCGGTTGTTGGCGACCACCAGCACGTTCGCGGCGATCGGGCACAGCGCCTTGAACTGGGCCTCGATCGCACCGGGGGCGATGTACTTGCCGCCGGAGGTCTTCACCAGGTCCTTCTTGCGGTCGGTGATGCGCACCCGGCCGCGGTCGTCGATCTCGCCGATGTCACCGCTGGCGAACCAGCCGTCGCCCAGCATGACCTCGTCGGTCTGCTCCTGCCGGTTGCGGTAGCCGCGCATGACGCCCGGCCCGCGGATGACGATCTCGCCGTCCTCGGCGATACCGATCTCGGTGCCGGGGAACGGCTCGCCGACCGTGCCGATGCCCACGTTGCCCGGGCGGTTCATGCACGTCGCGGCGCTGGTCTCGGTCAGCCCGTAGCCCTCGAGGATGATCAGGCCCGCGGCGTCGAACCAGGTGGCGATGTCCGCGGCCAGCGCGGCCGACCCGGACACCATGTAGCGGATCCGGCCGCCGAGGCGCTCCTTGATCTTGGAGAACACCAGCTTGTCCGCCAGGGACAGCTGCATCCCGAGCACCCCGCCGACGGACTCCCCGGCGCGCCGCTTGGCGGACGCCTTGGCGCCCACGCCGAACGCCCACTCGAAGATCTTCGCCTTCACGCCGCCCTCGGCGGTGCCCTGCCGCACCACAGCGGCGTGCACCTTCTCGAAGATGCGAGGCACCGCGGCCATGAACGTGGGCCGGACCTCGCCGAGGTTGGCGACGATGTGGTCCACCCGGCCGTCGACCGCGGTGGAGAAGCCGATCTGCAGCTGCGCCGACAGCAGCACCTTGCCGAACGAGTGCGCCAGCGGCAGCCACAGGAAGTGCACGTCGTCCGGCGTGAGGATTCCCAGCTGCTCGATCGCCGCACCCTCGTAGGCCCAGCAGCGATGGGTGAGCTCGACGCCCTTGGGCTTGCCCGTGGTGCCCGAGGTGTAGATCAGCGTGGCCAGGCTGTCCGGGCCGGTGGCGTCGACCCGACCGACGATGACCTCGGGGTTCTCGGCCAGCTGCGCGCGCCCCTTCTCCCGCAGCTGAGCCCAGGACAGCACCCGCTCGCCGTCACCCTCGCCGTCGATCAGCACGATGGCCATCAGGTCCGGCAGGTTCGCCCGCTCGCTCTCGACCTTGTCGACCTGGCTCTGGTCCTCGGCGAACAGCACCCGGGTCCCGGAGTCGCCCAGGATGTAGCCGATGTCCTCGGCCTGCGTGCTGGGGTAGACGGTCGTGGTCGCCGCCCCGGCGCACATCACGGCCGTGTCGGCGAGCACCCACTCCAGCCGGGTGCTGCAGGCGATCCCCACGCGCTCCTCGACGCCCACGCCGAGCGCGACCAGGCCCGCGGCCAGCTCCGAGACCTCCGCGTCCACGTCCTTCCACGACATCGAGCGCCACCCGCCCCCGTGCTCCGGCGCGCGGAACGCCTCACGGGACGGGGTGGCGGCCACCCGGTCGAGGAACATGCGGCCTACCGACGACGAGGGCGTCGGATACGACGCCGTCAGCGATCCGGTGGACTTCACGATGGTCGGGCCTGCGTTCATGGACGTCGCCTCCGAGTGGTCGCGCGCTTGGTCGCAGCCTAGGCCTGCCGGGTCCCGACCGGAGCGGACAATGGGACGAACGGGGGGCCCGGACGAGACCGTGGATGCGTACGGTGGCATGAGGGTCCGGCCGGGTCCAGGGTGCGGGTGCCCGCGGGCGCCGGTCGGCGTGCACCGGCCGGGCCGAGAGGCGCAGGAGGGGCGAATGGAGCGTCGGCGGCGGGGTGTGGCCCTCGCGGGCGTGGTGGTGGCGGTCCTCGCCCTTGCCGGCTGCGGGGGGCGCACGGTGCAGGGCCAGGCCGTCGGCGGCACGATCGCCGGCCAGTCGACCGACGCCGCCTCCAGCGCTGCCTCCGGCGGCACCGACACCGACGCCGGCACCGACGCCGGGACGGACGCCGGCACCGACAGCGGGACCGGCACCGACAACAGCACCGACGGCGGCGGCACCACCGTCGGAGACGGCACCGCGCTCCCCGACGGGTGGCCCCCAGAGGTGCCTCCGGTTCCCGGCTTCACCCTGCAGACCTCCGCCCGCACCGAGACCGGCGGCAGCGTCGTCTTCACCGCGGTGTGGACCGCCCCCGGCGACCGGGCCGACGAGGGGGCGGCGTACGTGGACACCCTCGTCGCCGGCGGGTTCGAGGTGCAGACCAGCTACGAGGGTTCCGGCGACGCCGGAAGCGGGTCCTTCTGGGTGCTGACCGACGGCGCGACCCAGGTGACCGTGACCGTGAGCGACCAGGGCCGGGACGAGACCGGCATCGTGGTCACCGTCCAGCAGCAGCCCTAGCAGCGCAGACCAGACAGCGCAGACCAGACAGCGGAGGAACCCATGGACGTACGACGGATCGGTCTGGCCGCGGCAACGCTCGCCGCGGCGGGGCTGGCGCTCACCGGCTGCGGCGGGAAGACCGTCGCGGAGCAGGTGGTCGGGGGCGACGTCGAGGTCAACCCCAGCAGCGTCAAGATCAGCAACGACGAGGGGTCCATCGAGATCGGCCAGGGATCCAGCCTCCCCGACGGCTGGCCCGAGGATGTCCCCGAGATGCCCGGCTTCACCCTGCAGACCTCCGGCAAGGGCACGTCGGACGGCAGGACCAGCTTCACCGCCGTCTGGGAGGCGGCCGGCGACCAGTCCGCCGCCGTCAAGGGCTACGTGGGCCTGATGGAGACCAACGGCTGGACCGTCGAGACCCAGATGGAGGGCTCCGGCCAGGGCGGCACCGGCGGCCTGTACGCGCTGAAGAAGGGCACCGAGGCGGTCGCGCTGATCTCGAACGTGGAGTCCGACAAGACCACGGTCGTGATGACGGTGACCCCCACGGCCGGCTGACCGGCCGAGGCACCGGCCCTGTCGCTGAGACCGGCAGCGGCGCGGCGGGCTACGCCTTGCGGGGCTCCTCGCCGCCCGTGGACAGCGCGGCGATGAAGGCCTCCTGGGGCACCTCCACCCGGCCCACCATCTTCATCCGCTTCTTGCCCTCCTTCTGCTTCTCCAGCAGTTTGCGCTTGCGGGTGATGTCCCCGCCGTAGCACTTGGCGAGCACGTCCTTGCGGATCGCGCGGATGGTCTCCCGGGCGATCACCCGCGACCCGATCGCGGCCTGGATCGGCACCTCGAACTGCTGCCGCGGGATGAGCTTGCGCAGCCGGCCGGCCATGTCGACGCCGTACGCGTACGCCTTGTCCTTGTGCACGATCGCGCTGAACGCGTCGACGGGGTCCCCATGCAGCAGGATGTCGACCTTCACCAGGTCCGCGGTCTGCTCGCCGGTGGGCTCGTAGTCCAGGGACGCGTAGCCGCGGGTCCGGGACTTGAGCTGGTCGAAGAAGTCGAACACGATCTCCGCGAGCGGCAGGGTGTAGCGCAGCTCGACCCGGTCCTCGGACAGGTAGTCCATCCCGAGCAGGTTCCCCCGGCGGGCCTGGCACAACTCCATCACGGTGCCGACGAAGTCGCTGGGCGTCAGGATCGTGGCGCGCACCACGGGCTCGTGCACCTCGGCGACCTTGCCGGACGGGAACTCGCTGGGGTTGGTCACCACCAGCTCGCGGCCGTCCTCCATGATCACGCGGTAGACGACGTTCGGCGCCGTGGAGATGAGGTCCAGTCCGAACTCCCGCTCCAGCCGCTCCCGCACGATCTCCAGGTGCAGCAGGCCGAGGAAGCCGCAGCGGAAGCCGAAGCCGAGGGCCGCGGACGTCTCGGGCTCGTAGACCAGGGCCGCGTCGTTGAGCTTGAGCTTGTCCAGGGCGTCACGCAGCTCCGGGTAGTCCGAGCCGTCGAGCGGGTACAGGCCCGAGAACACCATCGGCTTGGGGTCGCGGTAGCCGCCCAGCGGGTCGGTGGCCCGGTGCTGCCGGGTGGTGACGGTGTCGCCGACCCGGCTCTGCCTGACGTCCTTCACGCCGGTGATGAGGTAGCCCACCTCGCCGACCCCGATGGCGTCGGAGGGCACCGGCTCCGGGGAGATGACGCCGACCTCGAGCAGCTCGTGCTCCGCGCCGGTCGACATCATCTCGATCCGCTCGCGGTGCGACAGCCGGCCGTCGACCACGCGGACGTAGGTCACGACGCCGCGGTAGGAGTCGTACACCGAGTCGAAGATCAGGGCCCGGGCCGGGGCGTCGGCCCTCCCGGTCGGCGCGGGAACCAGCCGGACCACCTCGTCCAGCAGGTCGCGCACGCCGTCGCCGGTCTTGGCCGACACCCGAAGGACGTCGGCGGGGTCGCAGCCGATGATGTGCGCGAGTTCGGCGGCGTACTTGTCCGGCTGCGCCGCGGGCAGGTCGATCTTGTTCAGGACCGGGATGATCTGCAGGTCGTTCTCGAGCGCGAGGTAGAGGTTCGCCAGGGTCTGCGCCTCGATCCCCTGCGCGGCGTCGACGAGCAGGACCGCTCCCTCGCACGCCGCGAGGCTGCGGGACACCTCGTACGTGAAGTCGACGTGCCCCGGGGTGTCGATGAGGTTGAGGACGTACGTGGCCCCGTCGGACGCCTCGTACGGCAGCCGGACGGCCTGCGACTTGATGGTGATGCCGCGCTCGCGCTCGATGTCCATCCGGTCCAGGTACTGCGCCCGCATGGACCGGTCGTCGACGACGCCGGTGAGCTGCAGCATGCGGTCGGCCAGCGTCGACTTGCCGTGGTCGATGTGCGCGATGATGCAGAAGTTGCGGATCAGCGCCGGGTCGGTGCTGCCGGGGCGCGGTGCGGGCACGCAGGGTCCTCGGGGTGGAGCGGTCGGGAGGGAACGGACGCACCATCGTCCCACGACCGGCGGGCTGGCCACGACCGCGAACAGGTGGGCCTCGACGGGCGATTTGGGCGTCCGCGACGGCGCCGGTATCCTAGGCGGTCGCGCGGTGCGCGAGGTGTCGTGCGCCCGAGAACCACCATCCCTGTGCAGGAACCGACGAAGGCTGGCCCGTGGCGAACATCAAGTCGCAGATCAAGCGCAACCGCACCAACGAGAAGGCGCGGCTGCGCAACAAGTCCGTGAAGTCGTCGCTGAAGACCGCCGTCCGCCGGTTCCGCGAGGCCGCCGACGCCGGTGACACGGCGAAGGCGCAGGAGCTGGCCCGCGAGGCCGGCCGCGCCCTGGACAAGGCCGCCAGCGCGGGCATCATCCACAAGAACCAGGCCGCCAACCGCAAGTCGGCCATCTTCACCCGCGCCGCGGAGCTGCAGAAGACCGCCTGACGCGGTCGCCTACGCATCCGTCGAGCCGTCCTCCCCGCCGGGGAGGGCGGCTCGTTGCGTGTCCGCCGACGGGGATGTCGGCGGCGGGCTACTCGGGGTCGTCGGGTCGCGCCGCCACCTCGACGACGAGGCGCTCGAGGGCCAGCAGCTTCTGAGCGGTGTCGAGGTTCTCCCCCTCGCGCAGGCCGCCCTTGACCGCCGCGTCGGCCTCGGCCAGCCGGACAACCCCGCGAGCCAGCTGCTCCGGGCGCCACCGCTGCAGCTGACCGCGCAGGACCCGCAGCTTCCAGGGCGGGACGCCCACCTCCTTGGCGACGGTGGCCTCGGGCACGCCCCGCGGTGCGCCCGCGTAGCGGACCAGCCCGCGCAGCCCGGACGCGACCGCGCCCACGGTCGCCGGACCGATCCGACCCCGGTCGCCGGCCTCGGCGGCCCAGCGCAGGTAGCGCAGCGCGTCCACCGGCCGCCGCTCCCACACCGCGTCGGAGATCTGGAACCCGCTGACCTCCGCCACGCCGCCGAAGTACCGGGCCACCTCCTCCACCCCGATGGGGTCGGTCTCGACGTCGACGCACAGCTGGTCCACCGCGGCGGACAGCAGCCGGACGTCGTGGCCGACCGCGTCGTACAGCGCCGCCAGCGCCTCGCGGGTCGCGGCCCGCCGATGACGGGCCACCTCCTTGGCCAGGAAGTCCAGGGCGTCACGGCCCTTGCGGACCTCCGGGCAGGCCACCTCGGCGGCACCGGTGGCACGGGCGGCCTCCAGCACCTTCTTGCCCTTGGCGCCGCCCGGGTGGATCACGACCACCCAGGTGCCCGGCTCCGGCTCGGACAGCGCGCGCAGCAGCACGTCGACGGTGGCCTGGTCGGCCGCCTCCACGCCGCGCACCACCACCACGGCCGCGTCGCCGAACAGCGTCGGCCCCAGCGCCTCCGCCAGGGCGCCGGCCGCGTCGTCCGCGGACGCGTCCAGGCGGCGCACCTCGGCGGTGGGCTCGATCCGGCGCACCGCGGCGACCAGATCGGCCAGCGCGCGGTCGACCAGGACCGGCTCGGGGCCGACCAGCAGGGTCGCGTCCGCCGGACGCGCGGGAGCCGCCACGGCGGTCAGCATGCCACGGGGCGCCGACGCCCTCCCGCCGCCCCGGCCTGCGCGCCGGTGCCGGGGCACGGCGCGCCCGGCGAGGGACGATGCGGGCACTCAGCCACGGGTGACGATCCCGAGCGCACCGTCCGGCGAGCGGACGACCGCGATGTCACCGTCGGTGTCGGTACGCACTACCACCGCGCCGGAGCGGGCGTACGTGTCGAGGGTCTCGGCCGCGGGGTGCCCGTAGTCGTTGCCCTTCCCCACCGACACCAGGGCCACCCGGGCGCCGGCCCATCCGGCGAAGGCCGGGTCCTGGTGCGCCGAGCCGTGGTGCGGCACCTTCACCACGTCGACGCCGAGGTCGGGCAGCCCGGCGCGCAGCGCCCGCTGGGCCGCGGGCTCCACGTCCCCCGTGAGCAGGATGCGCAGCCCGGCCACGTCCAGCAGCAGGACGACGCTGGCGTTGTTGGCGTCGGAGCCCTCCCCCCGGATCGTCCGGCGCGGCCACAGCGTGACCCAGCGTGCATCACCCATCCGGCCGGAGCGGCCCGCGCCCACCGCCGTCACCCCCGCCCCGGCCGCCCGAGCCCAGCCGTCGACCAGGGCCGCGGAGTCGGCCGGCTCCGCCAGCGGCGACACCACGACCTCCCCCACATCGCGGCCGGCCAGCGCGCCGGGTAGCCCGTCCACGTGGTCGGCGTGGAAGTGCGTGAGCACCGCGTCCAGCCGGGTCACCCCGAGGTCGCGCAGGCAACGGTCCACCGCGGCGGGTTCCGGCCCGGCGTCGACCAGCAGGCCGGAACCGTCGCCGGTACGGACCACGGAGGCGTCGCCCTGGCCGACGTCGCACGCCACGATCACCCAGCCGTCCGGCGGCCAGCCGGCCCGGCTCGGTGGTCGCAGCAGCAGCACGACGACGACGAGAGCCACGCCGGCGGCCACCAGCACCCCGGTGGGGACGTACGCGGGCGCTGCTGCTGGCGGGCGCCGCGCCCTCCGTCTGCGTGCCAGCGCCGCCAGACCCAGGGCCACCACGGCGAGTGCAGCCAACGACAGCCCACCCACGGCCCCGTCCGGCCAGGGGAGGCTGCCCCCGGGGACGGCCGCCGCCCGGTGGGCGACCGTGGCGATCCAGCCGGCGAACGGGGCGGCGAGCACGGCGCAGGCGGCCGCGGCCGGCGGGGAGACCGCGGACAGGACCGCGGCCGCCAGCCCCAGCACCGTGACCGGCGCGACCGCCGGGGCCGCGAGCACGTTGGCCGGCACGGTGACCAGCGGCACGCCGCCGCCGAGGGCCGCGATGAGCGGGGCGGTCGCGCACTGCGCCGCGACGGCGAGTGCCACCGCCTGCGCCAGGGCCGGCGGCCAGCGCGCGGTGGGCCGCCAGCGCCGCATCCGTCTCACCACCCGCGGTGCCGCGACCACCAATCCGCCGGTGGCGGCGACGGACAGCGCGAAGCCGTAGGAGGTGGCCAGCGGCGGCGCGACCAGGACGAGGACGGCCACCGCACCGGCGAGCGCGGGCACGCCGGAGCGCCTGCCTCCCAGGACCGTCGCCAGCAGCGCCACGCTGCCCATGGCGGCCGCGCGCAGCACACTCGGCTGCGGGCGCACCAGGACCACGAAGCCGGCGAGGGCCGACGCGGCCAGGACCAGCCGAGCACGGGTCCGCAGCCCCCCGAGGCGGGCCAGCACCAGCACCGCGGCCAACACGATGGCGACGTTGCCGCCGCTGACCGCAGTCAAGTGCGACAGGCCGGAGGCCCGCATGGCGTCGGCGAGGTCGGCGGGCTGCCGCGACTCGTCGCCGACGGCCAGGCCGGCGACAAGCGCCGCCGGATCCGGGTCCAGGCCCTCGGTGGCGGCCGCCAGACCCCGACGCAGCGATGTCGCCACCGCGGGGACCGGATCCGCGTCGGACAGGCGCTGCGGCGGCGCTCGGGCCGCGACCACCGCCGCGGCGTCCGACAGCACGGGGACCGGGGCGAGCCGGCCCCGCACCACCACCGTCTCCCCGTCGCGGACGTCGGCCCACCCGGCCGCCGGGCCCGAGACCGGCGCGCTCACCAGCACCGGTTGGTCGACGAGGATGCGTTCCCCGCGCGCCTGGACCTGCCGGGCGACGGCGCGCACCCGCACCGAGTCCGGTAGCCGGCGCGGTCCGCTGGCAGCGCCGCCGATCCGGCGCGGGTCACCGCTGACCCGGACGACGAGCGTCGCCATCGCCCGCTCGCGGGCCCACGCCGTCAGCGGTTCGCGGCCGACCGAGGCCACCTGGAGGGCCGCGCTGGCGGCCCCGGCCGCGGTACCCAGACCCGCCAGCACCACCGCCGTCGCCAGCGGAACCGTCACTCGCGGTCGCCCGGACCGGTGCTCCCCGGACCGGTGCCGCCCGGAGGGGTGCCGCCCGGAGGGGTGCTGCCCGGAGGGGTGCCGCCCGGAGTGGTGCCGCCCGGAGTGGTGCTGCCGGGTCCGCCGACGGACGGCCACGGCCATCGGGACCAGGACGACGGCGGCCATCCCGAGGACGCCCAGGAGCGCCAGCGGCGTCGCGACCCCGGCACCGACCCGGTCCAGGAGCAGCCGGGTCGTGAACGCGCCGACCCACACCCCGGCCGCCAGCAGGACCAGCCGCCCATCCTGAGGCCGCCGGTCCTGGTGTCCCCGATCCGGGGGCCTCCGATCGGCCGGCTGATCGACGTCGGCCGGGCGAGGTCCGGCGGCGTCGGTCACACCCGCACCAGCGGGGCCAGCCCGGCGAACGTCGCCGCCCCGATGCCCGGTACCTCCTGCAGCTCGACGACGTCGCGGAACGGTCCGTGGGCCAGCCGCCAGTCGATGATCCGCTGCGCCAGGACCGGCCCGATCCTCGGCAGCTCCTCCAACTGCTCTGCCGTCGCCGCGTTGAGGTCCAGCACGACCTGCCCTCCCGGCACCGCCCCCGGCGCGCCCGGGCCTGCGGACGCAGCACCCGCGGCCCCCTGCCCCGGGACCCCCGGTCCGGCCGAGGGCGCCGGCGTCGCAGCGCCGGGACCGAGCCGGACCTGCTCCCCGTCGACCAGCACCCGGGCCAGGTTGACGGTGCCGGACCGCGCCCCGGGGCGCAGCCCTCCCGCGGCGTCGACCGCGTCCACGACCCGGGACCCCGCCGGCAGCCGGTAGACCCCGGGGTGGACGACGGTGCCCAGGACGTGGACCACCACCTCCGGCACCGGCTGCCCGCCGGTGGCCGCGCCGGCCGTCGCCCCGTCCGGGACGGTGGAGACCGTTGCGGCGATCGCATCCGCGGACGTCCCGGCGAGCGCCGCCGAGGACGGTGCAGCGACCGCCTGGTCGGAGACGACGGCCGGCAGGGCCTCGACCGGTGTCACCGCTCGGGGTCGGCCGGTCCACCACCACCAGGCAGCGATCAGCAGCAGCGTGGCGACGACCACACCGACCGCCCGCAGCCCGCGCCGGTCCGGCACCCACCGCGAGGACGCCGCAGCCGGGCCGCCCTCATCCCCAGCGTCCCGAAACGCCTCGCCCCAGAACTCCTCGTCCCGGACCTCGTCGTCCCGGACCTCGTCGTCCCGGACCTCCTCGCCCCGGTTCGTCTCACGCGGGGGCGCCTCAGGGCGGCCCCTCGTCGGCGCCGGCGGCGGACGCCAGGACCGGGCCAGGTCCGCGAGGCGGTCGCGGACCCCCGCGGTCCACTCCTCGACGGGGACGTCCGGGCGCATGCCGCGGACGCTAGGGAGCACGACGACCCCCGGGAAGCCGTCAGAGCGCGGTTGGGGACGACCCTCGCGCCTCGGCCGGACCTGGGGACAGGGCCCCGGAACCCGAGGGCGTACACGACCTCCGCAGCGGGCAGACCCGTGCCATGCTCGGCTCCCCCACCGACAGGAGCCACGGGTGAGCCGAGCCGACGAGTACCCCCACTACGTCCGCGGCCTGAGCGCGGCGGGTGCCGACGAACTGCGCGCCGCCATGGCCACGTTCGCGGAATGGCAGGTCCTCGAGGGGCGTCGGCTGGATCCCACCCGAGGAGATGCCGAGGCCCTCGCGTCCGACCTGAGGGACACCCTGACCCACCCGGAGCACGCGTTCGACCCGCTCTCGCCCGAGGCCCAGGACCGGGTCGCCGTGGCCCTCGGGCTGCCGCCCAGCGCGGACTGGGTCCCCCGGGAACCGGTACCCCCGGGGACGCCGTCGTACGCCCGGCCGTCGTGGGAGAAGGACGTGTACGCGGTCCTGTTCCTCCGCCAGCACGAGCCCCCGCCGGTCGCCCGCCCGATCGACCCTGACGCGCGCGACCACTCCGCGGACTGGCCGCAGCTGGCCGGCCTGGACCGGTGGCGACGGACCCGGGACAAGGACTCCGTCACCCGGGCGCTCGCGTCGGCGCTGGGCCGCGGCTGGACAGCGAGGGAGCCGGTGGGCCCGTACTCCCTCCCCCGCCTCGGGTCGACCCGGGGGCGGCTGGTGCTCGTCGCCGTGCCCGCTGGAGACCTGACCATGGGCCTGACACCCGCGGAGCGCAGGGACGCCGGCCGGCGGGCCACGCCGTACGGCCCCGAGGCGGCGGAGCACCTCAAGGCCGCCACCGCGACCGCGCGCCCGGTGCGCCAGGTCGCGATCGCCCCGTTCCTGTGCGCGCAGACACCGGTGCTGCAGCAGCAGGCCGGCAGCTTCGGCCTCGAGGGCGACGCCGCGAACCCGCACCACGTCGTACGGGCCACCAGCCGTGCCGCCGCCGCGGCCACGCCGGAGGGCTTCCGACTGCCGAGCGAGGCCGAGTGGGAGTGGGTGGCCCGCGCCGGGGGGTCGCGCGCGTGGCTGTCCGGCGACGAGCCGCCGCCGGAGTGGGCCGCGCGGGTCCTCGCTGCTCCGCTCGCGGAGGAGGAGCACCCGTTCGGGATCCTCGGGCTGGGTTGGGGTGGCTGGCTGGACGACGGCTGGCACCCCAGCTATCGGGGTGCGCCGACGACGTCACGGGCGTGGGGGCCGATGTCGCGACCCGAGACGGTGCGGGGCGGTGCCCTGACGCTGTGGCCCTGGCAGTCCGCGGAGGTCCTGCTGCTCCACGCGGCCCTGCGCGACCGGGCCGGCGCGGGCGCGGCCTACCCGGTCCGCTGGGCCCGCGACCTCCCGCCCCGCGGCTGACCCCCTGCTACGCCGAGCCGCCGTCCCCCGAGCGGAACGCCGCCCGCAGGTTGTCGCGGTGGCGCGCCACGATCAGGACGGTCAGGGCCGCAGCGAAGCCGACATCCCATCCTGATCCACCGGTCAGCAGCGCCACCGGCACCAGCGTGAGCGACCCCGCCACGGCGCCGAGCCCGACCCGGTGCGTCAGCAGCACCACCACTCCGAAGACGGCCAGCACCGGGATCGCCCACAGCGGCTGCACCCCGAGGATCGCCCCCAGGGCGGTGGCCACTCCCTTGCCCCCGCGTCCGCGCAGGTACGGCGACGTGATGTGGCCGACGACGGCTGCCAGGCCGGCGATCTCACCGGCCCCGGCGCCGCCGTACCTGCTCAGGACGAACGCGGGGACGAACCCCTTGAGCACGTCCAGCACGCCGACCAGGACGCCGAACCCGGGACCGAGCACCCGGCCGGCGTTGGTGGCCCCGGGGTTGCCGGACCCGGCGGCGCGCAGGTCCACCCCGCGGGCCCGCGCGACCAGAGACGCCGGGTTGACGGCGCCCAGCGCGTAGCCGCCCAGCGCTCCGACGACCACCCACCACCACTGCACGGTGCCGCCCGGTCAGCGGGGCGAGACCACGACCGCGACCATGCCCGGTCCGACGTGGGCGCCGACCACGGCGCCGACCTGGCCGACGACCACGTCCGCGCGCGGCAGCCGCTCGCCGAGCCGCAGCGCCAGTTCGGCCGCCCGGTCGGGGGACTGCAGGTGCTGCACGGCCACGTCCACGTCGCCCGGACCGGCCCGCTCCACGGCGATCTCCTCCAGCCGCGCCAGCGCCTTCGACGCCGTCCGCACCTTCTCCAGAGGGGCGACCCGCCCGTCGACCAGCTCCAGCAACGGCTTGACCTTCAGCGCCTGGCCGAGCAGCTTCTGAGCCGCTCCGATCCGTCCCCCGCGGCGCAGGTACTCCAGCGTGTCGACGTAGAAGAACACCGACGACGACGTGCTGCGCTTCTCGATCGCCGCGGCCACCGCGTCGACCCCCTCGCCACGCCCCGCCAGCTCCGCGCCGGTCAGGACCGCGTACCCGAGCCCCATCGCGATCGAGCGGGAGTCGACCACCCGCACCGGCACGGGGGCGCCCCGGGCCGCGAGCAGCGCCGACTCGAAGGTGCCCGACATGTCCGCCGACAGGTGCGCGGACACGATCCCGGTCGCGCCGGCCTCGGCCAGCTCGCGGTAGGCCGCCAGGAACGTCTCCGGCGCCGGGCGCGACGTGCTGACCGGCTGCCACTCCCGCAGCGCGAGCGCGACCTGGTCGGGGGTCACCTCCGACCCCTCGTCGTACGCCCGGCCGGCGATGACCACCTGGACCGGGACGACGCGGATCCCGATCTCGACCGCGCGGCCGGCCGGCAGGTACGCCGTGGAGTCCGTGACGACGGCGACCCGACCGGCCACAGCGGGGCGGTCGGTCACGGGGTGATGACCCCGGCGGCGACCGCACTGACCTGGATCGAGGTGCTGCAGTTGGGGACGTCGAACGGGATGTAGAGACCCGCCGACCTTCCGGGCGGCCGCACGCCGACGACCTTGCTGGTGGTGCACTCCTCGGCATTGCCCTGGGGGACGTCGCTGTACGACCACACGAACGAGGCCTTGCCACCGGGTGCCAGGACGACCGTCGTCGGGTTCGGGGACAGCACCTTCCGCTCCGTGGTCACGAACGGGCGACCGCCCTGACCGTAGCGCTGCAGGTCGGGGTAGCCGCGCATCCGACAGGTCCGCGACGACACGTTGGTGAAGGCCCAGACGTTGTAGATGGTCCCGGCGGCGCCATCGGACGACACCTTCGACAGGGACAGCTGGGACGTCCGGCAGGTCGCCGGCGTCGCGGCCGACGCGGCGGACGGGAGCAGCGCCAGCGGCGCGACCGCTACCGCGAGCGCGACCAGGGACACGGTGAAGCGACGCATGACGACCTCCAACGGCGGGACGGAGTGAGAGCGCCAGTATCCGTCCGCGGCAGCTACTCCGGGACGACGTTGACCAGCTTGGGGGGCCGGACCACGGTCAGCCGCACGCCGCGGCCGTCCAGCGCCCGGACCACCGCGTCGGACGCCAGCGCCAGCTCCCGCAACTCGTCCTCGCCGATGGACGGCGGCACCTCCAGCCGGTCCCGGACCTTGCCCGCGACCTGGACCACGCAGGTGACCGTCTCCTGCTCCAGCAGGGCCGGGTCGACAGCCGGCCAGCCGGCCAGGGCGACCGACGGCTGGTGACCCAGCCGCGCCCACATGTCCTCGGCGGTGTACGGCGCCACCAGCGACAGCATGACCGCGACCGCCTCCACGGCCTCCCGTACCGCCGGATCGGCGGCACCGGCCCCCGTGTCAATGGTTCGTCGGACGGCGTTGACCAGCTCCATCACCTTGGCCACGGCCACGTTGAAACGGAACGACTCGACCGCGGCGGCCGCGTCGTGCACGGCGCGGTGCGTGGCCTTGCGCAGTTCCACGTCGCCCGCCGCCGGGTCCGTCTCCGGCGGGCACGCGACCTCGCCGGACAGCCGCCAGGCGCGCGCCAGGAACTTGCGCGAGCCGGCCGGCGACACGTCGGCCCAGTCGATGTCGTCCTCGGGCGGCCCGGCGAAGACCATGGACAGGCGGATGGCATCGACCCCGTGCTGCGCCAGCTCGTCGGACAGCCGGACCATGTTGCCGCGCGACTTGCTCATCGTGGCGCCGTTCATGCCGACCATGCCCTGGTTGAGCAGGCGGGTGAACGGCTCGGTGAAGTCGACCATCCCCATGTCGTGCAGCACCTTGGTGAAGAACCGGCTGTACAGCAGGTGCAGGATCGCGTGCGTCACGCCGCCGACGTACTGGGCGACCGGCATCCACTCGCGGGCCTGCTCCGGGTCGAAGGGGCCGTCCTCCTTGGCCGGGTCCAGGTAGCGCAGGTAGTACCAGGACGAGTCGACGAACGTGTCCATCGTGTCCGGGTCGCGGGTGGCCGGGCCGCCGCACACCGGGCAGGGCACCGAGGCCCACTCGGTCGCGCCGCCCAGCGGCGAGGTGCCGCGGGGCTTGAGGTCCAGTCCCTCGGCCGGCGGCAGCGTCACCGGCAGCTGGTCGTCGGGCACCGGGACCTCGCCGTCGACCGGGCAGTGCACGATCGGGATCGGGGTTCCCCAGTAGCGCTGGCGCGAGATCAGCCAGTCGCGCAGCCGGTAGTTGACCGCCGCGCGGCCGGTGCCCTCGGCCTCCAGCGACGCGGTGATGGCGGCGATCGCCTCGTCCTTGTCCAGCCCGTCCAGCGGACCGGAGTTGACGTGCGGACCGTCGTCCGCGGTCGCGACACCCGTCTCCGCGGGGTCCTCCCCCGCCTCGACGACGACGCGCACCGGTAGCCCGAAGGTGCGGGCGAAGTCCAGATCGCGCTGGTCGTGCGCGGGGACCGCCATGATCGCGCCGGTCCCGTAGTCGGCCAGCACGTAGTCGCTGGCCCACACCGGGATCCGCTCGCCGTTGACCGGGTTGACGGCGTACCGGTGCAGGAACACCCCGGTCTTCTCGCGGCCCGCGTCGAGCCGGTCGATCTCGGACTCCTGCTTGACCTTCTCGACGTACGCCTCGAACTCGACCTGCGCCGGGGTCCCGTGCGCCAGCTCGGCAGCCAGGTCGGAGTCCGCCGCGACCACGAAGAACGTGGCCCCGTACAGCGTGTCCGGGCGGGTCGTGTAGACGGTCACCGGCTCGTCCCGGCCCTCGATCCGGAACTGGACCTCGGCACCCGTCGACCGGCCGATCCAGTTGCGCTGCATCAGCAGCACCTTCTCCGGCCAGGCCCCCTCCAGCTGGGCCATGTCGTCCAGCAGCCGGTCGGCGTAGTCCGTGATCCGGAAGTACCACTGGGTCAGCTTCTTCTTGGTCACCAGCGCGTCGCAGCGCTCGCAGCGCCCCGCGACGACCTGCTCGTTGGCCAGCACGGTCTGGTCGTTGGGGCACCAGTTCACGTTGCTGGCCTTGCGGTAGGCCAGCCCGCGCTCGAACATCCGCAGGAAGAACCACTGGTTCCAGCGGTAGTACTCCGGGTCGCAGGTGTTGAGGACCCGGTCCCAGTCGAACGAGCAGGCATAGCGCCGCATCGACGCCTTCTGCTGGGCGATGTTGTCGTACGTCCAGCCGGCCGGGTCGACCCCGCGCTTGATGGCGGCGTTCTCCGCCGGCAGCCCGAACGCGTCCCAGCCGATCGGGTGCATGACGTTGAACCCGCGCTGGACCCAGTACCGCGCGATGACGTCCCCGAGCGCGTACGCCTCCGCGTGGCCCATGTGCAGGTCGCCGGAGGGGTAGGGGAACATGTCGAGGATGTACTTCTTCGGCCGCTCGTCGTCCGGGCGACCGGAGCGGAACGGCTGCAGTTCGTCCCACACCGGCAGCCAGCGGGCCTGGGTGGCCTCGACGTCGTAGACCTCGCGCTCGCCGCGGGCGGTCGTCTCGCTCATCTGTCGTCGCGTCCTTCGTCTGTCACGGTCGGGTCCGGGCACGAAAAAACCCCTCCGCAGGAGGGGTCGGCCGCGTCGGGGGCGTCGTGGTGACGCCGCTCTAGCCTCGACGCGGCCCGGTAAGGAGCAGCCCGGTACGCACGGGGAGAAGGGTACCCGAGCGCGGTCAGGCCGCGACCAGGCCCGGCAGGGCGAGGACCAGCAGGGCCTGCGCGACGTGGTAGGTGGCGTGCACGAGCACCCGCCCGCCCGGTGCGGAGCCGACGAACCGGCCCCAGGCCAGCAGGGTGTCGGAGGCCAGGAACAGCAGCGCACCGAGCCCGGCGAGAGTCGACCAGGACCCGACCGCGAGCACCACCATGGCCCCGATCGCGAGCATGTACGCGGCCACGAGGACGCCGAGCACCCGGGACCGCTCCGCGGCGCCGCGCACGATGCAGCGGCCGGGTCCCCACAGGTCGGCGCCCACGATCACCAGGCCCAGCAGCACGGCGGGCCACGGGTGCTCGATCACGACCAGGCCGGCGATGTACGCGAGATGACCGACCAGGAACGCGGCCGCGCCCGGAACGAAGCGGCGCAGCATCAAGAACACGTCGCCGACCAGCCCGAGCAGAAGCCCCCCGACGAACCACCAGCGGACCCACTCCGAGCCCGCGTCGAGGGTCAGCGCGGCACCGACCAGCAGGACCATGACGGCCGGCTTCGCGACGAACTCCACCGGTCTTCGGTCGGTGCCGACCGACCACCAGTCGACCAGTGCGGCGACGCCGGCCAGCGCCATCAGCACCCAGGCGGCGGTCGTCACGTGGTGCCGCCCAACTCGGCAGCCAGGCTGGCGCCCAGCGCCTCTCCTACCCGGCGGTGCGCGGTCCAGGACCAGTGCATCCCGTCGGGGTTGGCGGTGCCGTCGACGAGGGAGGGCCGTACCAGCGGGTCGATGTCGAGGAACGCCACGTCGTGGGTGGCAGCCCAGAGCCGGGCCGCAGCCACCGCGGCCTCGTGGTGCCGCTGGGACGGGTAGAGCGCGGCGTCGTGCGGCGAGGGTCCGAGCAGGACCACCGGGGCGTCCGGTCGCCAGTGGCGCACCCCGGCGACCAGCCGCGCCAGGTAGTGGTCGGTGGCCCGCTGTGGCAGCTGGCGCATCCGGCCGCGGGTCGCCCGGATGACGGGCGGCCCCCAGCGTCCGTACGCGACCCGGGCCCGCCGTCGGACCGAGCCGGGCCGCAGGTAGGCGATGGAGTCCCGGGCCCAGCCGGGGATGGCCGCGGGCAACGCGTCCATGTGACCCACGGACAGCACCACGGCGCTGGCGCGCGGCAGGTAGACGCCCCACGCCACCGGGTCGCGGGTCAGCGCCCACCATGCGTCACGCGCCGTCCAGCCGGCCCGGGCCAGCAGGTCCACCGCGACGTCCTCGCCCAGGGCCGCCGCGGCGACATTGGGGTACAGCCGCGGGTCCGTGGGCACCTCCGGCCGCTCCGGACCGTGGAACGTGAGCGAGTCACCGAGCACGAGCAGGTGGCGACCGGACACACCGCCATCCTGCCGGTCGCGCCCACTCGGCGTGCATCCGCGTCGCGGGCGCTGTCACGATGGCCGGGACGCGAGCGGCGCCCCGGCAGCGCCGCGCCAGCCGGGAGGATGCCCCGATGACCCAGGAGGCGGCGAAGGCCGCCGGAACCGGCTCCGGCGGCGGCAGCATCGGGCTCGCAGGAGCGGTCGCCATCGGCATCGGCGGGATGATGGGCGCGGGGATCTACACCCTGCTGGGGCTGGCCGCGAAGTCCTCCGGGCCCCTGCTGCCGCTGTCGTTCCTCGTCGCCGGGTTCGTGACGATCTTCTCGGTCTACTCCTACGCGAAGCTGGCCACGACGTTCCCCAGCCGCGGCGGGCCGGCCGAGTTCCTCAACCGCGGCTTCGGTCCGGGGCTGCTGTCCGGCGGCCTGAACGTGTTCCAGTACGTGGCCTACATCATCGCGATCTCGCTGTACGCGGCCAGCTTCGCGGAGTACCTGGGCACGTTCCTCCCCGAGGGGTGGCCGAGCTGGACCCCCAAGGTCACCGGCACCGCGGTCGTGGTGCTCTTCGTCGGGCTCAACGTCCTCGGCTCCCGCCTGGTCGGCCGGGCGGAGACGTTCATCGTGGGCATCGAGCTGGTGATCCTGCTGGCCTTCGTGGTCATCGGGCTGTTCCACGCCGACCCGAGCCGACTGGGCGCCGGTGGCGGCGAGGGCGCCTTCGGCGTCGTCGCCGCGGCGGGCCTGCTGTACATCACGTACCAGGGCTTCGGCGTCGTCACGACCGTGGCGGGGTCGATGGAGAGACCCCGGCGCGACGTCCCCCGGGCGATGTTCATCTCGCTGGGGCTGGTCGCCCTGGTGTACCTGCTGGTCAGCACCACGGTGGTCACGGTGCTGAACTACAGCGACATCCTGGCCTCGTCCGGCCACGCGCTCGCCATCGCCGGCCAGGAGGTCCTCGGTCAGGTGGGCTTCGTGGCGATCGGAGTCTCTGCGCTGCTGGCCACCGCGTCGGCGGTCAACGCCACCATGTTCGGCTCGGCGAACCTGTCCTACCAGGTGGCCAAGGACAAGGAACTCCCCCGCGAGTTCACCCGGGACACCTGGCACGGCTCGCAGATGTCGCTGTTCGTGACGGCGGGCCTGGTGATCCTGTTCGTGATCTTCTTCCCGCTCGAGGCGGTCGGCCAGATGGGCAGCATGGCCTTCCTGCTGGTGTACGCGGCCGTGAGCGTGGCCCACCTGCGCGTACGGAGCCAGACGAAGGCGCACGCGTGGCCGCTGGTCACCGCCGTCGTGCTCAACCTGGCGCTCTTCGCGATGCTCTTCACCGACACCGCCAAGGCGGGCAACGTCGCCACCTGGGCGACCCTGCTGGGTGTGCTCGTACTGAGCTTCGTCGCGGAGGCGCTGCTGGAGCGCTACTACCGCCGTGAGGACACCGCGCGGACGCCCACGGCGGGATGAGATGAGGCGGCGCGATCGCTGCGCCGGGTGAACCTCGATCGGGTGGAGCTGAGGGGACTCGAACCCCTGACCCCTTGCATGCCATGCAAGTGCGCTACCAGCTGCGCCACAGCCCCGTGCCGTCCGCGGAGGACGAGCGACGACAGAGCATACCCAGGGGAAGCCGTCAGGACGAAACCGGCGAGGGCCCTCCGCCCGTGAACCGGATCACCGGTCGTCAGCCAGGGCAGGCTCCGGCAGCGAGCCGGCGTTGTACTCCTGCAGCCGCCATCGCGGCCCGGAGGCGGACCGGTTCTCCAGCAGTACGGACCAGGCCGCGTTGGTGAGGACGCCGAGCGCCGCCCAGTGCTCCATCGGCAGCCCCAGCAGGCTCCCGATCGCCGCCCGAGCCGCACCGCCGTGCGTCGCGACCACGAGCGTCCCGCCGTCGGGCACGTCCGCGAGCGCCCGTCGCACGGCGTCGACCATCCGTTCGGCGACCTCGGACCGCGTCTCACCGCCACCGGGACGCAGGTCCGAGCCAGCGCCCCAAGCGGCCAGGTCGGTGCCGTACCGGGCCTCCAGCTCCTCCCGGGTCAGCCCCTGCCACTCCCCCGCGTACGTCTCCCGCAGCCCCGGGTCCACCCGCAGCGGCAGGGCGACCCGCGTCGCCAGCGCCTGCGCGGTCGCCGCGGCGCGCTGCAGGTCGCTGGAGACCAGCACGTCGGGGTCCAGCGCCGCGAGCAGCTGCGCGGCGCGCTCGGCCTGCAGCAGGCCGACCTCGTCGAGCGGGACGTCGATCTGGCCCTGGAAGCGGCGCTGCAGGTTCCAGGCGGTGCGCCCGTGCCGCCACACCACCAACCGGCGGCCGCTCACCCGCCCGACCCGCGCCGGGCGTCCTCGTCGTGCCGGCTGCGGGGGGCACGCACGTGCTCGGGCAGCTCCAGGAACGGGCAGTCCTTCCACAGCCGCTCCAGCGCATAGTGCACCCGCTCCTCGCTGAGCTGCACGTGCACGACGATCTCCACGAAGTCGAGCAGCACCCAGCGGTTGTGGCCCTCACCCTCCCGGCGCACCGGCTTGGCGCCCAGGTGGCGCAGCCGCTCCTCGACCTCGTCGACGATGGCTCCCACCTGGCGGTCGTTCGGCGCCGAGCACAGGACGAACACGTCGGTGATGACGAGCTGGTCGCTGACGTCGATGGCGACGATGTCCTCGGCCAGCTTCTCGGCGGCGGCCTCGGCGGCGGCGACGGCCAACTCGACGGCACGCGGGGTCGCGGTCACGCATCTCCTCGACGGACGGGGGCTCCGGTACGGCGGGTCAGCCTGCCACACCCGATGGATCGACCACAGCCACCGGCTCGGCCGACGACGACGGCTCGGCCGGTGCGCCGACGTCCGAACCCACGCGGATCACGACGTCCGCCGCAGGGTTCGGCGGGACCACCACGACCGCGGACGGCGTCAGCCCGAGCACCTGCACCAGTTGCGCGCCCCACTCCTGGGCCTGCGCCGAGTCCGCCACCTCGATCACCGTGGCCGGTCGGGGCGCGCCGCCGGCGGCACCGCCCCAGACGTACGTCATCCCCGTCTCCGCCACCGCGTCGCGCACGAGGTCGAGACCCTCGGGCGTGGCTCCGGAGTCGAGGACGAGCACCCGAGGCGGGGCGCCGTCGGCGGTGGTGAGCGCGGCGTCGGGGAACAGCCTGGCGACCTGGGCGGTGGCATCCGGCTGGCGGGGCAGGTAGGCGGTCTCCTCGTCGACCACCAGGGCCACGGTGCGCAGCGTCTCGTCGACCGAGCGCTCGCCCAGGATCTCCCCCTGCACCGACAGCAGGAAGTCGGCCACCTCCTCGGTCGGCACGGTCGACCGGGCGAGGGCGCCGAGCCCGGTGAGCAGCTGGCGCAGCAGGTCCGGGTCGTCGGGCAGCGCGGCGAGGACCTTGACGAGGACGTCGGAGAACCGCGCGATCCGGGCGCTCTCCGGCTCGTCCGGCATCAGCACGGTCACGTAGTAGGACGCGGCGACGCCGTCCAGCGTGCGCGCCCCCGCAGGGATGACGACGACCGGCTCACCGGCGTCGTCGGTCACGACCAGGTCGCGGCGGGACTGCACGGACACGCCCCCGACGGCGTCCACCAGCCCGGCGAACGCCAGCCGGTCCATCACGAAGCCACCGTCGACGCGGACCGCGAGCAGGTCGGACACGGCCTGCACCGAGGCGAGCGTGTCGGACAGCTGCGACGCCTCCGCCAGCGGCAGCGTGCCGGCGCCCGGGACGGACACCAGCAGGCCCCCCGGCTGGTACAGGAACGCGGCCCGGTCCGGGGCGCCGCCGGAGCCGATCAGCACGTTGTCGACCGCGAGCTGGTCGTCGTCGCGCACCTGCAGCAGCAGGGTCCGCTGCACCGGGTCCGGGGTGGCCGTGCCGCTCGGGCTGGGTGACGCGGTCGGCGGCGGGGGGTCCGACGGCCGCGAGAGCCACCAGGTGACGGCCACGACAGCCACCGCGATGACCGCCACGACGGCCACGATCCGCCCGCTGGTGGCGCCGGTGCCCCCGTGGGGCCGCCCGGCGACCGCCGGACGGCGGTTCACCGGGGGTCCCGGTACAGGCCGCGCTTCGCGGCGTAGCGCTCGACCCCCTCGGGCACCAGGTAGGTGATCGGCTCGCCGCGGGCGACCCGCTCCCGGCAGTCGCTGGAGGAGATCGCCAGCGCGGGGACCTCCACCAGGGTCACGGTCCCCGGCGGCAGCCCCGGGTCCTCCAGCGGGTGTCCGGGCCGGGTCACCCCCACCAGGTGTGCCTCGTCAAGCACCTCGTGCGGGTCGCGCCAGGTGAGGATCCGGGCCAGCGCGTCCGCCCCGGTGATGAAGAAGAACTCCGCATCCGGGCCGTACTCCCCGCGCAGGTCGCGCAGCGTGTCGGCGGTGTACGTGGGCCCGTCCCGGTCGATGTCGACCCGGCTGACGCGGAACCGGGGGTCGGACGCGGTGGCCACCACGGTCATCAGGTAGCGGTCCTCGGCGTCGGACACCTGCCGGTCGGACTTCTGCCAGGGCGCCCCGGTGGGGACGAAGACCACCTCGTCGAGCGCGAAGCGGTGGGCGACCTCAGAGGCGGCCACCAGATGCCCGAGGTGCACCGGGTCGAACGTGCCCCCCATGACCCCCACCCTGCGCCGCACGAGGGCGACGATATCCCGGGTCGCGTCGGGGCCGGGAGGGCCGAGCGGTGGGGTGGATCAGGTGGCGCCGCTCAGTTGTCGACGTTGACCATCATCGTGACGACGAGCAGCAGGCACAGCGCCACGAAGGCGAATCCCCCGAAGACGTACGGGGAGACCTGACCGGCCTCGTGCCCGCCGGCCTCCTCACTGAGCCGGATCGCCGCCGCCACCACGCCCATGCTGGTCCCCTGGTTCCTCGTGCGGGGCCGGGCCCGTCCGGCCCGACGTCGGCGGCCACTGTAGCGGCCGACGTCGGCCGCCGGCGGCTCACTCCCGCACGTGCCCGTCGCCGGTGACGACGAACGTGGTCGTGGTCAGCTCGGTCAGCCCCATCGGTCCCCGCGCGTGCAGCTTCTGGGTGGAGATCCCGATCTCCGCCCCGAAGCCGAACTCCCCGCCGTCGGTGAACCTGGTCGAGGCGTTGACCATGACGGCCGCGGAGTCCACGCCGGCCACGAACCGACGTACGGCGGACTGCGAGTCGCTGACGATCGCCTCGGTGTGCCCGGACGACCAGCGACGGATGTGCTCCAGAGCCTCGTCCAGGGAGTCGACGACCCCTGCGGCGATGTCGAGGGAGTAGTACTCCGCAGCCCAGTCGTCGTCGGTCACCGGCGCGAACGCGATCCCCGCCGACGCCGCGGCCGCGGCCATCCGGTCGTCGCCGTGGACGGTGACCCCCTTGTCGCGCAACGCCTCCAGCGCCCGTGGGAGGAAGTCCGCCGCGATGTCGGCGTGCACGAGGAACGTCTCGGCCGCGTTGCACACGCTCACCCGCTGGGTCTTCGCGTTGACCAGGATCGCGACGGCCTTGTCCAGGTCGGCGTCGGCGTCGACGTAGACGTGGCAGTTGCCCACGCCGGTCTCGATGACCGGCACGGTGGAGCCCTCGACGACGCTGCGGATCAGGCCCGCGCCACCGCGCGGGATCAGCACGTCCACCAGCCCCCGCGCGGTCATCAGGTGCTTCACCGACTCGTGCGAGGTGCCCGGCACCAGCTGGACCGCGTCCTCGGGCACGTCCGTACCCGCCAGCGCCGACCGCATCGCCGCGACCAGCGCCTGGTTGCTCTCGTGCGCGGAGCTGGACCCGCGCAGCAGCGCGGCGTTGCCGCTCTTCAGGCACAGTCCCGCCGCGTCCACGGTGACGTTGGGGCGCGCCTCGTAGACCATGCCCACGACGCCGATCGGGACGCGGACCTGGCGCACCTGCAGGCCGTTGGGCAGCGTGTAGCCGCGGACCACCTCGCCAACGGGGTCGGGCAGCTCGGCCACGTCGCGCAGCGCGTCCGCGATGGCCGTCAGCCGGGCCTCGGTGAGGGTGAGCCGGTCGACGATCGCCTCCGACGTCCCCGCGTCGCGGGCGCGGGCGACGTCACGCTCGTTGGCCGCCAGGATCGGGCCGAGGTCACCGACCAGCGCGTCGGCCATGGCGCGCAGCGCCGCGTCCTTCTGGTCGCGGGTCAGCTGGCGCAGCACGGTGGCCGCGGACCGGCCGCGCCGGGCGCACTCGATGACGAGGTCGCGGTCGTCGCTCATGCGCCGAGGGTACGGGGGTGGGTCGGCTCGATCAGAACGGCGTCACGTCAGAACGGCGTCACGCCGCCGGCGACCACGAGCCCCCCGGCGGAGTGGGCCGACCGGCCGCGCTGGTGGAACGTGTCGCGGTCCACGACCTCCAGCCCCACGACGCGCCAGTCCGGCAGGTCGCAGCTGGCCTTGTGCTCGCCCCACAGCCGCAGCGCGAGGTCGGCCACGACCTGCGCCGTCGGCGCCTCCTCCCAGTACCGGACCTCCGCCCGGTCGGGTGCGTACCGTCCGGCGAGCAGGAACGGGTGCTCGTGCGCCAGCCGCTCCAACGCGCTGCGGATGGCCGCGGACGGCACCGAGGTCCCGGACAGGGTGAGGGTGACGTGCCACATCGTGCTGGAGGTCTCGGGGCGGACGCCGCCGCCGGCCGCGTGCAGTCCGGTCACGGCCACCTCCTCCTGTCACGTGCCGAGCACGACCAGGTCGTCGCGGTGGACGACCTCCCTCTCGTACGCCGGGCCCAGCTCCCGGGCGAGCTCCCGGGTGGAGCGTCCGAGCAGTCCGGGCAGTTCCGACGCATCAAAGTTGACCAGCCCGCGGGCCACGGCGTGGCCGGTTTGGTCCAGAAGGTCGACCGGGTCCCCGGCGCTGAAGCTCCCGTCGACGGCGGTGATACCGGCCGGCAGGAGGGACAGCCGGCGGCGGACGACCGCGTCGACGGCACCGGGATCCAGCCACACCCGCCCGCGCGGCGTCGTCGCATGGGCCAGCCACAGCAACCGGGTGGGGGTGCGCGCCCCGGTGGGGTGGAACAGCGTCCCGACGACGTCCCCGGCCAGCGCCTCTCCGGCCTGGGCCGCCGAGGCGAGGACCACGGGGACGCCCGCGGCGGTGGCGATCCGCGCCGCCTCGACCTTGGTCACCATGCCGCCGAGCCCGACCGCACCGGCTCCGCGCACGGTGACGCGGGCGAGGTCGCCCGCCTCCCGCACCTCGGGGACCAGTTGCGCCCCGGCCCGACCGGGCGGGCCGTCGTACAGCCCGTCGACGTCGGACAGCAGGACCAGGGCGTCGGCGTGCACGAGGTGGGCCACCAGCGCGGCGAGCCGGTCGTTGTCGCCGAAGCGGATCTCGTCGGTGGCCACCGTGTCGTTCTCGTTGACGACCGGCAGCACCCCGAGCTCCAGCAGCCGGTAGAGCGTGCGCTGGGCGTTGCGGTAGTGCGCGCGCCGCGTGACGTCCTCAGCGGTGAGCAGCACCTGCCCCACGGTGATGCCGTGCCGGCCGAACGCGCCCGCGTAGTGCGCCAGCAGCATCCCCTGCCCGACGCTGGCGGCCGCCTGCTGGGTCGCCAGGTCCCGCGGCCTGCGCTGCAGCCCCAGGGACGGGAAGCCGGTGGCGATGGCTCCGCTGGACACCAGCACGACCTGCGCGCCGCCGAGCGCGCGCAGCGCGAGGGCCTCGACGAGCGCGTCCACCCGGGCCGGGTCCAGGCCGCCGCCGCGGCGGGTGAGCGAGGAGGACCCGATCTTCACCACGACCCGCCGGGCACCGGCCACCTGGCGGCGCAGCGCGGCCGCGGGGCTCATCGGCCCTCGACCCGGTGGTCGGTCCCGCGCGGCCCGTGGTGAGCGGCGTCGCCGGCGGCCACCGTCGGCTCCCAGTCGAAGACGACCGCGTCGTCGTCACCCCCGATGACGACCGTGCAGCCGGCCTCCGCCCCGGCGCGCAGGAGCTCCTCCTCCACCCCGAGCCGGGCCAGCCGGTCGCCGAGGTAGCCGACCGCCTCGTCGTTGGAGAAGTCGGTCTGCCGCACCCAGCGCTCCGGCCGGGCGCCGCGCACGCGGTACAGGTCCCCCTCGCGGGTGACCGTGAAGCCGGAGTCGTCGACCGGAGCCGGCGTGATGACCACCCGCGGCGCGGTGGCGGGGCCCTCCGCGGCGCGGTGGGCGACGACCTCGGCGGCCATCGCGAAGGTCAGCGGGCGCAGCCCCTCGTGCGTGGCCGCGGAGATCTCGAACACCGGCAGGCCACGCGCCTCCAGGTCGGGCCGGACCAGCTCGGCCAGGTCCCGGGCGTCGGGGACGTCGACCTTGTTGAGGGCGACCAGCCGCGGCCGGCCCTCCAGCCCCCCGTACGCGGCCAGCTCGGACTCGATCACGTCCAGGTCGTGGATCGGGTCGCGGCCGGGCTCCAGGGTGGCGCAGTCCAGCACGTGGACCAGCACCGAGCAGCGCTCCACGTGCCGCAGGAACTCCAGCCCCAGCCCCTTGCCCTGGCTGGCGCCCGGGATGAGGCCGGGTACGTCCGCCACGGTGAACACCACGTCCCCCGCGCGGACCACGCCCAGGTGCGGGACCAGGGTGGTGAAGGGGTAGTCGGCCACCTTGGGTCGGGCGGCGGACAGCGCGGCGACCAGGCTGGACTTGCCGGCGCTGGGGTAGCCGACCAGCGCCACGTCGGCCACGGTCTTCAGCTCCAGCACCAGGTCCGCGGACTCCCCCGGCTCGCCGAGCAGCGCGAACCCCGGTGCCTTGCGGCGCGGCGAGGCCAGCGCGGCGTTGCCGAGGCCACCGCGACCGCCGCGGGAGGCGACGTACGAGGTCCCGGGACCGACCAGGTCGGCGAGGACCTCGCCGTCCTCGGTGGTCACCACGGTGCCGTCGGGGACGGACAGGACCAGGTCGTCCGCGTCCGCCCCGTGCCGGTGCGAGCCCTGCCCGGCCTTGCCGTGCCCGGCCCGGCGGTGCGCGGAGCGGTGGTAGTCCAGCAGGCTGCTCACGCTGGGGTCGACGACCAGGATCACGTCGCCGCCCCGGCCGCCGTTGCCCCCGTCGGGGCCGCCGAGCGGCTTGAACTTCTCCCGGTGGATGGACGCACAGCCGTTGCCCCCGTTGCCCGCGGCGACATGCAGGGTGACGCGGTCGACGAAGGTCGTCATGCGGCCGCTCCCGGGGACGCGAGGAGGCGGGCCCGGACCGGGCCCGCCTCCTCGAGGATGCTCTGTGTCGAGGTCAGCTCAGTGCTGAGGTCAGCTGGTCGCGCGGACGCAGCGTGTCACTCGGTGACGATGCTGACGACCCGCCGGCCCCGACGGGTCCCGAACGCGACCTGGCCGTCGGCCAGGGCGAACAGGGTGTCGTCGCCGCCGCGCCCCACGTTGTCACCGGGGTGGAAGTGGGTGCCGCGCTGGCGGACGATGATCTCGCCGGCGTTGACCTGCTGGCCGCCGAAGCGCTTCACGCCGAGGCGCTGGGCATTGCTGTCGCGGCCGTTCTTGGTGCTGGACGCACCCTTCTTGTGAGCCATGCGTCACTTCCCCGTCTCGATGGCGGTGACCCGCACCTGCGACAGCGCCTGGCGGTGGCCCATGCGGCGACGGTAGCCGGTCTTGTTCTTGTACCGGAGGATGTCGATCTTGGGGCCCTTGGTGTGCGCGACCACCTCGGCGGTCACGGCGACGCCGGACAGCGCCTTCGGGTCAGTGGTCACGGACTCGCCGTCGACCAGCAGGAGCGCCGGAAGCGTGACGGTCGAGCCGGGCTCGCCGCTGACGCGGTCGAGCTCGAGCACGTCGCCGACAGCGACCTTCTCCTGACGGCCGCCGGCGCGGACGATGGCGTACACCGGGTGTCTCCTCGGGATCGATCGGGGCACCCCGGCCGCGACCACGGAGGGATCCGCGGGGCGGGCGCACGGGTGCGGTGGTGCCGTAGGCACCGAGGGTCAAGGGTACGGAGCGGGCCGCTCCCGGGTCAAACCGCGGCCGGGTCGGGCTCGGCAGCGTCCGGCGTCTCGACCTCCATGGCGTCGACCTCCACGGCCTCGACCTCCGCGGCCTCAGCCTCGGGGGCCTCGACCTCCGCGGCCTCAGCCTCGGGGGCCTCGACCTCGGGGGCCTCGACCTAGGGGGCCTCAGCCTCGGGGGCCTCGACCTCGGGGGCCTCGACCTCGGGGGCCTCAGCCTCGGGGGCCTCGACCTCGGGGGCCTCAGCCTCGGGGGCCTCGACCTCGGGGGCGTCGACCTCGGCGGCCCGGTCGTCGGGACCGTCCGTCCCGGCCTCGCCGTCGGACCGGGACGCCAGCGCTCGGGCGGCCACGTCCGCCGGGTCCACCCCGCTGCCGCGGCGACGCTTGCGCCCGGACCCGGCGCTGCCGCCGGAACCGCTGCCGCCGGGGGCGCCGCTGGCGCCGGAACCGTTGCCGCCGGAACCGTTGCCGCCGGAACCGTTGCCGCCGGAACCGTGACCGCCGTTGCCCCCGTGATCGGAGCCGGGCACCGGGTGCAGGGACACCCGGATGCCCCGGCCGTTGCAGTGCTCGCAGGTCTCGCCGAACACCTCCAGCAGCCCCTGGCCGATGCGCTTGCGCGTCATCTGGACCAGCCCCAGCGAGGTGACCTCCGCCACCTGGTGCTTGGTCCGGTCCCGGCCCAGGCACTCCAGCAGCCGGCGCAGCACCAGCTCGCGGTTGCTCTCCAGCACCATGTCGATGAAGTCGACGACGATGATCCCGCCGATGTCCCGCAGCCGGAGCTGCCGGACGATCTCCTCGGCGGCCTCGAGGTTGTTGCGGGTGACGGTCTCCTCGAGGTTGCCGCCCTGCCCGGTGAACTTCCCGGTGTTGACGTCGATGACCGTCATGGCCTCGGTCCGGTCGATCACCAGCGAGCCGCCGCTGGGGAGCCACACCTTGCGGTCCAGCCCCTTGGTCAGCTGCTCGTCGATGCGGTACTCCGCGAACACGTCGCCGGGGCCGACCCACTTGCTGAGCCGGTCCTCCAGGTCCGGAGCCACGGAGGTGACGTACTCGTTCACCTGCCGCCAGGCACCGTCACCGGACACCACCAGCCGGCTGACGTCCTCGTTGAACATGTCGCGGACGACCTTGATGGCCAGGTCCGGCTCGCTGGAGAGCAGCGCCGGGGCGCTGGCGGTCGTGGCCTTGGCGGAGATGTCGGTCCATGACTGCGCCAGCCGGCCGACGTCGCGGGCCAGCTCGTCCTCGCTCGCGCCCTCCGCGGCGGTGCGCACGATGACGCCCGCGTCGTCGGGCACGACCCGCTTGAGGATGCCCTTGAGCCGGCTGCGCTCGGTGTCGGGCAACTTGCGACTGATCCCGGTCATCGAGCCGTCGGGGACGTACACCAGGTAGCGGCCGGGCAGGGAGATCTGGCTGGTCAGCCGGGCGCCCTTGTGGCCGATGGGGTCCTTGGTGACCTGGACCAGCACCGAGTCGCCGGACTTCAGCGCGAACTCGATCCGGCGCGGCTGGCCCTCCAGGCCCGCGGCGTCCCAGTTGACCTCGCCGGCGTACAGGACCGCGTTGCGGCCCCGGCCGATGTCCACGAACGCGGCCTCCATGGACGGCAGCACGTTCTGCACCTTGCCGAGGTAGACGTTGCCCACCATCGACGAGGACCCGCCGCGGGTGACGTAGTGCTCGACCAGAACGCCGTCCTCGAGGGCGGCGATCTGGGTGCGGTCGCCTTCCTGCCGGATGACCATGACCCGG
Organism: Candidatus Nanopelagicales bacterium; assembly: GCA_041393815.1. Lineage (NCBI taxonomy): Bacteria > Bacillati > Actinomycetota > Actinomycetes > Candidatus Nanopelagicales > Candidatus Nanopelagicales bacterium. Next base: position 80,057 of record JAWKJK010000002.1, on the reverse strand, counting down.
TCCACCGACTCGCGGCGGGCCAGGAACTCGGACTCGGTGAGGATCGGGACGCGCCGGCGGCCCGCCTCGCGGCCCTCGCGGCGGCGCTGCTTCTTCGCCTCGAGCCGGGTGGAGCCCTTCAGCGACGTGACCTCGCCGCTGCGCGAGCGCGGCTCGCGGACCTTGACCACGGTGTTCGGCGGGTCGTCCCCGGGCTCGACGTCGCCGTCGGACCCCTTGCGGCGCCGGCGCCGGCGCCGACGGGTGCCGGCACTGCCGCCCTCGTCCTCACCGGCCTCCTCGGTCGGTCCCGCCTCGGGCGCCGCGGTGGCCTCGCCCTCCGCGGACGGCTCGCCCTCGGTCGCGTCGCCGCCGGAGTCGCCACCGGCGTCGCCGCCACTGCGGCGTCGGCCTCGACCGCCCCGGCGCCGACGGCGCCGCCGGGTGCCCTCCTGCTCGGCCCCCTCCTCGTCGGCCTGGTCGGTGTCCGTCCCCGCGATGTCGGTGTCCGCCTGCTCAGCGGTCTCCTCCGCCGCGTCGGACCCGCCCGCGGCCGCCTTGCCGCGGCGCCTCGTGCCCGTGCCGGGCTTCGTGTCCTCGTCCGCGGGTGGCTGGAACAGCGCCGCCGGCGCCTGGAACAGCGGCGCGGCAGTGGAGCCGCCGTCAGCCTCGGCCGACCGGGCAGGCTCGGCCGGCTCGGCGGCCTTCGCGGCCCGGGACCGGCGTCGCGCCGTCGGCGCCGCCGCGGGTGCCTCCGACGGCGCCTCGCCGCCGTCCGCCGGCTCGGCGGGGGCCGCCGCCCGACGGGAACGCCGTCGGGGCGCGGGAGACTCGTCGGGCGTGGGCGCGGAGGCCTGCTCGCCCGAGCCCTCCGCGGCCGCGGCGTCGGCCGCGGCACTCTTCTTCGCGGCGGTCTTCTTGGCGGCGGTCTTCTTCGCCGGCTCCGCCTTCTTCGCCGCGGCCTTCTTCGCCGGCTCCGCCTTCTTCGCGGCGGTCTTCTTCGCCGTCGCCTTCGCGGCCGGTTCGGCGGCCGCCTTGGCCGTCCGACGGCGGGACGTCGTCCCGACCGCCTCGGACTCGGCGGGCGACGATCCGCCCGGGGCGGTCCCCGTGGGGGCGTCGGGACCGCCCGCCTGGTCGGGGGGCGCCGCCGGCGGGGGTCCCGCCGGGCGGGAGGCCGCGCGCCGGCGGCGGACGCGGCGCTCGGTCGCGTCGGGGGTGGTACTGGTCTGCTCGTCACTCATCGCGACGTACTCCTGTCACGGTCCTCGGGCGCACGGGGCGCCGCTCGAGGACCCGTCGTCGTGCCGGCGGACCGGCACGCAAGCCTGCGTGGGACGCGCCCGAACCGCACGCGGGCCGACAACGGCCGCGCCGGTCAGGCGCCGACGACGGCCCCTCCGGATCCGGCGGGCTGCGCGCCACTCCGGTCGGGAGCCAGCGGGTCACCCACGGACCGGCCGTCCGCGGCCAGCGGCCCCTGCGCCAGCCGGGTCACCAGGGGTGGGACCGGCGGCGCGAGGTCGGCCACCTGCCGCAGGGCGGCGAGAACGTCGTCGGGTCGGACGGACGGTGTGACGTGCCGCACGACCAGGCGCAGTATCGCACAGTCGCCGGCCGTGGACCCGGCAGCGACATCAGCGGCACGCGCGGGGTCGGCCTCGACCTCGAGGGCCTCGAGGAGCAGGACCGGGCCGCGCGCATCGAACCGGCGTCGGCCGTTCTTGGTCAGCCGCTCGACCTCCACCTCGTCGACGGCCAGCAGTGCCTGGGCCGCCTCGGCCGCCCGGCCCGGGGGCACCCCGGGCAGCTCCAGCCGCCACTCGCTGGCCTCCAGCCGTCCGGCCAGGTCCGGGGTGCGCACCACGACGGCGTCGAGCACGTCCAGGCCCGGCGGCAGCGCCCGGTCCAGGTCGTCCCGCAGCCGATCCGGGTCGCACGCCCGGACCACGCCGATCTCGAGGTACTCGGCCTCGCTGGCGGTCCCGGTCGGGGCCGCGTTGGCGTACGAGACCTTCGGGTGCGGACTGAACCCGGCGCTGTAGGCCATCGGCACGTCGGCCCGCCGCAGCGCCCGCTCGAACGCGCGCTGGAAGTCGCGGTGGCTGGAGAACCGCAGCCGGCCGCGCCGGGCGTACCGCAGCCGCAGCCGCTGGACCGGGGGCGCGACGTCGCGGTCGGGCTGGCGGCTCACGCGCCCGTCCCGCCGGGGGCGATCACGGTGAGCGGCAGGGTGCGGCCGGTGGGCCCGATCTGGATCTCCGTTCCCATCTGGTCGCAGACCCCGCAGTCGAAGCAGGGCGACCACCGGCAGTCCTCGACCTCGGTCTCGGCCAGCGCGTCCTGCCAGTCCTCCCACAGCCAGTCCCGGTCCAGCCCCGAGTCGAGGTGGTCCCAGGGCAGCACCTCGGTGTGGTCGCGCTCGCGGGTGGTGTACCAGTCCACGTCCACCGGCTCGTCCGCCAGCGCCCGCTCCGCGGCCTGCATCCAGCGCTCGAAGGAGAAGTGCTCGCTCCAGCCGTCGAAGCGGGCTCCGTCCTCCCACGCGGCACGGATCACCGAGCCGACCCGCCGGTCGCCGCGCGACAGCAGGCCCTCGACGATCCCGGGCTTGCCGTCGTGGTAGCGGAAGCCGATCGCCTTGCCGTAGCTGCGGTCCTGCCGGATGTCGTCCCGCAGCCGGGCCAGTCGGGCGTCGGTGGTCTCGTGGTCGAGCTGCGCCGCCCACTGGAACGGCGTGTGCGGCTTGGGCACGAAGCCGCCGATGCTCACGGTGCAGCGGATGTCCCGCCGCCCGGTCACCTCGCGGCCGGCCTGGATCACCCGGCGGGCCAGGGTCGCGATCTGCAGCACGTCCTCGTCGGTCTCCGTCGGGAGCCCGCACATGAAGTAGAGCTTCACCTGGCGCCAGCCGGCGGCGTACGCGGTGGTCACGGTCCGGATCAGGTCGTCCTCGGTGACCATCTTGTTGATGACCTTGCGCAGGCGCTCGCTGCCGCCCTCGGGGGCGAAGGTCAGGCCGCTGCGCCGCCCGTTGCGGGACAGCTCGTTGGCCAGGTCCACGTTGAACGCGTCGACACGGGTGCTCGGCAGGCTCAGCGCGGTCTCGGTGCCCTCGTACCGGTCCGCCAGCCCGCGGGCCAGGTCGGCGATCTCGGAGTGGTCGGCGCTGCTGAGCGAGAGCAGGCCCACCTCCTCGTAGCCGGTGCGCCGCAACCCGTTGTCCACCATCTCGGCGACTCCGGTGATGCTGCGCTCCCGGACCGGGCGGGTGATCATGCCGGCCTGGCAGAAGCGGCAGCCGCGGGTGCAGCCGCGGAAGATCTCCACGCTCATCCGCTCGTGCACGGTCTCCGCGAGCGGGACCAGGGGCGCCTTGGGATACGGCCACTCGTCGAGGTCCATCAGGGTGTGCTTGGCCACCCGCCAGGGGACCTCGGGCCGGCTGGGCGCGACCCGGTGGATCCGCCCGTCGGGCAGGTAGTCGACGTCGTAGAAGCGGGGTACGTAGACGCCACCGGTCGCGGCCAGCCGCAGCAGCAGCTCGGGCCGGCCGCCCGGCGAGCCCTCCGACTTCCAGGCGCGGACCACGTCGGTGATCTGCAGCACCGCCTGCTCGCCGTCCCCCAGGACCGCGGCGTCCACGAAGTCCGCGATCGGCTCCGGGTTGAAGGCCGCGTGCCCGCCGGCCACCACGACCGGGTCGCGGTCGCCCCGCTCGGCCGCGAGCAGCGGGATCCCCGCCAGGTCCAGCGCGGTGAGCAGGTTGGTGTAGCCGAGCTCGGTGGAGAACGACACCCCGAGTAGGTCGAACTCCCCCACCGGACGGTGCGCGTCGACGGTGAACTGCGGGACGCCGTGCTCGCGCATCAGCGCCTCGAGGTCGGGCCAGACGGCGTAGGTCCGCTCGCACAGGACGTCGTCAGCCTCGTTGAGGACCTCGTACAGGATCTGCACGCCCTGGTTGGGGGCGCCGACCTCGTAGGCGTCGGGGTACATCAGGGCCCAGCGGACCGACGTCGCATCCCAGTCCTTGACCACGGCGTTGAGCTCGCCGCCGACGTACTGGATCGGCTTCTGCACCGACGGGAGCAGCGCCTCGAGTCGGGGGAACACGGACTCGACCGGCATGAGCGGGGGTCCTCCGGCGGGACGGGGGATGTCGCGGGACGGGGAATTCGCACGAGGGTAACCCGGGGCTCCGGGGGCGCCCACTCGGCGCGGTCACTCCTTGCTGCGGATGTGGACGTTCTCCAGCAACCCGATCGCGATCCACCCGGCGAACATCGACGTGCCGCCGTACGACACGAAGGGCAGCGGCACCCCGGTGACCGGCATGATCCCGAGGTTCATGCCGATGTTCTCGAACGTCTGGAACGTCAGCCAGGCGACGACCCCGGTGGCCACCAGCCGGCCGAACAGGTCGTCGGCGCGCATCGCGATCCGCAGCCCGCGCCACAGGATGACGCCGAGCAGCAGCAGCAGGACGGACGCGCCGACGAAGCCGAGCTCCTCCCCGGCGACGGTGAAGACGAAGTCGCTCTCGTTGACGGGGACGAAGTTGCCCTGCGTCTGGGGACCCTCGAACAGGCCTCGACCGAGCAGGCCGCCGCCACCGATCGCGATCCGCGCCTGGTTGGCGTTGTACGCGGAGGCACCGGCATCGGCCTCCGGGTCGACGAAGGAGGTGAGCCGTTCCACCTGGTACTGCTGCAGCAGGCCGAGCTGGATGACGAGCAGGACGCCGACGACGGCGGCGAGGATCAGCCCGAGGACCCATCGGGTCTTGGCGCCGGACACCGCGACGATGGACAGCACGATGGTGCACATCACCAGCACGGTGCCGGTGTCGTTCTGGGCCAGCACCAGCACGATCGGGACGGCGGCCAGCACCAGGGACAGCAGCACGTCGCGGTCGCGCGGCTCGCTCTCCGCGTCGCGCTTCTCGGCCAGGACCATGGCCATCACCAGGATGATGGCGATCTTCGCGAATTCGGACGGCTGCAGCGTGAACCCCGCCGGCAGCTTGATCCACGCGCGCGCCCCCGCCACGCTCGTGCCGAGCGGCGAGTAGACCAGCAGCACGCCGACGATCGACGCGACGTAGAGCAGCGGGGTGTAGGCGCGCAGCAGCCGGTGGTCGATCCGCGAGACCAGCAGCCCCAGGACGATCCCGATCGCGATGTTGAGCAGGTGCTTCTTCAGGAACGACTGGGGGTCGCCGGCCGCGGCGGCCAGGTCGGTGCGGCTGGCGGACCAGACCAGCAGGGAGCCGAGCCCGCTGAGGGCCAGTGTCGCCAGCAGCAGCACCCAGTCCAGCCGTCGCCAGTAGGAGGTCTTCTCCTCCGGCCGGCCGGCGGGCGCGGTCCGGGTGAAGGTGGCGGGGTATCCGTGCGCCATCAGCCGGACCTCCGTCGTCGACGGGTCAGTCGCCCGGTCAGCCGCAGGCCGCCGGCACCGAGCAGGAGCAGCCCGGGCGCCAGCAGGGCCGCCTGGTCCGGCGGCGCGGGGCTCGCCCCGTCGTAGACCGCCCCGGGCTCGGTGGCGCCCGGGGCCGGCGCGGTGCCGTCCCCGGTCCCGTCGCCGGTCGCGCCGGGGTCGGTGGTCGCCCCGGGATCGGCGGCACCGGCGGCCGGCCCGTCGGTCGACGGCGACGGGGACACCAGCTTCGCTCCGGGCGGCGCGGACTCCGGCCCCGGCACGATGTCGCCCTCCGGGGTCACCGGGGTCCCGTCCTGGTTGATGGTGGGCAGGGTGGTCGCGGGCTCGCCGCCGTACAGCACGCTGCGCTTGGGGTTGACGGTGTCGCCCTTGACCCCGAACAGCGCCTCGTAGATGCCGCGCACGCTCGGGCCGGAGGTCCCCGAGCCGGTGCCGCCCTGCGTCACCATCATCACGATCGCGTACTGCGGGTCGTTGGCCGGCGCGTACGAGGCGAACCAGGAGGTCGACGGCTTGTCCCCGGTGACCTGGGCCGAACCGGTCTTCGACGCCACCGGGATCTGGTCCAGCGGGAAGCCCTCGAACGGGGCCCGGCCGCTGCCGTCCGTCGTCACGCCGGGCAGCGCGTCCTGGAGGAAGGCGATGGTCGACTTGGGGACCTTGACCTTGCCGCGCGACTTGGGCTTGAACTCCTTCACCACGTCCCCGGTGCTGCTCATGATCGCCCGGGCCACCTCCGGCTGCCACAGGGTCCCGCCGTTGGCGACGGCCGCGTAGACCATCGCCATCTGCAGCGGCGTCACCGCCGTGTCGCCCTGGCCGATCGCGGCGTTGAGCGCGTCACCCTCGCGCCAGATGTAGCCGTCCTCGCAGTTCTCCTTGTCCAGCGCGGTGTAGTAGTCCGCGAGCGCGGGATCGGTCTTGCGCGTCTCGGGGTAGCCCAGCTCGGCGTTGCGGCACCAGGTGTCCCGCAGCTGCTCCCAGTTCTGCTGCTTGAACTTCCGGCCGCCCACGCGACCGCGGCGCTCGTCCGGCAGGTCGATGCCGGTCGGGCTGCCCAGGCCGTACGCCTTCGCGGTCTCCGCGATCGGGTCCGGTGCGTTCGGCCCCGCGTCCAGGCCGCCGGCGTCCGCCCACATCCGGTCGGCGATGCCGTAGAAGACCGTGTTGCAGGACACCTCGAGCGCGCGCGACAGCGAGATGGGCCCGTAGCCGGCGGACTCGAAGTTGCGGAACGTCTGGGGGCCGACCTGGTAGCTGCTCGGGCAGTCGTAAGTGCCGTACAGCGGGTAGCCCTCCACACCCGCCGCGGAGGTGCTGATGACCTTGAAGGTCGAACCGGGGGCGAAGGTTCCCTGGATCGCGTTGGAGGACAGCGCCTTCGCGTTGACGAGCTGCTTGTACTCCTTCTTCGAGATGCCGCCGACCCAAACCCCGGGGTCGTACGTCGGGTACGACGCCATCGCCAGGACATGACCATTGCGCACGTCCACGACGACAGCGGCGCCGGAGTCACCGACGTACCCGTTGGTCTTGGCCCGCTCGATCGCGTCGGCGAGCTGCTGCTCGACCACCGACTGCAGTCGCGCGTCGATGTTGGTGACCACGTAGTTGCCCGGCTTGCTGACGACCTCCCCGGCGACGCCGGTCACCCGTCCGGCCTGGTCGACGGACAGGGTCTTCACGCCGGGCACACCGCGCAGCTGCGTGTCGTACTGGTCCTCCAGGCCGGTCCGACCGACGAGGTCGTTGCGACGAAGGCGTCCGGGCTTGTCGGTGTCGCCCTGGTCCTCCAGCTGCTGCTCGGTGACCGGACCGAGGTAGCCCAGGAGGTGGGCGGCGTTGACGCCGTACGGCGAGGGGTACTCCCGCACGGCCTCCAGCTGCGCCTGCACCCCGGGGTAGTCCGCCCGCTGCTCCATGATCTGCAGCGCCGTCTCGGTGTCGACGTCCTTCGCGACCGGGATCGGCTGGTAGGGCGAGCCGTTCCAGCAGATCGGCGGCCGCTTGGCCCCCGGGGTGCCGCACAGCTGCATCCGGTCGTACACGGCCTGGTAGTCGGTGCCGAGGGCCTTGGCCAGCCGGGTGAGCACCGCCTTGCCGTCGTCCTCCTCGCGGGCGACGACGGTGCGGTCCACCGACACCACCAGCGAGATCCGGTTGGCCACCATCGGCCGGCCCTGGGCGTCGAGTACCAGGCCGCGCACGGCGGGCGTCACCACCTCGCGGGTGGAGTTGTTGGCCGCGGCCGCGCGGTAGGTGTCGCCGCTGATGACCTGCAGGTAGAACAGCCGGCCGAGCAGGGTCGCCATGAGGGAGACCACGAGCACGCCGAGGACGACGAGCCGGAGGTTGGACCTCTCGCTCACGTCGACGTCTCCCGGGCTCGGCGGCGGGGTCGCCGGTCAGCGCCCCGACCGACCGGGGACAGCACGCGTCGGCCGGCCCGGTCGGCGGCAACGACGGTACGACGACCCGGGGCCTGGCGGGGTTCCTCGCCCAGGTGGCCGGGGCGGCTGGGGCGGGTGAGACGGATCACGTGTCCTGCACCCGCCTCACGCCCCCGCCGGCACCGCGTCGAGGCGGCGGGCCAGCCAGCCGACGACGGGGACCACGAACGGGGCCAGGACCACGGCGTAGATCACGGAGGACAGCACCAGCGAGGGGACGTCGTCCCACAGCACCCGGGTGTCCCCCACCAGGCCCGCGACGGCGGCCCGCAGCAGGACCGCCGCCCCCGCGGCGGTGCCGACGACGGCCAGGGTCGGCAGCACCGGCCGGTCGTGGGGGTCGAGCACCACCCCGCACACGTAGCCCACGGCGGCGAGGGTGAGCGCCGTCAGCCCGACGGTGCCGTCGGCGGGGGGCACCAGGTCCAGGATCAGGCCCGCCGCGAACCCGGAGACCGACCCGGCGCCGGGCCCCATGGTCAGGGCGATCCCGGCCACGGTGACCAGCACCAGGGGCGGGGTCGCGCCCGGCAGGCCGAGCCGGGTGAGCAGGGTGAGCTCGACCAGCACCGACGTGACCAGCAGGGCCGTGACGAGCAGCCCGCGACGCCACGCCACGGTCAGCCCCCGCTCGGGGAGGGCTCGGGCCCGGTGCCCCCGTTGGTTGCCGTGCCGTCGGTGGCGGTCGCGCCGGGCTCCGTCGAGGGGGTCTGTGCCGGGGAGGGGGTGGCGCTGGGCGTCGGGACCGGCGGCAGCACGGAGTCGCGCGGGTCCGTGCGCGGCGGCTCCGTCACCACGCCGACGAGGTCCAGGGCGGAGACGTTGACGAACGGGCGCACGGTCGCGACCCGCGTCAGCTGGCCGGGAGTCCCTGCGACCTCGGTGATCTCGCCGATCGGGATGCCGGGGGCGTAGGGACGGCCGCCGCGCGAGCCGAAGGTCACCAGCCGGTCCCCCGGCTCGACCGGGGCGAGCGGGTCGAGCAGCTGCAGCTCCATCACGTCCTGCCGCCCGGTGCCGGACAGGATGCCGATCTCCTGGGACCCCGCGATCCGCGCGCCGATGGAGGTCGTGGTGTCGACGAGGAGCACGACGGTCGCCGTGTCGGGCCCCACGGTGACGACGCGACCGACCAGGCCGTCGCCGTTGATGACCGTCATCTCCGGGGCGATGCCGTCCTGCTCGCCCGCGTCGATCGTGACCGTCCAGGCGAATCCCTGCGCCGGTCCGACCGCAATCACTTGTGCGGGAACGGTTCTGTACTGCCCCGCCCCGGCGACGCGCAGCAGCGCGTCCAGCTGGTCGGCGCGGGCCTTGTCCGCGGCGTACGTGTTGGCGTCGGCGCGCAGCTGCTCGTTCTCGCGGCGAAGCTGCTCGATCTGGGCGTCCTTGTCGCCCAACGAGCCGATGTCGCCGAAGAACCCGACGACCGGTCCGAAGACGGTGGCCGCCGCCCGCTCGAGCGGCCCGAAGACCGTTGCGGCAGCGGAGCGGATCGGCTGCAGCGGTCCGCCCTCGCCGGCCCGCAGGTCGAGCACCACGAAGGTGAGCGCCGCCAGCAGCAGCAGGCCCAGGACGAGCCTGGTGCGCCGGGTGTCCCTCATCGTGTCTGCAGGTACGTCGCCGTCGCGCGCGGGGGAAGGGGTGGTGGGTTACCGGGAACGCGGGCCGCGTCAGTGACGCGGCTCGGAGATGAGCACCTGCTGCAGCGCCTCGAACTCCTCCACGCACTTGCCCGAGCCGAGCGCGACGCAGTCCAGCGGGTTGTCGGCGATCAGGATCGGCATACCGGTCTCGTGCCGCAGCCGCTCGTCCAGACCCTTGAGCAGCGCGCCGCCGCCGGTGAGCACGATGCCGCGGTCCATGATGTCGCCGGACAGCTCCGGCGGCGTACGGTCCAGGGTCGTCTTGACGGCGTCGACGATCGCATTGACCGGCTCGTCGATCGCGCGGCGGATCTCCTCGGCAGTGACCACGACGGTGCGCGGGAGACCGCTGACCAGGTCGCGACCGCGGATCTCGGCGTGCGGCTCGTCCGGGATCGGGAACGCGGACCCGATCGCCATCTTGATCTCCTCGGCGGTGCGCTCGCCGAGCATGAGCGAGTACTCCTTCTTGACGTACTGGATGATCGCGTTGTCCAGCTCGTCCCCGCCGACGCGGATGGAGATGCTCGTGACGATGCCACCGAGGGAGACGACGGCGACCTCGGTGGTGCCGCCGCCGATGTCGACGACCATGTTGCCGGTCGGCTCGTGCACCGGCAGCCCGGCGCCGATCGCCGCGGCCATCGGCTCCTCGATGATGTAGACCTTGCGCGCTCCGGCGGCGTAACCGGCGTCCTTGACCGCGCGCTGCTCGACCCCGGTGATGCCGGAGGGGACGCAGACGACGAGGCGGGGCTTGGCCAGGTGGCGGCGCTTGTGCACCTTCTGGATGAAGTAGCGCAGCATCCGCTCGGTGGTGTCGAAGTCGGCGATGACGCCGTCCTTCAGCGGGCGGATCGCGACGATGTTGCCCGGGGTGCGACCGATCATCTTCTTGGCCTCGACCCCGACGGCGAGGATGCCGCCGCTGTTCTGGTTGATGGCGACGACCGAGGGCTCGTTGAGCACGATGCCGCGGCCGCGGACGTAGACCAGGGTGTTGGCGGTGCCGAGGTCGACGGCCATGTCACGGCCGATGAACGACAGGTTGTTCGCCATGCGAGGAGCCAGGGCCTTCCGGGTTGGGAGCACGCGGGCACGTGGCGCCCGCGGCGCGTGCGAGCAGCCATGGTACGGCGCCCGGGGGGTGCTCGGCCACGCCGAGTCCCAGCCTTCACTCCCGCACCATTCGTCACATCTCACCCTGAGGTTGAGGGTGCGACTTGTGGGTGGCTACCCCTCGATCCGGGCGGCGCGGTCCCGCTCGGCGGTGCGCAGCCGCTCCTCGACCCGGTCCAGCAGCGCGGGGAACCCCGGGTCGGCGTCCAGGCCGTACGCGGCGGCGACGACCGCGGCGAGGTCGGCCCGGTAGTCGTGGCCCTCGCTGCGGAAGTCGCCGGGCTTCACGTCGGTGGCGTAGATGGTGTCCGCGAGCAGCTGGACCCAGGTCACCCCGGGCCGCCAGTGCATGTCCTCGGGGACGCCGCGGCCGCGCGGCAGGTCCGGGGCCAGCCACTCCGGCCGGCGGGCGACCACCTCGGGCCGGAACCGGTGGACCGGGTCGCCGTCGTGCTCGAGGAACCACACGCGCGCGTCCGGAACCTCTTGCCGCACAACAGGAATCTGCTCCGGACGATCCAGCGTGACGAAGTTGCCGACCAGCCGCTGCCGGAACGCATCGGCCTCGCGGCCGCCGGGCGTACCGACCCACAGCGCCCGGTGGACGCCGATCCGGTCCAGGTCCGCCAGGCCGGCGGGCAGGGCCGCCTGCTGCACCTTCGCACCGAGGCTCTCGCCGTACAGCAGCAGCCGCGGGCGGCGGTCCACGGGCCGGTCGGCCAGCACCTCGTGGATGCGCTGCAGCAGCAGGTGCTGGGTCTCCGCGGCGATCGGGACCCGGCTCAGGGACAGGAAGGACGGGAGCAGGCCGTAGGCCACGGCGACCGAGGCCACGTCGCCGCCGGTGTAGAGCTCGATCGCGTCGACCGGGGTGGGGTTGGCGTAGCCGGTGCCCGCCGGGCTCTCGACCAGCAGCCAGGACCGGTCGAACCCGCCGGTGCGCTCGAGCTCGCGGATCGCGAGGTCGACCCGGTCGTCGATGGTGGCCGCGGAGTCCCAGCCGACGAAGACGCGGACGGGACGGGAGCGCGGCGGCCGGCCCGTGACCGCGGCGATCACATCGGCGGTCGTGGCGGTGCCGACGAAGCGGCGGCCCTCGCGGCCGAGGCTGCTGTGGTCCACGTACGACGCCGGCGAGCCGGATACGTCGTCGTCGGTTGGGGGCGTGGCGAAACCGGGGTCCGTGCCACGACCGTCGGCGAGCAGCCGCTCGAGCAGGACACCGCGGCCACGCTTGACCACCTGTGCCACAACGGTTCCCGCCGTCACGCCGGCGAGAGTGAGGCCCACGGCGCGGCGTACGGTCGCACCGGCGTCGGCCGCCGGCTCGTCCGCTCGTCGGCGCGGGACCGTCAGTGCGGCGGCTCCGCCGAGAGCGGCACCGGCAAGGGCGCCGCCGAGCCCGGAGACGACGGCGACGGCGACCTGGGCCGGCCGCGGCCACGGCATCAGCGACGGGCGGGTGGACTGCCAGGCGGCGACCCCGCCGGCGACGAGGGAGCTGCCCGCGACGAGGGCGGCGCGGCGGGGGGCCACGTCAGGCGAGACCGGGGAAGAACAGGGCGATCTCGCGCGCCGCCGACTCCGGGGAGTCCGAGCCGTGCGTGACGTTGTTCTGCGTCTCGGTGGCCAGGTCGCCGCGAATCGTGCCGGGGGTGGCGTTGACCGGGTTGGTGGCGCCCATCATCGTGCGCCACTGGACGATGGCGTCCGGGCCCTCGATGACCGCGGCGAGCAGCGGGCCCGAGGTGATGAACGCCACGAGGTCCTCGAAGAACGGCTTGCCCACGTGCTCGCCGTAGTGGGTCTCGGCGATCTCGCGGGTGAGCGTGCGCAGTTCGGCCGCGACCAGCCGGAAGCCCTTCCGCTCGATCCGGCCCAGCACCTCCCCCACCAGGCCGCGGGCCACGCCGTCGGGCTTGACGAGGACGAGAGTGCGCTCGGACACGGGTACTCCGGGGGTGAGGGTGCGGTTCTCGCCGGCGGCTGCCGGGCCGCGCGGGAGCCTACCGGCCGGCACGGCCCGGCCCCGGCGCCGGCGCCGGCAGCGTCCCGGCCGGCAGCGTCCCGGCCGGCAGCGCCACGGCCGGCAGCGCCACGGCCGGCAGCGCCACGGCCGGCAGCGCCACGGCCGGCAGCGCCACGGCCGGCAGCGCCACGGCCGGCAGCGCCAGGGCCCGCAGCGCCAGGGCCCGCGGCCATCCGGCCTCGGTCCCGTGCGGTGAACCGGGACGCCGCCGCGAGATTCTCTGCGGGTGGGGGTTGACGCCGCCGCGCGGGACGACTAGAGTCGAACATGTGTTCGAGACTGTGGTCTCGGACGCGGTGCCCCTAGAGGCGACATGGCTGGCGTCGGACGGTTCGCCCCGACGCCCTCGGGATCGAGACGCGGACCCCCGTTCCCCGTCCTCGATCGCCGTCGGAGACTGCCATGTCGGTGGAGACGCTGCGTGACCCGGGCTCGGTGAGCCGTCCGGGCTCGGTGCGCGCGCGGCTCGCGGCAGTCCGTGGTGCCCTCGACGACGCCCTGTCGGTGGATCTCGCGGACCTGGCCGAGGACGAGCTGGAGTGGGCGGTGCTCGCGCTCCCCGGCCTGCTGGCCCGGGTCGAGGCGCTGGACGCCCGGGTGCTCGCGAGGTATGCCGACAGCGGCGCCTGGGGCCTGGACGGGCACCGCACCATGCGCGCATGGCTCCGGGCGAGAACCACTGCGGGAGAGGCGGATATCAGCCGCCGGATCGGCCTGGGTCACCTCGTGGACCAACACACGGTGATGGCCGAGCGGCTCGCGAGGGGAACCGTCACCGCGGACCACCTGCGGGTCCTGGCCTCGGTGTGGGGGAAGGCGCCGACCACGCGGCCCGCGCTGGAGGCGGCGGCCGAGGTGATCGCCGACTACGCCGAGCAGGCGCCGCCGCGGGAGCTGGCCCGATTCCTGACCGAGCTCACCCTCCGTATCGACCCCGACGCCGCGGACGCCGCTGACGAAAGAGCCCTGCGCGACCGCGCCGGCCTGCGGCTCACGGTGCACGACGACGGGTGGGTCCGCGTGACGGCGTTCCTGCCGCCGGACCTCGGGATCCGCCTCGTCGCCGTGCTGGACGCGGCCCTCGCGCCGCCGGACGAGGCCGCGACGCCGGAAGAGGCCGCGACGCCGGACGCGGCAGGGACGTCGGACGCCACGACCCCCGACCCGACGGCCCCCGACCCGACGGCCCCCGACCCGGCGCCGGTGCCGCGGGCGGTGCGCTACCTGGAGGCCCTGGGTCGCGTTCTGGACGCCGCCGAGACCGCCCTGACCGACGACGGGCGCCTGCTGCTCCCCGTCGGACGCGGATCCCGGCCCGTGGTGCACCTGACCCTCGACGCCCCGACCCTGCTCGGGCTCGCGACCGACAACGCGGCCGCGAGTGGCGGGGGCCCCGGCTGGCCCACCGGTCTCGGCTGGTCGACCGGGCCGGGCGGAGACGGCATGACTCGTGGACGGGTGCCCACGTCCCCGGAGTCCGTGCGGCGGCTGAGCTGCGACGCCGCTGTCCGTCGGTTGGTGCTGGACCCGGCCGGGATCCCGATCGACGTGGGCCGCGCCACCCGGGTCATCCCTACCGGGACGCGCATCGCGGTCGAGCACCGGGACCGGCACTGCCGATGGCCGGGGTGCCCCAGCCCGATCCGCGAGGTGCACCACGTCGTGCACTGGGCCGGCGGCGGGCCGACGAACACCGGCAACTGCGTCGGGCTGTGCTGGTGGCACCACCGCCAGGTGCACGAGGGAGGCTGGGTCCTCCGCGGGGACGCGAACGACAAATTGGAGCTACGACGTCAGCGAGATCCGTTGCGACCCAGCCTGTTCAGCCGTCCGCCGCGGGAGCCACGGGAACCGGGGAGGTCGGGGGATCCGGTGAGGTCGACGGGGTCGCGCGCACGACTCACGACGACGCCGACCGGGCCGCCTTGATCGCGTCGCCGCGGCTGCCGTAGTGGATCGCGACCCACCAGAGCACGGCGAAGACCACGCCGAGCACGAACATCGCCGGCACGACGAACCCGCAGGCGATCACGGCCGCCTGCAGGACCCAGCCGGCGGTGAGACCCCACGGTCGGCGCAGAGTGCCGATCGCCAGCAGGAGGAGGAGGGCCAGCGTGAACCCGCCCCCGACGACCAGCGCAGTGCGGTCGGAGCCCCAGCCGAAGTTGAGCGCCACCGGGATGGCCAGCAACACCACGATCGCCTCGAACGCCAGCACCGACGAGCAGAGCACCTTCACGGGGAGGCCTCGGCGCGGCGGGGCGGGGGCTCGCCGCGGCGCAGCGGGGGCTCGCCGCGGCGCGGCGCGGGAGGCTCCCCCACCAGCAGGCGGCGGGCGTCACCGACGGTCACGATCGACCCGGTGACCAGGACGCCGGCACCGCCGTACTCGCCGGACTCCTCGGCCAGCCGGACGCCGGCCTCCAGCGCGTCGTCGAGCCGCAGGACGACCTCGACCCGGTCCGGGCCGAACACGTCGACCGCGTCGGCCGCCAGGTCGTCGGCGGGCAGGCAGCGAGGAGATGAGTTCTGGGTGACCACGATCTCGGCGAGCACGGGCTCCAGGGCCTCGAGCAGGCCGCGGGCGTCCTTGCCCTCGAGCACCGCGACGACGCCGACCAGGTGGCGGAAGTCGAAGGAGTCGGTGAGGGCCTCCGCCAGGGCGCGCGCACCGTGCGGGTTGTGGGCCGCGTCCAGGAGCACGGTCGGCCCGCGGCGGACGACCTCGACCCGGCCCGGGCTGGTGACCGAGGCGAAACCGGCGCGGACGAGGTCGGGGTCGAGCTCGCGGGCCCCGCCGCCGAGGAAGACCTCCACGGCCGCCAGGGCGACGGCGGCGTTGTGGGCCTGGAACGGACCGAACAGCGGGAGGAGAACGTCGTCGTACACCCCGCCGAGGCCGCGCAGGGTGAGCTGCTGGCCACCGACGGCCACCAGCCGCTGCAGGACGCCGAACTCCAGGCCCTCGCGGGTCACCTCGGCGCCCACGTCGGCGGCGCGGCGGAGCAGCACCTCGGCGACCTCGGGACGCTGCTGGGCCATGACCAGGACGGAGTCGGGGGCGACGATGCCGGCCTTCTCGCCCGCGATCTCCTCGGCCGTCTCCCCGAGCAGCTCGGTGTGGTCCAGGTCGACCGGGGTCACCACGGCGACGGTGCCGTCGGCCACGTTGGTGGCGTCCCAGGTGCCGCCCAGGCCGACCTCGACGATGGCCACGTCGACGGGGGCGTCGGCGAAGGCCGCGTACGCCAGCGCCGTCATCAGCTCGAAGAAGGACAGCGCCGGTCCCCCGTCGGCCTCGCTGCGGGCGTCCACGAGCTGCGCGTACGGCAGCACCTCGTCGTAGGCACGCACCAGGCGGTCGGGCTCGATCGGGTCGCCGTCCAGCAGGATCCGCTCGCGCACGGAGGTGAGGTGGGGGCTGGTGTAGAGACCGGTATGCAGGCCGAAGGCGCGCAGCAGGGCCTCGATCATCCGGGCCGTGGAGGTCTTGCCGTTGGTGCCTGTGACGTGGATCACCGGGTACGCCCGCTGCGGGTCGCCCAGCAGGTCCACCAGGGCCCGCATGCGCTCCAGCGAGGGCTCGATCACGTTCTCGGGCCAGCGCGCCACGAGCGCCGCCTCCACCTCGCCCAGGCGCTCGGCGGGGTCGGTCGCGGTCACGGCCGGTGAGTCTACGGCGCCACGCGGGACGGCCCGGTGCCGCGGCGCTCCCTAGGATGTCGCCCCATGAGCGACCAGACCCAGCAGCCCCGCCCGGCCGGGGCCGCCCGCCTCCCCGAGAAGCCGACCATCGACGGCATCGAGGCGCGCTGGTCGCAGGTATGGGAGGACGCCGGGGTCTACCGGTTCGACCGCAGCCGGGAGCGCGCCGAGGTCTACTCGATCGACACCCCGCCGCCCACGGTCAGCGGGTCGCTGCACGTGGGCCACGTGTTCTCCTACACCCACACCGACCTGATCGCCCGCTACCGGCGGATGCGCGGGTTCGAGGTGTTCTACCCGATGGGCTGGGACGACAACGGCCTGCCCACCGAGCGCCGCGTGCAGAACCACTTCGGGGTGCGGTGCGACCCGTCGCTGCCCTACGCCCGAGACTTCGCGCCCCCGGCCGAGCCCGACGCCAAGCGCCAGGTCCCCATCTCGCGGGGCAACTTCATCGAGCTGTGCGAGCAGCTCACCGCCGAGGACGAGGTGGCGTTCGAGGACCTCTTCCGCCGCCTCGGGCTGTCTGTGGACTGGACCCAGACCTACCAGACCATCGACGACAACGCCCGAGCCGCATCGCAGAAGGCGTTCCTGCGCAACCTGTCCCGCGGGGAGGCCTACCAGGCCGAGGCGCCCACGCTGTGGGACGTCACGTTCCGGACCGCGGTGGCGCAGGCGGAGCTCGAGGACCGGGAGCGCCCCGGCGCCTACCACCGGATCGGATTCCACCGGCACCAGCCCGGCCCGGACGGCGAGGACCGCGTCCACATCGAGACCACCCGGCCGGAGCTGCTCGCCGCCTGCGTCGCCCTCGTCGCCCACCCCGACGACGAGCGCTACCAGCCGCTGTTCGGCTCCACCGTGACCACGCCCGGATACGGCGTCGAGGTCCCGGTCGTCGCGCACCACCTCGCCGACCCCGAGAAGGGGTCCGGCATCGCGATGATCTGCACCTTCGGCGACCTCACCGACGTGACCTGGTGGCGCGAGCTGCAGCTGCCGACCCGCCCGATCATCGGCTGGGACGGCCGGATCCTGCCGGAGCTGCCCGACTGGATCACCACCGAGCACGGCCGCGAGGCCTACCTGGAGATCGCCGGCGCCACCGCGCACACCGCGCGGGAGCGGGTGGTGGCAAGGCTCACCGCGGCCGGCGACATCGTCGGGGAGCCGAAGACGATCGTGCACCCGGTCAAGTTCTTCGAGAAGGGCGACAAGCCGCTCGAGATCGTCACCACCCGGCAGTGGTACCTCACCAACGGCGGGCGTGAGCCGGAGCTGCGCGAGCAGCTGCTGGCCCGCGGCCGGGAGCTGCGCTGGCACCCGCCGCACATGCAGGTCCGCTACCAGAACTGGGTCGAGGGCCTCAACGGCGACTGGCTGATCTCGCGGCAGCGGTTCTTCGGCGTCCCGATCCCGGTGTGGTACCCGCTGGACGCCTACGGCCAGCCGATCTACGACCGGCCGCTGGTGCCCACGGAGGACCAGCTCCCCGTCGACCCGTCGTCGGACGCGCCGGAGGGGTACGACGAGTCCCAGCGCGGCGCACCGGACGGGTTCATCGGGGACCCGGACGTGATGGACACCTGGGCCACCTCGTCGCTGTCGCCGCAGATCGCCGGCGGCTGGGAGCGCGACCACGACCTGTGGGCGCGGGTCTGGCCGATGGACCTGCGGCCGCAGGCGCACGAGATCATCCGGACCTGGCTGTTCTCGTCGGTGGTGCGGGCGCACCTGGAATCCGATTGCCTGCCCTGGACCGACGCCGCGATCTCCGGCTGGATCCTCGACCCGGACCGCAAGAAGATGTCGAAGTCGCGCGGCAACGTCGTCACGCCCATGGGCCTGCTCGACGAGCACGGTTCCGACGCCGTCCGCTACTGGGCCGCCTCCGGCCGGCCCGGCACGGACACCGCATTCGACGTCGGCCAGATGAAGATCGGCCGGCGGCTCGCGATCAAGATCCTCAACGCGTCCAAGTTCGTGCTCGGCCTGGGGTCGACCGAGGACCCGGACGCGGTCACGCACCCGCACGACCGGGCGCTGCTGGCGACCCTCGCGGACGTCGTCGCGAGCGCGACAGACGCGTTCGAGGACTACAACTACACCCGCGCACTGGAGGTCGCCGAGACCTTCTTCTGGTCGTTCACCGACGACTACGTCGAGCTGGTCAAGGACCGGGCGTACGGAGGCCAGGGCGAGGCGGCCGCCGCCTCGGCCAAGGCGACGCTGGCCGCGGCGCTGTCCGTGCAGCTGCGGCTGTTCGCCCCGTTCCTGCCCTTCGTCACCGAGGAGGTCTGGTCCTGGTGGCAGGTCGGCTCGGTGCACCGGGCCGCCTGGCCGACCGCCGAGGACGTGCGCGCCACCGCGGCCGACGGCAACCCGGCCCTGGTGGCGGACCTGGCCGTCGTGCTCAGCGCCGTGCGCAAGGCCAAGTCGGAGGCGAAGGTCGGCATGCGGGCCGACGTCGCCCGGGCCGCGGTCACCGGTCCGGAGACGACACTGACCCGGCTCGGGCTGGCCGAGGGCGACCTGCGCGCCGCGGGCCGGATCGCCGACCTCGCACTCACCCCCGACGACGCCGCGGCACTGGCCGTGACCGAGGTGGAGCTCAGCCCAGCCGGGGCATGACCTCGGCGGCCACCAGTGCCAAGTGGTCCAGATCGGACAGGTCGAGCACCTGCAGGTAGAGCCGGGTCGTCCCGAACGCGCCGAACCGCTGCGCCTTCGCGACCACCTCGTCCGGCGTGCCCGCCAATCCGTTGGCCCGCAGCTCGTCCACCTCGCGGCCGATCGCGGCCGCCCGCCGGGCCACCTCGGCCTCGTCCCGGCCGCAGCACAGCACCTGGGCGGCGGAGTAGACGACGGAGGCGGGGTCCCGGCCGCGCTCCACGCAGGCGGCGCGGACCCGCCGGTAGGCGGCGGCGGTGTCGTCCACCGAGGCGAAGGGCACGTTGTACTCGGCGGCGTAGCGCGCCGCCAGCGCCGGCGTCCGCCTCGGACCCGTGCCCCCGACGATGATCGGGAGCGGGTCCTGGACCGGCTTGGGCAGCGCGGGTGCTCCCCGCAGGCGGTAGTGGCTGCCGTCGAAGTCGAACGTCTCCCCCACCGGCGTCGACCACAGCCCGGTCAGCACCGCCAGCTGCTCCTCCAGCCGGTCGAACCGCTCGGCCACCGGCGGGAACGGGATGCCGTACGCGTCGTGCTCGGCCTCGAACCAGCCGGTGCCCAGGCCGATCTCGACCCGCCCCCCGCTCATCGCGTCCACCTGGGCCACGGCGATCGCCAGCGGGCCGGGCAGCCGGAAGGTGGCGGCGGTGACCAGCGTCCCCAGCCGGATCCGCTCGGTGTCGCGTGCCAGGCCGGCCAGGGTCACCCAGGCATCGGTGGGTCCGGGCAGGCCGTCGGCCTCGCCCATCGCCAGGTAGTGGTCGGACCGGAAGAACGCGCCGTAGCCCAGCGACTCGGCCGCCCGCGCGACGGCGAGCAGGTCGTCGTACGAGGCGCCCTGCTGGGGCTCGGTGAAGACGCGGAGGTCCACGGGCGGGCCGGGGACGACGATGTCAGGCGGACTTCTCGCGCCGCTCGCGCCGGGTCGGGGTCTTCTCCCGCGGCACCAGCGTCGGCAGCACGTTGTCGCGCACGACCTCGCCGGTGATCACCACGCGGGCCACGTCCTCGCGGCTGGGCACGTCGTACATCACGTTGAGGAGGACCTCCTCCATGATCGCGCGCAGGCCGCGGGCACCGGTGCCGCGCTTCATGGCCTGGTCGGCGATCTCGTCCAGCGCGTCGGCGCTGAACTCCAGCTCGACGCCGTCGAGCTCGAACAGCCGCTGGTACTGCCGGACCAGGGCGTTCTTCGGCTCGGTGAGGACCCGGACCAGGGCCTCCTTGTCCAGCTGGGTGACCGAGGTGAGCACCGGCAGCCGGCCGACGAACTCGGGGATCATGCCGAACTTGAGCATGTCCTCCGGCATCACCCTGCTGAAGATGTCGTCGGGGTTGGTGTCGGCGCCCTCGGCCCCGTCCACGAGGTCGAAGGTGAAGCCGACCCGCTTCTTGCCGACGCGCTGCTCGATGATCGCGTCGAGCCCGGCGAAGGCCCCGCCGACGATGAACAGCACGTTGGTCGTGTCGATCTGGATGAACTCCTGGTGCGGGTGCTTGCGGCCACCCTGCGGCGGCACCGACGCGGTCGTGCCCTCCAGGATCTTCAGCAGCGCCTGCTGGACCCCCTCGCCGGACACGTCGCGGGTGATCGACGGGTTCTCGCTCTTGCGCGCGATCTTGTCGATCTCGTCGATGTAGATGATCCCCGTCTCGGCCTTCTTGACGTCGTAGTCGGCGGCCTGGATCAGCTTGAGCAGGATGTTCTCGACGTCCTCGCCGACGTAGCCGGCCTCGGTGAGCGCCGTGGCGTCCGCGATCGCGAAGGGGACGTTGAGCATCCGGGCCAGGGTCTGCGCGAGCAGCGTCTTGCCGGACCCGGTGGGGCCGAGCAGCAGGATGTTGGACTTGGCCAGCTCGACCTGCTCGTCCCGGCCGCGCTCGTGCGCGCTGGCCTGGACCCGCTTGTAGTGGTTGTAGACCGCGACCGACAGCGCCTTCTTCGCGACCTCCTGGCCGACGACGTACTGGTCGAGGAACTCGTAGATCTCACGGGGCTTGGGCAGGTCGTCCCACTGCAGGTCGGACGCCTCGCTCAGCTCCTCCTCGATGATCTCGTTGCACAGGTCGATGCACTCGTCGCAGATGTAGACGCCGGGGCCGGCGATCAGCTTCTTGACCTGCTTCTGGCTCTTGCCGCAGAAGGAGCACTTGAGCAGGTCACCACCGTCGCCGATCCGCGCCACGTCCGTCCCCTTCCGCCCCGGTCGAGGTACGACCGTACCCCGAGGGTCCCACCGATGGCCCGCTGCGACCCGCGGGATTCCCCGCGTTCAGCCGACAGCGGAAGTGTGCCCCATCCGGGGTCCGGGTCCCAGGTCAGGCCCCGGCTCCGGCCCCGACCTTCCGGGAGGCGATGACCTGGTCGACGATGCCGTACTCCATCGCCTGCTCGGCGGTGAGGATCTTGTCGCGCTCGATGTCGCGCTCGATGTCCTCCTGGCTGCGCCCGGTGTGGCGGGCCAGGATGGTCTCCATCTCCGCGCGCATCCGCAGGATCTCGTTGGCCTGGATCTCGATGTCCGACCCCTGGCCGCCGCCCTCGGTGTAGGGCTGGTGGATCAGGATCCGCGAGTGCGGCAGCGCGAACCGCTTGCCGGGGGTGCCCGCGGCCAGCAGCACCGCGGCGGCCGAGGCGGCCTGGCCCAGGCAGACCGTCTGCACCTGCGGCTTGACGAACTGCATCGTGTCGTAGATGGCCGTCATCGCGGTGTAGGAGCCGCCCGGGGAGTTGATGTAGATCGAGATGTCCCGGTCGGGGTCCATCGACTCCAGGCACAGCAGCTGCGCCATCACGTCGTCGGCCGACGCGTCGTCGATCTGCACCCCGAGGAAGATGATCCGCTCCTCGAAGAGCTTGGTGTAGGGGTTGTGCACGCGCTCGCCGTTGGCGACGCGCTCGCGGAACTCCGGGACGATGTACCGGGCCGACGGCACCTGGATGCTCACGTGGGACGTCCTCTCTCGCGCGTCGTGCGCCGTCAGGCCGTGGGGCCGGTGGTGATGACCGTGTCGATGAGGCCGTACTCCGCGGCCTCCTCGGCGGTGAACCAGCGGTCCCGGTCGGAGTCCTTCTCGATGGTCTCCACGTCCTGGCCGGTGTGCTCGGCGATCAGGTGAGCCATCCGCTTCTTGATGAACAGCATCTGCTCGGCCTGGATCTTGATGTCGGACGCCGTACCGCCGATGCCGCCGAGCGGCTGGTGCATCATGATCCGGGTGTTGGGGGTGGCGCTGCGCTTGCCCGCGGCGCCGGCGCAGAGCAGGAACTGCCCCATCGAGGCCGCCAGGCCCATCGCGACGGTGGCCACGTCGTTGGGGACCAGCATCATGGCGTCGTAGATCGCCATCCCGGCGCTGATCGAGCCGCCCGGCGAGTTGATGTAGAGCGTGATGTCCTTGTCGGGGTCCTCCGCGGACAGCACCTGCAGCTGCTTGACGATCCGGTTGGAGTTGTCGTCGCGGACCTCGCCCTCGAGCCAGATGATGCGCTCGCGGAGCAGCCGCTCGTCGACCCAGTCGTTGAAGCCGAAACCGCTTCGGTCCCCGCCGCGCATCTCGCTGCCGCTCACCGTCGAGTCCTCCCGTCGGACCGGGCGCTGCCCGGACGAACACGTCTGACGGACCCTAACGCGCGGCCCGCCCGGTGCCATCCCGGCCACCCGGGGTGTTCGCCCACGGCACAACGGCCTCGGGATCAGGCCTCGTCGTCGTCCTCGTCGTCGTCGTCCTCGTAGTCGTCCACGAGGTCGAGCTCGTCGTGGTCGTCGTCGAGGTCGTCGTGGTCGTGCGGCATCGGGACGCCGGGGCCGACCAGGTCGGGGTCGAGGGCGTTGAGGTCCACCGGGCGCCCGGAGGCGTCGACGACCTCGGCACCCTCCAGCACCACGGCCAGCGCCTTGGCCCGGCGAATCTCCTGCACGGCCATCGGGACCTGACCGGCCTCGACCAGCGCCTGGGCGAACTGGTCCGGGCTCATCCCGTACCGCGGGGCCTGCGCCACCAGCCACTGGGACAGCTCGGCCTCGGACACGCCGAGCTGCTCGGTCTCGGCGACCTTGTCCAGCAGGAACTGGCTCTTGAGGCTCTCCCGGGCCTGCGTCTCGACCTCCGCGCGGTGGTCGTCGTCACCGTCGCCGTGCCCGTCGGCGAAGTGGTTGTCGACCTCGGCGGCGATGGTGGCCTCGGGCAGCGGGATGTCGACCATCTGCAGCAGCAGCTCGTGCGCCTTCTGCCGGGCCTGCGCGCCCTGCTCCAGCCGGCGTACGCGGCCCAGCCGCTCGCGCACGTCGGCGCGCAGCTCCTCGATGGTGTCGAACTCGCTGGCCATCTGGGCGAAGTCGTCGTCGGCGTCGGGCAGCTCGCGCTCGCGGACCTGGCGGACCACGACCTCGACGTCGAGCGGCGTCCCCTCCCACTCCCCGGCGGTCGGGACGAACGAGAAGGTGCGGGTCTCGTCGGCCACCGCGCCGCGGACGGCCTCGTCGAAGCCCTCGACCATGCCCTCCGAGCCGAGCTCGTACGACAGCGCCTGGCCGGCGAGGTCCTCGACCGGCTCGCCCTCGTGGCTGCCGGACAGGTCCACGAGCAGGACATCGCCGTCCTGCGCGGCCCGGTCGACGGTCACCAGGGAGGCGAAGCGGGTGCGCAGCGAGGTGAGCTGCTCCTCGACGTCGTCGTCGGTGGGGTCGGCGTCGTCGACCTCGATCCGCAGCCCGGAGTAGTCGGGCAGGTCGAACTCGGGCCGGACGTCCACCTCGGCGGTGAAGGTGAGCGCCTCGCCGTCCTTGATCTCCTGCACGTCGACCTCGGGCCGGCCGACCGGCATGACGCCGCTCTCGCGGACCGCGTCGTCGTAGGCCTTCGGCAGCGCCGCGTTGATGGCCTCCTCGAGCACCGCGCCGCGGCCGACCCGCTGGTCGATGACACGCTGCGGGACCTTGCCCTTGCGGAAGCCGGGCACGGTGATCTGCGAGGAGATGGACCGGTAGGCCTCGTCGAGGCTCGGCTTGAGCTCCTCGAACGGGATCTCCACGGTGAGCTTGACCCGCGTGGGCGACAGGGTCTCGACGGCACTCTTCACGGCGGTTCGGCTCTCCTCGGATCAGTGGTCGGGGCGGGGAGAGTCGAACTCCCGATCTCCTGCCCCCAAAGCAGGCGCGTTAGCCACTACGCCACGCCCCGCGACGGTGGGCCGCGAGTCTAGTCGACGCCGATGACCGCGCAGGACGCCCCTAGAATGGCGCGGCGCCCGGCCGATCCGGCCGGGCACGCGGGTGTAGCTCAATGGTAGAGCCCCAGCCTTCCAAGCTGGCTACGCGGGTTCGATTCCCGTCACCCGCTCACGAGTTCAGGCCCCCCGGGTGATCCCGGGGGGCCTGAACTCGTGATCAGGCGAGTCGCCGGGAATCGGGAGAAGGCTCGCGACAGCGAGCCGACGGATCCCGTCACCCGCTCGCGGGCTCACCCGGCGGCCAGCGTGGTGGACACCCTCCGCAGCCCGATGGCGGCGCCGATGACCCACAGCGCGAACACCACGGACGCCAGACCGCCGTTCCAGAAGGAGGTCAAGCAGATCAGCGCCACGAGGTAGGACGCCCACACCGCCCACCTGGGCAGGGCGTGCCCCTTGTCGGCGATCCGCGCCGTCACGGCGACCATCACCGCACCACCGGTCAGCCCGGTCAGCCCGACGAGGAGCCCCGCCGTGCCGAGCACCCGGGCGGTGCCCGGGTCGGGGATGACTGCCTCGCTTGCGAATGCCGTGATCGCGCTCGAGACGTCGAGGGACACCGCCACGATCAACAGCCCACCCACCAGCGCCGCGGCCGGCACGACCGCTCGCGCCAGCGGGTCACCGCCGGACAGCCGATCGAGCACCTGCCGCAGACCGGTCGCGAACCACAGCAGCAGCGCGACCCCCAGCCCGAGCACCGGCAGCCCGACGCCCGCGGCGGCCTGGGGCACGCCGCCGGCGAGTCGGTCGCGGATGACCGCGTCCGAGACGCCCGGCGAGTCCACCCCCGCCAGTGAGCACAGGGCCACCCCGACGACGAGCGCGAGGACCGCGGCCGCGCCGGCCCACGCTGCTCGCCGGAGCGCGCGGGGATCGTCACGGGTCCCTGCCAGCTCCGGGTTCAAGGATCGGGTGGACGACGTTCCGGGCTCGGGGACCGGCTCGCGGACGCGTGGCCGGGGCTGTCGCGGGCGCCACTGAAGGGCCCCCGCCACCGCGAGGAGGACGAGGATGGTGACGGCGTTGAACCAGGCGTAGGGGAGGTTGAAGCCCCACCAGAACGGCGCGCACATGACGATCCCGGCCAGGGTGAACACCACTCCCGGGGAACGCGGGACCAGGAGAAGTGCGCCTCCGGTGGCCAGCAGTAGGCACGTGCCGAGGAACGCCAGGAGTACCGGGACGGTCACGGAGAAGCCGTGGGCCTCGAACCGGCCGTTGCCGTAGGTGGGCTGGCCGAAGGCGTACCAGACCGTGCCTTCGCGAGCGAGGTGCCAGATGGCGGGAATGTCGAACGCTGCGAAGCCGACTCCGTTGACCAGGGCGCTGAGGCCGGCGAGACGGAGCGCCCACACCGCGGCGTTGCTCCGGTGGGCGGCAACCGCGTCGGCCCCCGTCTCCGAAGTGGCGGACGCCGTATCCGGCGCAGGGGACGTCAGCCTCGTCACGGTCGGCCTCCTGCGGAGTGTCTCGGCAGCCCCCTCATGTCGAGTGGATCCGGTGACCCTTCACGACGGCCCGGCGGGATGCGCAGCGGGACCGCGGTCGCCACCATCAGGACGGCGAGGAAGCTCCAGAAGTACAGGGCGACCCACGCGCCCTCGGG
Source organism: Candidatus Nanopelagicales bacterium (assembly GCA_041393815.1). Lineage (NCBI taxonomy): Bacteria > Bacillati > Actinomycetota > Actinomycetes > Candidatus Nanopelagicales > Candidatus Nanopelagicales bacterium. The sequence goes on along the minus strand of JAWKJK010000002.1, from coordinate 54,172 downwards.
GTCCGTGATGCTGAGCCAGGGGCCACCGAAGCGGGGAGCGGTGAGCACCCAGACGGGCACGGGCGCGAGGGCCAGGAGTCCGCATGCGACTCGGGCCCATCGGCGACGACCCGCCAGGGCGTACGCCCCGGCGACGCCGAACACCGGGAGAGCGAGCGCGCCGCCGCCGATGCCGCCCCGAAGGGTCGAACCGTGCTGGATCAGGTCCGCCACCACGATGCCGGCGAACGCGAAGGGCGACCAGACCAGCAGCCGGCCACGGGGGTTCGCCGTCGTGCGCCGCAGCTGCTCGGCCAGCCCGAGCAGGGCCCCAACGGCGACGCCTGGCAGCAGGATCCACAGGAAGGTCCCGACCCAGGTCACGGTCGACGGTGCGGTCGTCACCTGGGTCATCCACCCACGCAACCCGCACGCCCACGCGAGGCCGCCGAGTGCTCCCACAGCGATCGTCCGGCTCATCACGCCACCGCCCACCCACACACCGAGACACAGGCGTCGCATGCAGTAAGGTTTCCTGATTTTCAGGTAACCTTAGTATTGTGTCTCGGGTCGAACAAGCCCCCCAGGCGACCAACACCGTCTCGATGCTCGGCCAGGCCTACAGCCTGCTCGGGTTCCAGATCGTCGAGGGCGTCGTCGGCTCCGGCTACCCGCAGAAGCCGTCACACTCGGCCGTCTTCTCCCAGATCAGCCCCGACGGGTCGCGGCTCACCGACCTGGCCCGCGGCGCCAACATGACGCCGCAGGCGATGGGCGAGCTCGTCGACGAGCTCGAAGACCTCGGGTACGTCGTGCGGACGCCGGACCCCACCGACCGTCGCGCCAAGCTGATCATGCTCACCCCGCGCGGGCACGACTGCATCGCCGCGGGCATCGCCACCATCGACGGCATCGAGGCGCGCCTGACCGAGGTCCTCGGCGAGCGAGGCCACCGCGACCTGCGCCGCCTGCTCCGCACGATCCTGACCACGGCATGAACCCGGCCACGACCCCCCGAGGACGGCCCTGATGTTCCGGATGTCCGAGACCGTCACCATCGACCGCCCCGCCACCGACGTGTTCGACTTCGTCGCCGACCTGCACAACTTCCCGCTCTGGCGGGCGAACCTGGCGTCCTCGACGGTCGTGTCGGAGCGTCGACCGGGGTCGGGGCCAGGTGCGAGGAGGAGATCCGGGTCGGCCCGCGACGGATCCCGGCCACGTGCGCGATCACGACCCTGTCACCCGGTCGGAGACTGACCTTCCGGGCGACCTCCCCGGCGTCGCGTACGACGGGCTCCTGGTCGTCGAGCCCCGAGCGGGCGCCAGCAGCCTCACGCTGTCCGGGGAGGTCAGCATCAGCGGTCCGCTCCGACTGCTCGAGCCCCTGATGCGCAGGCGGATGCGCGCCGGCGTGCGACACGAGGTGGCGGCCATCAAGGCGAACCTCGAGGCCGCCGACCCGGGTTCGCGGTCCGGGCCGAGCTGATCCGCGCCCGGCCCGGACCGGGTCAGGCGGCCGCGCGCACCCGCCCGCGCAGGAGCGCACCGCCGACCCCCACGTACCAGGTGACGGCGGCCGTCACGAAGACCGCGATCGCCACGTCGCCGACCGCGAGGACCGTGCTCGCCACTCCGGCCACCCCCGCGACGATCCCGAGCGCGTTCAGCCACCGGGGCAGCAGGCCGGCGCGCGTCGCAGCGACACTCACGAGGAGCAGCCACAGCCCGCCCACCAGTTCGATGCCGCCGCCCGTGCCCTCGGTCACCATCTGGAGGGAGAGCAGCAGTGACGAGGCGAGCCCGGGGTCGGACCCGGAGAGCGTCGCCACCATGTCGGCACCGACGATCGCCGTCATCCCGGCGGCGAACATGAGTGCGGCCCAGACCACGGCGAAGGCCGTGGCGACACGGGCGAGGAGCGGTGCCCGGGTCACCAGCAGTCCGTGCAGGGCGAGCGCCTGGACGACGAGCAGTGCACCGAAGAGCAGGTAGATCACGGCGTACCCGACGGCCAGCAGGCCCTGGTGGTCGACCAGGTAGGCGACCTGCTCCGCCGGGTCGGTCGTGAGGTCGCCGAACCCCGAGGGGGCGACGACGCCGCCGAACAGTGCCAGCCCGACGACGAAGCACCCGGCCTGTCCGATCGCGGCGATGCCGCCGGACCGTGCCGACGTGCGCGGTCGCTCCAGTCCGGTCGTGAGGGTGGTGGTCATGGTCATCTCCGTCCCGTCCTGCCCGTGACGTGATCAGGCAGTACTTGTCGTTTCGTGCCACTCAGGATTCGGGACCGGGGACCGGGCGTCGAGGCCCGATGGCTGACCATTCGCGCCAGCGACCCTCGATGCCGGTGGCGCAGAACGCCAGGTCGGTGTCGTTGACGCCGCGGGACCGCAGAGGAAGCATGGCCGGATGCGCAGCCGCACGGTGGTGCTCGCCATCTTCGACGGCGTGCAGGGCCTGGACGTGTTCGGTCCGGCCGACGTCTTCTACTTCGCCAACTACCTGGCCGAGGCCCAGGGCGAGCGCCGCCCGCCGTACGAGGTCCAGCTGGCCGCGACCACGGTGGGACCGGTGCGGACCTCCGCCGGTCCGCTGCTGCACGCGGACCGGGCGCTGGACGACCCCCGGCTGCGGCCGGATCTGCTGCTGGTCTGCGGCGGCCTGGCGGTGGAGGCAGCCGTCGAGGACCGGCGGCTGGTCTCGGGGGTGGCCGAGCTCGCGGCCCGCAGCGAGGAGGTCGGCTCGATCTGCACCGGTGCGCTGGTCCTCGCACGTGCCGGACTGCTCGACGGGCGCCGGGCCACCACCCACTGGGCCCTGGCGCCCGGCCTGGCGCGCGAGCACCCCGAGGTGACGGTCGACGCCGACCGGCTGTTCGTGCACGACGGGGTGTGGACCTCGGCCGGGGTCACCGCGGGGATCGATCTCGCCCTGGAACTGCTGCGCCGCCACCACGGCAGCGACGTCGCGGCGCAGGCGGCGCGTCACCTGGTCGTCTACCTGCAGCGAGCCGGCGGGCAGCAGCAGTACAGCACCCATCTGGCCGCGCAGCGGACCACGGACCGACGGCTCGCCGACCTGGTGGCCAGCATCGCCGACCACCCGGAGGCCGACCTGCGGGTCGAGTCGCTCGCCGAGCGGGTCGGCATGGCGCCCCGCAGCTTCCAGCGCCTGTTCACCCGGGAGGTCGGGATCAGCCCGGGTCGCTACGTGGAGCGGGTACGGGTGGACGCCGCGCGACGGCTGCTCGAACGCACCGACGACCCGGTCTCCCGGATCTCCCGGCAGTGCGGGTGGATCTCGGTGGAGACGTTCCACCGCTCGTTCCGCCGGCTGATGGGGGTGACACCCGGCGAGTACCGGGACCGCTTCCGCGGTCCCCTGCAGCCCGTTCCCCCGGGTCAGTCGATTCCCCCGGGTCAGTCGATTCCCCCGGGTCAGTCGATTCCCCCGGGTCAGCCGCTCGCGGGCCGGCCGGTGTAGGCGACCACCAGTCGGAAGACGGCCCAGATCACGCCGGTCAGCGCGGTGGCGACCAGCGCGAGAGCCAGATCCGGCTGGAAGACCCTGATGGTGGCCAGCGGGGCGCCGAGCAGGTCCGGCACCAGGGCGACGACCACCCAGCCGGCGACGACCGTGGTGAGCAGCGGGAACCACAGGCTGAACAGGCCGGGGAGCCCTGCCTCCGACTTGGCGCGGACGGCCCCCCGGTGACGCCACGCCCAGACCATGCTGACCAGGTACGCGAGCGGAAGCAGCAGCAGGCCGAGGAACAGCAGCTGCTGGGGCAGCCGGGACCCCTCGCCGTCGTAGTCCATGCCGAGCGCCGCTGCGGTGACGGCGTTGCGGAGCTGGGCCGTCTCCCCGAACCCGACCCCGCTCCCTCCGTTGACGAGCACGACCGCCGCCTTGCCCTCGTCGGGGATCATCGTCGCGAGCGACTCGAATCCGGGGCTCGTGCCCGAGTGCCAGACCGTGCCGTCCGCGGTGTCCACGAACCAGCCGAAGCCGTAGAAGGGGGACAGGTCGCCGGCGGGCTGCATCATCATCGTCTTGCTCGCGGCGCTGACGACGTCGTCCCTGCCGTTCATCATCATCTGCAGGTAGCGCGCCAGGTCCGTGGCGCTCGCGACGATGCCCCCCTGCGGAGCGGTTCCGCGGTCGGTCGGGTTGCCGGTCAGCGGCCGCTTGGTCCAGAACCAGGGCGTGTGCCCGGTGGCCATCGAGTCGTGAACCTCGCCGTCGGCGACGACGCTGTGCGTCATCCCGACCGGCTCGAGGATCATGGCCGTCACATAGGACTGGTAGTCCTGACCGCTGAGGACCTCGACCAGGCGGCCGAGGATCACGTAGTTGAGGTTGGAGTACTGCCAGGTCGTCCCCGGCGGGGAGTCCGGAGCCACGTCGGCCAGCGCCTGGACCCGCCGCTGCAGAGCGTCGGTCCCGTCGGACTCGTACGCCTCGGACGCACCGCGGTCGGCGTTGCCCTGCAGGGTGGAGAAGCCGCTGGTGTGGCTGAGCAGCTGCCGGATCGTGACGACACCGGCCGGCGTGCCCGTGAACGTGTCGAGATACCTCGAGACCGGGGCGTCGAGGTCCACCCGGCCTGCCTCGACCAGCTGCATGACCGCCAGTGCCGTGAAGCTCTTGGAGATCGACCCCGACAGGAACGGGGTGTCCGGCGTGACGGCCGCGTCCCCTCCCGCCTCCATGACACCGCGCGCTCCGGCCGCCGTGATCTCCCCGTCCGTCACCACCGCGTACGCGACGCCGGGCACGCCGGAGGCGGGCATCTCCTGGTCGATGACGGCCTCGACCGGTCCGGCAGGCGGGGCCGTGGGCAGTGCCGCGACGACGGAGAGGACAAGGGCAGAGAGCACCCGCACCACCGGCGTCGCCTCCTGAGGTCGCGTGCGTGCGGTCAGCCCGACGACCCTAACCCGGCGATCGGCGACCGGGTCCGGGTCCGCGCCTCAGAGGGTGCTCAGCGGGGCGCGGCGTAGCGGTAGGCGTCCTTGGTCTCGCGCAGGATCGTCACCACGTCGAGGGTGTCGACACCGGGAACGGACCGGATCCGCTCGGTCACCAGCTCCGCGACCGCGGCGTCGTCCGCGCACGCGGCCATCAGCAGCAGGTCGTAGCCGCCGGTCGTGACCGCCACGTAGTCCACCTCCGGCAGCACCCGCAGCCGGGCCTCCACGTCGGACAGGCGGTGCCCGCGGACCCGCACACCGACCAGCACCCGGCGCAGGCCGAGACGCAACGGGGCGATCACCGCGACGATCTGCACCACCCCGCGGCGCTCGAGCCGGTGCAGCCGCTGCCGCACCGTGGCCTCGGCCAGGCCGAGGTCGCGCGCGATCTGGGTGAACGGCCGGCGGCCGTCCTCCTGCAGCTCGGCGATGATCGCCCGGTCGACGTCGTCGATGCCGTGCTCGACCGCCGGGTCGGCCGGCATCTACCGGTTCTCCGCCGCGACCGACTCCAGCACGGTCGACTCCTCCACCGGCGGGTTGGCGGCGACCTCGTGGACGGCCTCCCGCAGCCGCGCCAGGCTGTCCCGGAAGACCTCGATCGGCATCGTGAGCGCCGGCTGCAGCCGGTAGTGCCACTTGCCCCGCTGGGTGATCCCCAGCACGCCGCGGCGCAGCGCGGCCTGGTGCACCGCGACCTGGAAGCGCGGCGCCGGCCGGATCGTCGCCTTGTCCTGGACGAACTCCAAGGCGGCGAGCGCGCCCGCCGCACGGACGTCGCCCACCTGCTCGACCTCGTCACGCAGCGGCGCCATCTCGGCCAGGAACACCTGCTCCATGGCTCGGGCGTTCTCCAGCACCCCGCCGGCCTCGATGCGGTCGATCCCGGCGGTCGCCGCGGCGCAGGCCGCGGGCGTGAACCCGTACGTGCTGCCCAGGTGCAGCGACGAGTCCGCCATCACCTCGTCGGTGCCCAGCAGCGCGGCGATCGGCTGGCCGCCGGCGGAGAACGCCTTGCCCAGCAGCAGCAGGTCCGGGTCGATCCCGTCCCACAGCTCCACCGCGAACATCTCCCCGCACCGGCCCATGCAGGTCTGCACCTCGTCCACGCAGACCAGCCAGCCCCACCGCTTCGCCAGCGCCCCGAGCCGGTCCCAGAACGCCTGAGAGGGAACGTGCACCCCGCCCTCGCCCAGCACCGGCTCGATCAGCAGCCCGGCCACCTGCTCGGGATGGATCTGCTGCACCAGGACGTAGTTCTCCAGGTAGTCCAGGACCGCGGTGTCGTCGAACGGGCCCGGGCCGGGCTGGAACGGCGACCGGAACCGGTTCGGGTACGGGATCGTGACGACGCCCGCGACGTACTGCGCGCGCATCGCGGTCACGTTGGACAGGTCGCTGGACACGCCGGCGGCCAGGTACGTGGACTCGCCGTGGTACTGCCCGCCGAACGTCAGCACCAGCGGGCGGCCGGAGCGCTCGCGCATGAACTTCACCGCGCCCTCCACGGCCAGCGTGCCGGTCACGGAGTACTCGACCCGGGTCAGCCGGCCGGGCGCGATCGCGGCCAGCCGCTCGGCCAGCTCCAGCGCGGGCAGGTTCTGCACCCAGCCGCTGATCTGCATCCCGTGCCGGTCCCAGGCGGTGTCCATCGCCGCGCGCACGTCCGCCGGGGTCGGCCCGAACGGGGACGACCCCCAGGCGGACAGGTGGTCGGCGTACGTGTTGCCGTCGACGTCCTCGACCAGGTAGCCCCGCTTGCCGGCCTCCACGAACGGGACGAGCTCGTGGTCGCCCATCGCCCCGGTCAGGTGGCGGTCGGTCCGGTCGAACCAGGCCCGGCTCGACGGTCCGGGCAGCTCGGTGCGGACCTCGGGCAGCTCGAGGTCGGAGGTCGACGGGGTGGCGGTGGTGCTGGTGTCGATGGCGGTCATCGTGGATCCCTCCGGTGGTTGCCGCGACGATACGTACGTTCCCCGCCGGTGTCGCCACGAACTACGACAATGTGAGCCCCGAGGATGTATGTGATTCGCAGCCCGCTCGCTCTCCGCCGCTTCGCCCGCTGGACCACGCTGCCGGACCCCGTCGACCGTTCTAGGCTTCCCCGCGAGCGTCGACGACCGGACGCGGTGCGAGGGAGGGTGGCGCGGTGGAGCAGGAGGGTCGTCACGGCGACCTGCCCGAGGGCCTGCTGCGGACCGTCCTCGAGGTGCTCGAGTCCGGGGTCGTCGTGGTCGGACCGCACGGACGGATCCTGCGGGCCAACCCCGCCGCCCGGCGCATCCTCGGGCTGACCGACGTCCAGATGGTCGGCCGCCCGGTGGCCGACCCGACCTTGCGGGCCACCCACCCGGACGGGACCCCCTGGCCGGCCGAGACCCACCCGATCCGGGTCGCGGCGCAGACCGGCCGGATGGTGCACGGCGAGCTCATGGGGGTCCACCGCCCGGACGGGTCACTGGTGTGGATCGACGTGAGCGCGGCCCCCCTGACGGGTCCCGACGGGCAGCCGATCGGAGCCGTGGCCACCTTCGTCGACGCCACCGAGCGGGAGGAGACCGCCCGCATCCTGCGGGACCGGGAGCGGCGGCTGCGCTCGGCGCAGGACCTCACCGGCCTGGCCTGGTGGGAGTACGACGTGCTGGCCGACGAGCACGTCTGGTCGGACCGGATGTTCGAGCTGGTCGGGCTCGACCCGGCCGACGGGCCGCCCGACCTCGAGGGGTGGCTGGCGCTCATCCACCCCGACGACCACGAGGCGGCCCGCCGGCGCTCCGACCCGGGCCTGCCCCGGCCGGTCGGGAGCAACCTGTTCCGGGTGGTCCTCGGCGACGGCCGGGTCCGCACGCTGCAGGCCTGGGACGACGTGGAGAAGGACGCCGAGGGCCGGGTGGTGCGGGTCTTCGGCACCACCATGGACGTGACCGAGCGCGAGGAGGCGGCGCGCCGGCTCGCGGAGTCGGAGTCCCGGCTGCGTGCCGCTCAGGAGCTCACCGGGCTGGCCTGGTGGGAGTGGGACATCGCCACCGGCAACCTCAACTGGTCCACCGCCATGCACCGGCTCGCCGGCCTCGACGTCGGCATGGAGCACACCATCGACGAGTGGCTGGCGCTGGTGCACCCGGAGGACCGGGCCGCCAGCGCGCTGCTGGAGCGCCGGGCGCTGGAGACCGGGGAGGGCTACCGGCACGTCTTCCGCATCACCAGGCCCGACGGCGAGCTGCGCTTCCTGGAGTCGTGGACCGACGTGCTGCGGCGCCCGGACGGCACACCGTACGGCCTGCGCGGCGCCACCCACGACGTCACCCTCCAGGAGACGGCGCAGCGCGAGATCGCCGCCAGCGAGGAGCTGTTCCGGGTCGCGTTCGACAACGCGCCGATCGGCATGACCATGCTCGGCATCGAGGGCGAGGACTCCGGCCGGGTGCTGCGGGCCAATGACGCCGCCTGCCGGATCCTCGGCGTGACGCCGGGGGACTTCGCCCGGATGCGGGTCGCCGACTGGACGCCGCCGGAGGACCGGGCCGAGAGCGAGGACCGCATCCGCCGGCTGATGGCGGGCGAGGTCGTGTCGCTGACGTACGACAAGAACTACCTGCACTCCTCCGGGCGGCTGATCCCCGCGCTGGTGACCACCGGCGTGATCCACGACGCCGTCGGCCGGCCGCGCTACCTGGTCACACACATCGTCGACATGACCGAGCGGCACGCCCACCAGGCCGAGCTGGAGCGGCTGGCCACCACCGACTCGCTCACCGACCTGGCCAACCGGGCCCGGCTGGAGCAGCGGCTGGCGGACTCGCTGACGACCGCCAGCCCGCAGCAGCCCGTCGGCCTGCTGCTGCTGGACCTGGACCGGTTCAAGCTCGTCAACGACTCGCTCGGGCACCAGGTCGGGGACGGGGTGCTGGCGCGGACGGCCGACGTCCTGCGCGACCTGGTGCCGGCGCCGCACCTGGTGGCCCGGCTGGGCGGGGACGAGTTCGCGGTCGTCATGTCCCCCGCGCCGGCCGAGCAGCCGGACGAGCTCGCGACCGCCCTGCTGGACCGGCTGCGGGCACCGCAGGAGCACCAGGGGTCCACCCTGGTGGTGACGGGCAGCATCGGCCTGGCCCGGGCCGACTCCCACCTCACCACCGCCGCCGACCTGCTGAGGGCCGCCGACCTGGCTCTGTACCACGCGAAGGACCACGGGCGGGACCGGGTCAGCAGCTACGACGAGACGCTGCGCTCGCGCGTGCTCGACGCGGTCCGGGTGGAGGGCGTGCTGCGCGGCGCGCTGGACCGGGGCGGGATCGCCATCGCGGTGCAGCCGATCGTCGGGCTCGGCGGCTCGCACTTCGCCGCCGTGGAGGCACTGGCCCGGGTGGTCGAGCCGGACGGCACCGTGCTGGTGCCGGCGCGCTTCCTCGAGGTGGCCGAGGACAGCGGCCTGGTCGGGGCACTGGACCGGCAGGTCGTGTCCCGGGCCGTCGCCTGGCTGGGCGCCGCCGACCGGCAGGTGCTGGTCGGTGGTGCGCCGCACCTGGTGTCCACCGTCTCCGTCAACGTGTCCGGGCGGACCCTGCGCCTGCCGGGCTACGTCGACACCGTGGCCGCCGCGCTGAACGAGAGCGGCCTGGACCCCTCGCGGCTGTGGGTCGAGATCACCGAGGCGACGCTGGTCGGCGAGGACCCCGAGCTGCGCCGGGGCCTGACCCGGCTGCGCGAGCTGGGGGTACGGATCGGGCTGGACGACTTCGGGACCGGGTACTCCGCACTGTCCTACCTGTCCCGCCTGGACCTGGACTTCCTCAAGGTGGACCGCACGTTCGTGTCCGCGATGGCCGGCGACGACGCGACCCGCACCCTGATGGAGGCGGTGCTGCGCATCGCCCACGCCCACCGGCTGCGGGTCGTGGCCGAGGGCGTCGAGACGCCGGAGCAGGCCCGGCTGCTGACCGAGATGGGGTACGACGCGGCCCAGGGGTTCTGGTTCGGGTCGCCCGAGCTCGTCGACGAGGACCGCCGGTGACCGCAGGGACCGACCGGCCGCTCAACGTCCTGCTCGGAGGACCGTACGGCGCGGTGGAGTCGGCGGCGCCGAGCGTCGTGTTCGTGACCGCGTACCTCGTCTCCGGCAGCGACCTCACCGTCGGCGTCGTGTCGGCGCTGGCCACCGCGGCGGTCCTCGCCACGGTCCGGCTGGTCCGCCGCGAGCGCCCGGTGCGCGTCGTGGGTGGCCTGCTGGCGGTGTCCGTGGCGGCCCTGGTGGCCGCGCGGACGGGCAACGCGGTCGACTACTTCCTGCCCAGCCTGCTGGCGAACGCGGCCAGCGCGCTGGCGTGGGCGCTGTCGATCCTGGTCCGCTGGCCGTTGCTCGGCGTCATCGTCGGGTTCGTGCTGCGCACCGGCACCGCGTGGCGCGGGGATCCCGACCTGGTCCGCGCCTACTCCCGCGCCTCCTGGATCTGGACCGCGTCGTTCGTGCTGCGCGCGGGCGTGCAGGTCCCGCTCTACCTCCACGACCAACTGGTGGGCCTGGGGGTGGCCCGGGTGCTCCTCGGCTGGCCCCTGGTGCTCGGCGTCATCGCCGCCTCGTGGTGGGTGATGCGACGTACCCTGCCGCCGGACCACCCGGGTCTGAACCACCCGCGGGTGCACCGGCCGGACCCGTACCGGGCCCCGGACAGCCCTGCCCCGACCTGCGACGACGAGGAGAGCCGGCGATGAGGACGTACGACGTGGGCGGCCGGGCGGTCCCCGCGCTGGGCCTGGGCTGCATGGGCATGACCTGGTCGTACGGGCAGCACGAGCGTGACGACGAGCGCTCGCTGGAGGTGGTCCGGGCCGCGCTGGACCTCGGCGTCACCCACCTGGACACCGCCGACATGTACGGCGAGGGCTCCAACGAGGCCCTCGTCGGCCGGGCGGTCGCCGGGCGCCGGGACGAGGCGTTCCTCGCGACCAAGGTCGGCCTGGTGGTCGACGAGGCGGCCACGTTCACCATCCACCGGGACGGCTCCCCGGAGCACATCCGCGCCGGCATCGACGCCAGCCTGGCCCGGCTGGGGACCGACCACGTCGACCTGTGGTACCTGCACCGGGCCGACCCCGCGATCCCGCTGGAGGAGACCTGGGGGGCGATGGCGGAGGCGGTGGGTGCCGGCAAGGTGCGCGCGCTCGGCCTGTCCGAGGTGTCGATCGCCGAGGCCGAGCGGGCGCACGCGATCCATCCGGTGTCCGCGATCCAGTCCGAGCTGTCGGTGTGGACCCGCGACGCGCTCGGGGTGCCGCCGCGGCTGCGCGAGGTGGAGGACACCGGGTCCCGGGAGTACCAGGGCGGCGGTGCGCCGCCGGAGGACGTCGTGGGCTGGTGCCGCGACCACGGGGCCGCGTTCGTGGCGTTCTCCCCGTTGGGGCGCGGCTACCTCACCGGCACCGTGGAGTCGGTCCGGCCGGGCGACTTCCGCGCCGGCAACCCGCGGTTCCAGCCCGCCGCGCTGGCGGCCAACCGGGAGATCGTCGACCGGGTCCGTTCCGTCGCCGAGCGGCACGGCGCGACCCCCGCACAGGTGGCGCTCGCCTGGGTGCTGGCGCAGGGCCCGCACGTGCTGGCCGTCCCGGGGACCAAGAAGCTGGCGTACCTGCGGGAGAACACGGCGGCCGCGGACCTGGTCCTGGACGCCGACGACCTGGCCGCGCTGGACGAGCTCCCGCCCGTCGCGGGCGCCCGGTACTGAGGGACGGTCCCGGTGGACCAGGGCGAGTGGGCCGACGCGCTGGCGGCCGCGGTGGCGACCACGGCCGGGGCGGTGGCGTCGGCCGGCGAGTCCGACTGGTCGGCGGCCGCGGGCGACCTCGCGTGGACTTGCCGCGACACCGTGCAGCACGTGGCCAGCGACTTCGTCGGCTACGCCGGCCAGCTCACGGACCCGCGGGAGCGCGGCTACGCGCCCGTCGATGTCGTGCTGGAGGGCGAGCCGGGGTCGGCCGGGCTGGCCGACGTGCTGCGCGCCACCGGCGGGATGCTGGTGTCGGTCGTGCGCACCACCCCGCCCGGGACCCGCAGCTGGCACCCGTACGGGATGGCGGGTCCCTGCGACTTCGCCGCGATGGGGGTCGTCGAGGCGCTGGTCCACACCTACGACCTCGATCGGACGTTGACGCTGGGCCTGGACCCGGACCGCGATCTGTGCGCGCGGGCGCTCGGGCAGCTGTTCCCCGACGTGCCGGCGGGCGACGACGCGTGGGTGGCACTGCTGTGGGCGACCGGCCGGGTCGCCCGCGGCGCCGAAACCCGGCGCGAGGGCTGGCGCTGGGCCAACACCGGACGCTGACGGGGGACGGCACGCCCGGCACCCGGGCTCGGCTCATGACGGTTGGCAGGTGGGGCACCAGTACAGCCAGCGGTTCTGCAGGTCGGCGCTGGCCACCGGGGTGCCGCACACCCAGCAGGGCAGCCCGGCCCGGCGGTAGACGTACACCTCTCCCCCGTGCCGGTCCCGGCGCGGCTCACGTCCCATCGCCTGCGGGGTGTGCTCCTCGCGCACCGTGTCGATCCGGCCGCGCCGCACGCCGTCCCGCATGAGCAGGACCAGGTCCGCCCACAGTTCGTCGAACTCCCCCCGTGAGACGTCCCGACCGGGCCGGTACGGGGAGATGCCGGCCCGGAACAGCGATTCCGCCCGGTAGATGTTGCCGACCCCGGCGAACGCGGACTGGTCCATCAGCAGCGCGCCCACCGGCGCGCGGCTGCGGGACAGCCGGGTCCAGGCTCGCTCGGGGTCGGCGTCCCGGCGGATCGGGTCCGGGCCGACCCGGGCCGCGTGCGCCACCGCCTCGTCCGGGGTGAGCAGGTCGCAGGCGCTGGGCCCGCGCAGGTCGGCGTACGTGGACTCCCCCACCAGCCGCAGCCGCACCTGGCCGACCGGATCGGGCGCGGGGGTGCGGGCGACGGTCCACTTCCCGTACAGCCCGAGGTGGACGTGCACCCAGCCGTCGTCGGCGAACCGGAGGAACAGGTGCTTGCCGTAGGCGTCCGCGCCGAGGAACGCCCGGCCGTCGAGTGCGCGGGCCCCGGCCGCGAACCGGCCCTGGGGGCTGGAGACCGCCAGCGACTCGCCCTTGAAGGCGCGGGTCAGCCGACGGGCGAGCCGATGGACGACATGACCCTCGGGCACCGCGGCCCTCAGCCGGCGCTGCGCGAGCTCGCCTCGTACTCCGCCAGCTCGGCGATCCGGCGCACGTGCCGCTCCCCCTGGCTGAACGGGGTCGCCAGGAAGACGTCCACCAGGTGCAGCGCCGTGTCCTGGTCGTGCATCCGGGCGCCGATGCTCACGACGTTGGCGTCGTTGTGCTCCCGGGCCAGCTGCGCGGTGTCCTCGTTCCACGCCAGCGCGGCCCGCACCCCCTCGACCTTGTTGGCCGCGATCTGCTCGCCGTTGCCGGAACCGCCGATCACGACGCCGAGGCTGCCGGGGTCGGCCACGACCGCCTCCGCGGCGGCGATGCAGAACGCCGGGTAGTCGTCGTCGGGGTCGTACGCCAGCGCCCCGTGGTCGGTCACCTCGTGGCCGGCCGCCCGCAGGTGCTCGGCCAGGGCGGCCTTCAGCTCGAACCCGGCATGGTCGGAACCCAGGTGCACGCGCATGGCGCCCATCCTGGCAGCGCGGGGTGCAGGCTGGGGCGATGGGCGACGATCCGCGCGCGGCCGCAGCGACCCGGGTTGTCGGCGTCGACGGCTACCGCGACGGCTGGGTGGCCGCGCACGTCGGCCCGGATGGCGCGGTGCGCTGGTCGGTCGCGCCCGTCGGTGGGTTCGCGGACCTGGTCGCGCCCTCCGCCGCCGGCCCCTCCCGCGGGCCCGTCGCGATCGGCGTGGACATCCCCGTCGGCGCGCCGGACAGCGGCTGGCGGGCCTGCGACCTGGAGGCGAAGGAGGCCCTGGGCCGAGCGGCGTCCCGGGTGTTCCTGACCCCGCCACGCCCGGTGCTGGCGCTCGGCCCGACGGCGGACAACGCCCGCGCGCAGGCGCTCTCGCGCCGGCTCACCGGCCAGGGGGTCAGCCGCCAGGCGCTGGCGCTGGCCGACCGGATCCGGGACGTGGACGCCGCGCTGCGCGCCCACCCGGTACTCGCGCGGGTGCTGGTCGAGGTGCACCCGGAGCTCTCCTTCGCCGCCATGACCGGCGGCCCGCCGCTGCCATCCAAGCGGACCGCCGTCGGTGTGGCGCAGCGGCTGGACGCGCTCGCCCCCTGGGTCGACGCCATCGCCGCGCTGCGACGCTGCCCGGACCGGGTGCCGGTCGACGACGCGCTGGACGCGCTGGCCGCCGCGTGGTCCGGGGCCCGGTGGGCGGCAGGGACCGCCCGGACGCTGCCGGGCGGCCCGGTCCCGAGGGACGGCACCGGGCTGCCGATGCGGATCGTGGTGTAGTCCGCGGCGCGTGCGAGGATGCGTCGACCCTGAGACCTGGAGGCGTGACGCACGTGTCGGACAACCTCACCCGGGCCGAGACCGCCGCCCGCGCGGCGCTGCTGGACGTGGCCTCGTACGAGGTCACCCTCGACCTCACCACCGGGCCGGAGACGTACCCCAGCGACACCCGGGTCACGTTCACCTGCGCGGAACCGGGCGCGTCGACGTGGATCGACCTGATCGCACCGAGGGTGCGGGCCGTGACGCTCAACGGTCGAGCGCTGGACCCGGCCGAGGTGTTCGACGGCCGCCGGATCCGGCTGGACGACCTGGCCGCCGAGAACTGGCTGCACGTCGAGGCCGACTGCGCCTACATGCGCACCGGCGAGGGCCTGCACCGGTTCGTCGACCCGGTCGACGACGAGGTCTACCTCTACACCCAGTTCGAGACCGCCGACGCGCGCCGGATGTACGCCTGCTTCGAGCAGCCGGACCTCAAGGCCACCTTCCAGCTCACGGTCACCGCACCGGCGTACTGGCAGGTCGTCAGCAACGGCCCCACGCCCGAGCCGGTCGGCGTCCGCGAGGGCGTGGCGCGCTGGGAGTTCGCGCCCACGCCGCGGATGTCCACCTACATCACGGCGCTGGTCGCCGGGCCCTACCACGTCGTGCGCGACCGCTACGAGGGCCCGCACGGGACCTACCCGCTGGGTGTGTTCTGCCGCCGGTCGCTGGCGGAGCACCTCGACGCCGACGAGATCCTCACCGTGACGAAGCAGGGCTTCGCGTTCTTCGAGGACGCGTTCGCGGTGCCGTACCCGTTCGCCAAGTACGACCAGCTGTTCGTGCCGGAGTTCAACGCCGGCGCGATGGAGAACGCCGGCTGCGTGACGATCCTGGAGGACTACGTCTTCCGCTCCCGGGTCACCGACGCCGCGTACGAGCAGCGCGCCAACACGATCCTGCACGAGCTGGCGCACATGTGGTTCGGCGACCTGGTGACCATGTCGTGGTGGGACGACCTGTGGCTGAACGAGTCCTTCGCCGAGTGGGCCGCGCACCACGCCAGCGTCGAGGCCACCCGCTACCGCGACGCCTGGACCACCTTCGCCAACCTGCGCAAGGCCTGGGCCTACCGACAGGACCAGCTGCCGTCGACCCACCCGATCGCCGCCGACATGGTCGACCTCGACGCGGTGAAGGTGAACTTCGACGGGATCACGTACGCCAAGGGTGCGTCCGCGCTGCGACAGCTGGTCGCCTACGTCGGTGAGCAGGAGTTCCTCGCCGGCCTGACCGAGTACTTCCGCAAGTACGCCTGGGGCAACACCCGGCTGACCGACCTGCTCGGCGAGCTGGAGGCCGCGTCCGGCCGCGACCTGAAGGAGTGGGCCGCGGCCTGGCTGCAGACCTCCGGCGTCAACCTGCTCCGCCCCGAGGTGGAGCTCGCCGATGACGGCACCTACGCCGCCGTGCGCATCCACCAGGACCCGCCGACCGTGCCGCCGGGCGTGGCGCCGACGCTGCGGCCGCACCGGATCGCCCTGGGGCTGTACGACCGGGTCGACGGTGCGCTCGTCCGCCGCGACCGGCTCGAGCTGGACGTGCACGGCGCCACCACGGAGGTCCCTCAGCTGGTCGGGGCGGCCGTCCCGGACCTGCTGCTGCTCAACGACGACGACCTCACCTTCGCCAAGACCCGGCTGGACCCGCGGTCGTGGCGGACCGCGATCGACGCGATCGACGAGTTCACGACCCCGCTGCCGCGCGCCCTGGTGTGGGGCGCGGCCTGGGACATGACCCGTGACGCCGAGGCGTCCACCGGCGACTACCTCACCCTGGTGCTGTCCGGCATCGGGCACGAGTCGGACGTCGGCGTCGTCCAGACCGTCCTGCGCCAGCTCAAGACGGCGATCGACCTGTACGCCGCACCCGGGCACCGCGACGGCTACCGGGACCGCTTGGCCGAGGCGCTGGAGGGGCACGCGCGCGCGGCCGCCCCGGGCAGCGACCACCAGCTGGCGTTCCTGCGCGCCTTCGTCTCGGCCGCTCGGACCCCCGAGCAGCTGGCCGTGGTCCGCGGGGTCCTCGCCGGCGACGTCGTGCTCGAGGGACTCGCGGTCGACGCCGACCTGCGCTGGACCCTGCTGCAGCGCCTGGTGGCGACCGGCGCCGCCGGTGTCGACGAGGTCGAGGCCGAGTTGGCCCGCGACGACACCGCGACAGGTCGCCGTCAGGCCGCCCTCGCCCGGGCCGCGGTCCCGACCGAGGCGGCGAAGGACGCCGCCTGGGCGGCGATGGTGGAGTCGGACGAGCTGCCCAACGCGATCCTCGGCGCCACCGTGGCCGGGTTCGTGCAGCCCGACCAGGCCGAGCTGCTGCGGCCCTACCGCGAGCGCTACTTCGACCGGATCGCGGCGGCCTGGGACGAGCGCACCTCGGAGATGGCCCAGACCCTGGCGATCGGGCTGTACCCGGTGCTGCAGGTGGAGCGGGCGACGCTGGACGAGACCGACGCGTTCCTGGCCCGGGACGGCATCAACCCCGCGCTGCGGCGGCTGGTGCTCGAGGGTCGGGACGGGGTGGCCCGGGCGCTGCGCGCCCAGGAGCGGGACGCCGCGTCCGCGTAGGTGCTACCAGGGCTCGTCGGTGTGCAGCACCCGCGGGTGCCGGGCGTGCTCGGCCAGCACGCCGAGGCCGTCCCGCACGCCGCCCGCGAGGTCGCCGGCGGAGAACGACGTCGTCATCGACATCGCCGCCAGCCGGCAGGCCCGGTCGTCCAGCCAGCGCGCGGACTCCGCGCCGGTGACGATCTCGATCCGGCGCCCGGCCGGGTCGATGGCGACCAGGACCGCCCGGGCCGGGTCGTGGAGGGTGGCGTGCAGCTCCTCGGCGGAGGCGCGCCCGTCGGCCAGCGGGCCGAGGTAGACGCTGAACGGCAGCCCGGACTGGCGCTCGGCCAGCGCGACCTGACGCTCGATGTCGGCGCGGTGCGCGGCGCTCAGCTGCTCACCAGCGGGCACTGATCCCACCTCCGGTCGGCTCGTCCTGGTCCGCGTCGCTCCCGCCGGCCCCGGCGGGCAGCGCGGGGCGGTCCGACCCGGCCGCCAGCGCGGCCGGCCCGTGCACCCACACCGGCTCGGCGACGCTCTCCAGCCCGGTCCCGTTGCGGCCGCTGCGGGTCCACGACGGCGCCAGCACCAGCAGGCTGATGACGGCGATGATCGCCAGCGGCACGAGGACGAACAGCCCGAACCCCTGCGCGAGGGTCATCGGGTCGCCCGGCTCGTCGCCGTCGTCGCGCTTGATCGTCTCGGCCAGCGCCGGGAGGGCGGTGGCGGCGAGGACGACGGCGCTGGCCAGGCCCGCGGACACTCCGCGTCGGACCCAGGTGCGCGCCGCCGAACGGGTCGGGGGAACGGGTGACGTCGGCACGGCCTCAGCCTACGGGTGCGGTCACTCGCCGAGCGCGTCGACCAGCCTGCGCAGCAGCGGCTGGGAGGGCAGGTCCTCGACCAGGACCGGCCGGCCGTCGCCGTCGCACAGCGGGATGCGCCAGTTCGGGTACTCCTGGTCGGTCCCGGGCTGGTTCTGCGCGCGCCGGTCACCGACGGCGTCGGGCAGCGACACGCCCAGCAGCACGGACGGGGAGCGCCCCAGCGCCCGGTGCAACGCCACGATCCGGCCCTCGAGCGAGGTGTCGCCCTCCGCCAGCGCGCCCAGGCCGCGCAGCACCCGGTCCCACTCGCCCATCTCCCGCTCGTGGTCGGCGGCCTCCTCCTCGACCGAGTGGGCGAGCAGCCCGAGCTCCCCGCGGATCCGGACGTGCTCCCCGGCCAGGTAGCCCGCGGTCGGAGGCAGGTCGTGCACGGTGACGCTGGCCAGGGTCGACGGCCGCCAGCGGTCTGGCCAGCGGATCGCGCCGTCGTCCTCGCGCTCGAACCACAGCACCGTGGTGCCCAGCACCCCGCGGTCCAGCAGGAACTCCTGCACCCACGGCTCCACCGTGCCCAGGTCCTCCCCCACCACGAACGCCCCGGCGCGGTGCGCCTCCAGGGTGAGGATGCCCACCAGTGCGTCGTGGTCGTAGGTGACGTAGGTGCCGGCGTACGCGGGCATGCCTTCGGGGATCCAGTAGAGCCGGAACAGCCCGAGCACGTGGTCGATCCGGATCCCGCCCGCGTGCCGCAGGATCGTGCGCAGCATGTCCCGGTAGGGCACGAACGCGGCGTCGGCCAGCGCGTCCGGCCGCCACGGCGGCTGGGACCAGTTCTGCCCCATCTGGTTGTACATGTCCGGCGGTGCCCCGACCGACACCCCGGTGGCCAGCACCGACTGCAGCGCCCACGCGTCGGCGCCCTCCGGGTGCACGCCGACCGCGAGGTCGTGCACGATCCCGGCGCGCATGCCGGACGACCGGGCCGCGGTCTGCGTCCAGGACAGCTGCTCGTCCACCAGGAACTGCAGCCAGGCGTAGAAGTCGATCCGGTCACGCAGCCGCACCTGCTCGGCGGCGACCGCCGCCGAGCGCGGGTCGCGCAGTCCCTCCGGCCAGTCCTGCCACACCGTGCCGTGCTCCTCCGCGAGCGCGCACCAGGTCGCGAAGGCCTCCAGCCCGACGCCCTCCCGGGCCCGGAACGCGTCCAACGCGGCTCGGCGGCCCGGCGTGAGCGGGACCCGGCGGATGATCTCCAGGGCCGCCCGCTTGGCCGCCCACACCGAGTCCCGGTCGAGCAGCTCGGCCGACGTCGACAGCGCCCGTACCGGCTCGGCCAGCGCGTCGACCTCGGCCCGCTCGTCGGCGTCGAGGTAGCCGAACTCCGGCACGTCCTCGATCCGCAGGTAGATCGGGTCGGTGAAGCGGCGGGTGGCCGGCAGGTACGGCGAGGGGCTCACCGGCGGGACCGGCGCGGCCGCATGCAGCGGGTTGACCAGCACGTAGCCGGCGCCGAGCTCGTAGCCGCTCCACGCGGCCAGGTCGGCCAGGTCGCACAGGTCACCCAGCCCCCAGGACCGGGCCGACCGCATCGAGTACGCCTGGGTCATGAAGCCCCACAGCCGGCCGCGCTCCAGGGCGGCAGGAGCCAGCCGGCGCGGGGCGACGACCAGGGGACTGCTGGCCTCGCCGTCCTCGGTGCGGGCGACGATCCGGTGCCAGCCCAGCGGCAGGTCGCCGGGCACCCGGAAGGTGGCCTCGCCGACCAGCCGGCCGTCCACCCACTGCGGCTCGACCCAGTGGTCCACCTGCTCCATCGGCACGGTCCCCGCGCCGCCCTCCAGCGCCACGTGCACCTCGGCCCCGGTGCCGTCGGGCAGGTGCACCCAGCACCACGGGGACTCGCCCTCGCGCACCACGAACACCGGCGGCAGCGTCCGCCGCCAGACCCGAAGCCGCAGGTCCTCCAGCGCCGCGCCGATCGACTCAGGCGTCGAGGGATCCACGCCGAGCGCGCGCAGGACCGCCTCCACCGTCTCGGTCGGGACCTCGACGTAGTTGCCGGCCTGGCCCCAGTAGGACGTGGCGACGCCGTACGCCGCCGCCAGCCGGGCCAGCTCCTCGCTCATCGGGGCGCTCACCACAGCGCGGGCCTCCGGTCGTGCCACGGCCGGGCCGCCTCCAGCTGCGCGGCCAGCGAGATCAGGGTCGGTTCGTCGTACGGCCGCCCGACGAGCTGCACGCCGATCGGCAGCCCGTCGGCCGTCCAGTGCAGCGGCAGGGACACCGCCGGCTGGCCGGTCACGTTGTAGACCGACGTGAAGGGCGTGTAGCGCTTCTGCGCCTCGAAGTCGGCGGCCGGGTCGTCCTCGTCGCGCAGCCCGCCGACCGGGGCCGGCGGCTGGGCCAGGGTCGGGGTGAGGACCGCGTCGTAGCCCGCCGTGGCCGTGATCGCGGCACGCGACAGGATCCGCAGCGTCGAGACGGTGTTCGCCAGCAGCATCCCGTCGACGCCGAGCGCCCGCTCCCGCAGCCAGCGGGTCAGCGGCATCAGCTCGTCCTCGCGGGCCGGGTCGACCGGGGTGAGCCGGCCGAGCACCGACCACAGCGCCTCGAACATCGGCACGACGTCGCCGGTGAACGGCGGCGGGACGTCCTCGACCTCGTGGCCGAGCTCGACGAGCAGCGCGGAGGCCTCGTCGTACGCCGCGACGCAGTCGGGGTGGACCTCGGCCCCCGGCACGATCGGATCGCGGTAGCGCCCGATCCGCAGCCGGCCCGGGTCGCGGTCCGCCGCGGCGAGGAACGTCTCGCCGGGAAGCAGCGGCGGTGCCGGGTAGGGATCGTCGGGGAACGCGCCGGCCATCACGTCGAGCAGCGCGGCGGCGTCGCGGACGGTGCGCGCCAGCGGTCCCTGCACCGGGAGCTCTCCCACCGGGTCGCGCAGCGGCCCGTTGCTGACCCGGCCGCGGGCGGTCTTGATGCCGACCAGGCCGGTGACGCTGGCCGGGATGCGGATCGACCCGCCGCCGTCGGAGCCCTGCGCCACCGGGGCCAGGCCGGCCGCGACCGCCGCGGCCGCCCCACCGGACGAGCCGCCCGCGGACCGCTCCAGGTCCCAGGGGGTGCGCGCCGGCGGCGCGACCCGGTTCTCGGTGTAGCAGGGCAGCCCGAACTCCGGGGTGTTGGTCTTGCCCGTGAAGACCAGGCCGCCGGACCGCATCCGCCTCACGACGTGGTCGTCGGCGAACGCGACGAAGTCGTAGGTGGCCGATCCGAGGGTGCAGCGCACCCCGGCGACGAAGTCGAGATCCTTCACGGGGACGACGACGCCGTGCAGGACCGGCAGGTCCGCGGGGTCGGCCGCCTCGCGGACGGCCCGCTCGGCGGCCCGGGCCTGCTCGCGGGCCAGGTCCGGGGTGACGGTGATGAAGGCGCCGACGGTGTCGGCGAGGCGGTCGGTCCGCTCCAGGTAGTGGTCGGTGAGTTCGACCGGGGAGACCTCCCCGGTCCGGATCGCGGCGGCCTGTTCCAGGGCGGTGAGATCGTGCAGTTCGGGCATGGAACGACCCTAGGGGGGTGGGCGCGGACCCGCGCGCGCTACTCGCCCTTCTCGCGACGCTCCCGCTCGCGCCGCTCCTCGTGGCGACGACGGCGGCGCACCAGCAGGCGCACGCCCTCGGACAGGCCGGCGCCGAGCACCATGGCGAACAGCAGCAGCCAGAACGTGGCGATCTGGGCCTCGAAGAAGACGAACTTGACCGTGACCGGCTCGCGGTTGAGCAGCACGAAGATCACGGCGTACAGCGCCAGCAGGCCCCACAGGGTCGGCTTGACGTACTTGCGCCACTCCAGCGGCTCCGGCCGACCGCTGAAGTTCACCGACGGCGCGGAGTCCTTCGGCTGCTCGTCCTCGACGTAGCCCACCTCGGCAGGCTACCGCCGGGGCGGCCGCGGCGGGCCGCCGTAGGGTCTGCTGCCATGACCGACCCGCGTCCCGCGTACCCGGCCGCCGAGCGGCTCGACCTCGTCGACGACCTGCACGGCCGCCCGGTGGCCGACCCCTACCGGTGGCTGGAGGACCCCGACGACCCGCGCACCGGCGACTGGCTGGCCGCGCAGGCCGCGCTGTACGGCGAGCACGAGCAGGGCTGGTCGATGCGGGAGGGGTTCCGGGCCCGGATCGAGCAGCTGCTGGGCTCCGGCTCGGTGTCGCCGCCGTACTGGCGGCGGGACCGCTGCTTCCTCAGCCGCCGGGAGCCGGGCCAGGAGTTCGCGGTGCTGCTCACGGTGGACCCGGACGGGACCGAGCGGGTGCTGCTGGACCCGATGGCGCTCGACCCCTCGGGGCTGACCACCCTGGACGCCTGGCAGCCGTCGAAGGAGGGCGACCTGGTCGCCTACCAGCTGTCCGAGGGCGGCACCGAGGAGTCGGTGCTGCGGGTGCTGGACGCCGCGACGGGGGCGGACGTGGACGGTCCGATCGACCGCTGCCGCTACTCCCCGGTCGCCTGGCTGCCCGGCGGAGAGGCGTTCTACTACGTGCGCCGGCTCCCCCCGGAGGACCTGCCGGAGTCCGAGCAGCAGTTCCACCGCCGGGTCTACCTGCACCGGGTGGGCACCGACCCGGCCGAGGACATCCTCGTGTTCGGGTCCGGGATGACCGCGACCAACTACTACGGGGTGACCGTCGACCGCACCGGCCGCTGGCTGCAGGTCGTGGTCTCCGAGGGGACCGAGCCGCGCAACGACCTGTGGCTGGCCGACCTCACCACCAGTGCCCCGGAGTCCCCGGCGTTCCGGCTGGTGCAGGGCGACGTGGACGCCGAGACCGCCATCGACGTGGCCCGCGACGGCCGGTTCCTGGTGTCCACCGACCTCGACGCGCCGCGCGGACGCCTCACGGTGGCCTCCCCCGACCGGCTGCGGCCGGAGGACTGGACCGACCTCATCGCCGAGGACCCCGAGGCCGTGCTCGACGGGTACGCGGTCCTCGACGGCGAGGGGATGGAGCGCGACCTGCTGCTCGTCGCCTGGACCCGGCACGCCATCAGCGAGCTGACCCTGCACGACGCGGCGACCGGCGAACTGCTGGAGCGGGTCGAGCTGCCCGGCGTGGGGACCATCGGCGGTCCGGTGGACCGGCCCGACGGCGGCCCGGTGGTTTGGCTGGTCTACACCGACAACACCACCGTGCCGCACGTGTACGCCTACGACGGCCGCACCCGCACGCTGACGCTGCACGCCGCGCCCCCCGGGGTGGTGGAGGTCCCGCGGGTCTTCTCGCGCCAGGAGACCTACCGCTCGGCGGACGGCACCGAGGTGCGGCTGTCGCTCATCTCCCCCGCGGACGGCCCGGACCGCCCGCGCCCAACGGTGCTCTACGGCTACGGCGGCTTCGGCATCCCGCTCACCCCGGCCTACTCGGCGACGGTGCTGGCCTGGGTGGAGGCCGGTGGCGTGTGGGCGGTGGCGCACCTGCGCGGTGGCGGCGAGGAGGGCGAGGAGTGGCACCGCGCCGGGATGCTGGGCCACAAGCAGAACGTGTTCGACGACTTCCACGCCGCGGCCGAGCACCTGGTCGCCGCGGGCTGGACCACCGCCGAGCAGCTGGCGGTCAACGGCGGGTCCAACGGCGGCCTGCTCGTCGGCGCCGCGATGACGCAGCGGCCGGACCTGATGAACGCCGTCGTGTGCGCCGCGCCGCTGCTGGACATGGTCCGCTACACCACCTCGGAGCTGGGCCCCACCTGGACCGTCGAGTACGGCGACCCCGACGACCCCGAGCAGCTCGGCTGGCTCCTGGGCTACTCCCCGTACCACCGGGTCGCCGAGGGCACGGACTACCCCGCGACGCTGTTCGTGGTCTTCCCCCACGACACCCGCACCGACCCGATGCACGGCCGCAAGATGTGCGCGGCCGTGCAGCACGCCACGTCCGGCGGCCGGCCGGTGCTGCTGCGCTCGCAGGGTGACGTCGGCCACGGCCAGCGGGCGCTGTCCACCAGCGCCCGGGAGTCGGCGGACATGCTGGCGTTCATGGCGCACTGGACCGGGTTGGAGGCCGAGCAGCCGTGAGCCTGCTCGCCGCGCAGCAGACGACCTGGGAGTCGGTGCTGGAGTGGTTCCTCGGCAACCCGCTGCGGATCCTCATCATCGTCGTCGCCGCCGTCGTCGTGCAGCGGGTCCTCTCGCGCGTGGTGCTGCGGCTGGTGCGGCGCGCCACGGCGCAGGCCCGCAAGCAGCGGCCGGTGCAGGAGAAGCGGGCCGCGCACACCAGCGAGCTGACCGACCTGGTCATGAGCGAGCGGCGGGAGCAGCGGGCGCAGGCCATCGGGCAGCTCGTCCGCAGCGTGATCGCGATCGTGGTGTGGGGCACCGCGGTGCTGATGATCCTGCCGCTGCTCGGTGTCGACATCGCGCCGCTGCTGGCCAGTGCCGGCGTCGTGGGCGTGGCGCTCGGCTTCGGCGCGCAGACCCTGGTGAAGGACTACCTGTCCGGGCTGTTCCTCATCATCGAGGACCAGTTCGGCGTCGGTGACCTGGTCGACCTCGGCCCGGTTGTCGGCACCGTCGAGGAGGTCACCCTGCGGGTCACCCGGGTTCGGGACCTGACCGGCGTGGTCTGGTACGTGCGCAACGGCGAGATCCTGCGGGTCGCCAACCGGTCCCAGGGCTGGACGGTCGCGATCGTCGACGTCCCGGTGGCGTACGACGAGAACCTGGACCGGGTCCGAGAGATCGTCGACGCGGTCGGCCGGGACATGGACGGCGACGAGCAGTACGACGAGATGCTGCTGGGGGCCCCGTCGTACGCCGGCGTGGAGTCGGTCAGCGGCGAGGCCGTGTTCGTCCGGATCACCGCGAAGGCCGCGCCCGACAAGCAGATCCCGGCGGCGCGGGCGATCCGCGAGCGGGTGAAGGCGGCGTTCGACCGCGCCGGCGTCCGCGTCCCGGTGCTCATGCGCGGGATGCCGCCGGGGCCCGGGTCCCCCGGGGGTTCCGGTGCGGGCGGCGGCCAGGGTGCGGGCTGATCGGACCGCGGGCAGACTGACCGGGTGCGCGAGGGACTGCTCTGCCTGGTCACGGGCGCGACCGGCTACGTCGGGGGCCGCCTGGTCCCCCAGCTGATCGCGGCCGGACATCGGGTACGGGTCCTGGCCCGGCACCCGGAGCGGCTGAGGGACCTGCCGTGGGCCGGTGAGGTGGAGATCGTGGCCGGCGACGCCACCGACCCGGACTCCGTCCGGGCCGCGCTGGACGGCGTGGACGTCGCGTACTACCTGCTGCACTCGCTGCAGGAGGGCCCCGAGCTGGAGACCGCGGAGCGCGCCATGGCGCTGACGTTCGGCGCGGCGGCCCGGGACGAGGGCGTCGGGCGGATCGTCTACCTCGGCGGCCTGGCGCCGGACATCCCGCTGGCCAAGATGTCCCGGCACATGCGGTCCCGGGTCGAGGTCGGGCAGATCCTGCGCGCCAGCGGCGTCCCCACCGCCGAGCTGCGCGCCGCGGTCATCATCGGCTCCGGCTCGGCGTCGTTCGAGATGCTGCGGTACCTCACCGAGCGGCTGCCGGCGATGATCACCCCCCGCTGGGTCCGCAACCGGACCCAGCCGATCGCGATCCGCGACGTGCTGCGCTACCTCGTCGCGTGCGCGCAGCTCCCGCCGGAGGTCAACCGAGTCTTCGAGATCGGCGGCCCGCAGGTGCTCACGTTCGACCGGATGATGCAACGCTACGCGGCCGTCGCCGGGCTGCCGAAGCGCCTGATCCTGCCGGTCAACGTCCTGTCCCCCGGCCTGTCCAGCCACTGGGTCGGCCTCATCACCCCGGTCCCCCGCCGCCTGGCGCGGCCGCTGGTGGAGTCGCTGCGGCACGACTCGTACGCGACCGAGCACGACATCGCCGAGTGGATCCCGGACCCGCCCGAGGGGCTGCTGCCCTTCGACCGCGCGGTCGAGCTCGCGCTGCAGCGGGTGGCCGACGCCGACGTCAGCACCCGCTGGTCGTCCGCCTCCTACCCCGGCGCTCCCAGCGACCCGCTGCCCACCGACCCGGACTGGTCCGGCGGGACGCTGTACACCGACGTGCGCGAGGTGGGGACCGACGCCGCCCCGGAGTCGGTGTGGCGCGCGGTCGAGCGGATCGGCGGGGACACCGGGTGGTACTCGGCTCGGCTGCTGTGGGAGATCCGCGGGCTGATGGACCGCGCGGTCGGCGGGGTCGGGCTGCGCCGCGGTCGTCGGGACCCGCAGCACCTCATGGTCGGGGAGTCGGTGGACTTCTGGCGGGTCGAGGAGATCGACCGGCCCCGGCTGCTGCGGCTGCGCGCGGAGATGAAGCTGCCCGGCCTGGCCTGGCTGGAGTTCGAGGTCCGTCCCCGCGGGCCGCGCGGGTCGCTGCTGCGGCAGCGCGCGCTGTTCCGGCCCCGCGGCCTGTTCGGCCACCTGTACTGGTGGTCCGTGGCGCCGTTCCACTCGGTGGTGTTCCCGCCGATGGCCCGCCACGTCGTGGAGAGCGCGGAGCGCGAGGAGCGGACCGGGGCGACAAACGACACCGCGGTCCGGGCGGCGGCCTGACCCGGCAGAATGCCCCGGTGACGTCGCCCCCGGCCCCGCCCACGCCGTACGAGCGCTTCGGTGGGCACGCGTTCTTCACCGCACTGGTCGCCCGCTTCTACCAGGGGGTCGCGACCGACCCGG
Source organism: Candidatus Nanopelagicales bacterium (assembly GCA_041393815.1). Taxonomy (NCBI): domain Bacteria; kingdom Bacillati; phylum Actinomycetota; class Actinomycetes; order Candidatus Nanopelagicales; species Candidatus Nanopelagicales bacterium. Next base: position 27,680 of record JAWKJK010000002.1, on the reverse strand, counting down.
TGCTGCGGCCGATGTACCCCGAGCAGGACCTCGGCCCGGCCGAGGAGCGGCTGCGGATGTTCCTCGAGCAGTACTGGGGCGGCCCGCACACCTACTCCGATCAACGGGGCCACCCGCGGCTGCGGATGAGGCACGCGCCGTTCCCGGTGACCGAGCAGGCCCGCGACCACTGGCTGGCGCACATGCGGGCCGCCGTGGACGAGCAGCACATGGACCCCGCGGACCGCGAGCAGCTGTGGGAGTACCTCACCATGGCCGCGCACTCCATGATCAACGTGATGCCGACCGACCTCGGCCAGGAAGGGTGACCGTGTCCCCGCTGCCCCCGCGTGGTGAGCGCCCCTGGTGGCGCGACGCCGTCATCTACCAGATCTACCCGCGCTCGTTCGCGGACGCCAACGGCGACGGCATGGGTGACATGGCCGGGATCCGGTCCCGGCTGCCGTACCTGCGCGACCTCGGCGTGGACGCGATCTGGATCAGCCCGTTCTACCGGTCCCCCATGAACGACGCGGGCTACGACGTGGCCGACTACGAGACCGTCGATCCCTCGCTGGGCACGACCGAGGACGCGGAGCTGCTGATCCGGGAGGCGCACGACCTGGGCATCCGGGTCATCTTCGACATCGTCCCCAACCACACCTCCAGCGAGCACCCGTGGTTCCAGGAGGCGCTGCGCACCCCGCCCGGCGAGGGCATGTGGGCGCGCTACCACTGCCTGCCCGGCAGGGGCGAGCACGGCGAGGAGCCGCCGAACGACTGGCGCTGCACGTTCGGCGGCATCGCCTGGACGCAGATCCCCGACGCCGAGGGCAACCCGACCGGCTGGTGGTACCTGCACCTGTTCGACCACACCCAGCCGGACGTCAACTGGGAGAACCCGGACGTGCGCGCGGAGTACGAGCGGGTGCTGCGGCACTGGTTCGACCGGGGCGTGGACGGCTTCCGGATCGACGTCGCGCACGGGCTGGTGAAGGCTCCCGGTTACCCGCCCTCCGGCGAGACCGAGGACAACATCATGGGCGTGATGGGCGAGATCCCCGAGCAGCCGCAGTGGGACCAGCCCGGCGTGCACGAGGTGTTCCGGGAGTGGCGGGCGGTGGCCGACTCCTACGACCCGCCCAAGGTCTTCGTCGGCGAGGTGTGGGTCGGCAGCCCGGAGCGGCTGGCCCGCTACCTGCGCCCCGACGAGCTGCACACCGCGTTCAACTTCGACTACCTGAAGACCCCCTGGTGGTCCGACGGCATGCGGCAGGTGATCGACAGCACCACCGAGTCCGCCGGGCTGGTGGGGGCGCCGTGCACCTGGGTGCTGTCCAACCACGACGTCTGGCGGCACGCGACCCGGCTGGCTCCGATCGACCAGGATGGCGTGATCGACGCCGAGCGCGGGCTGGCCCGGGCCCGCGCGGGCACGCTGTTCATGCTCGCCCTGCCGGGCTCGGCGTACGTCTACCAGGGCGAGGAGCTCGGGCTGCCGGAGGTGCTCGACATCCCCGCCGAGGACCGGCAGGACCCGGTGTTCTTCCGCACCGGCGGGGTCGCGCTGGGCCGCGACGGCTGCCGGGTCCCGCTGCCGTGGTCGGGGACCGAGCCCTCGTACGGCTTCGGCCCGGGCCCGCTGTCCTGGCTGCCGCAGCCGCCGATCTGGGCCGACCTCAGCGTCGAACGGCAGACCGGCGACCCGGGGTCGACGCTCGAGCTGTACCGGACCGCGCTGGCCGTCCGACGGGCCGAGCCCGCCCTGGGCGACGGCGACTGGTCCTGGCGGGAGCTGAAGCACCCGCACGGCCGGCACCTGCTCGCGGTGGAGCGGCCGGCCCGCGACGGCGGCGGCGGCGTGCTGGCCGTGGTCAACGTCGGCAAGGACGTGGCGACGCTGCCCGCGTCGTGGGGCACCGAGGTCCTCGTCGCCTCCGGCGACGGGGTCGCGGTGGTCACCTCCGGCGATGCGGAGGACGAGGGCCTGGCGGCCGTGGCACTGGCCCCCGAGACGGCGGTGTGGCTGCGGGCCTGAGCGGGGCCGGCGTCGGTCGACGACGCGGTCAGCGCACGACGCTGAGCGACAGCCGCGCGTGCGCGCCGTCGCGGTGGTGGAACACCTGGCCGCGGCGGGTGGACAGCCGCTTCCAACTGCCGCAGGTCGACGCGGCGATCCGAGCCGGCTCGTCGGCGACCAGGCCCAGCAGCCGGGCGGTGTGCAGCACCCGGACGGGCAGCCCACCCCATACCGACCGGTCCCAGATCCGTTCCGCCAGTGCCGTCTGCGCGCCGGCGTCCAGGCCGGCGGAGTCGCGGCGGAACTCGTCCACGGCGCGCTGCACCAGGGGCAGCACGTCCCGGGCCACCCCGGTCACCGGGGGCTGCCAGCCGTCCCACGGCGGCAGCATGGCCAGCGCGGAGTACATCCCGTCGGTGGCGGGGACCGGGACGTGCGCCTGCGAGCCCGGGCCGCGCGCGTGCGCCAGCGATTCGCGCAGCCGCAGGGCGGGGACGACCCGGTCCCACGGGTCGGCGTCCTCCCCCGGCCAGGTCCCCAGCGCGCGGATCTGGGTCGCGCCCGGCACCTCCGGCGGTGGCGCCGCCAGCGGGACGGCGACGAACGCCAGGCACCCGGTCGGTGGCGCGGTGAAGACCCCCAGCGACGACCCCCGCACCCGGATGCGCGCCACCGCGCGGGAGTCCCAGCGGCAGACGCGGTCCAGGTGGGCGGTGAGGAAGGCCACCTCGTCGCGTCCGAGCACGAGCTCGCCTGCGGGATGGCCGTTCACGGCGCCGACGCTACCGGCGTCACGCCCGGACCGCGCGTCGAGAAGCACCGACCACGGGCCGGAAGCGCTGCGGCGCAGGGGCTCAGGCGTCGTCCGGCTCGATGACCGCCTCGAGCACCGCGCGCACCGGCGCCGGGATCGGGGCGGACCCACCGGTCGCCGGGTCGAAGAACACCTGCACCGTGCGGGCCCGCGCCGCCACGGTGCCGTCGTCGTCGAGGACGAGGTAGCGCACCTCGTACGACGACCGCCCCACCCGGCTGACCCAGGTGTCCACGACGACGGGCTCGGCCTTGAGGAGCAGCGGGTGCAGGTAGTCGATCTCGGTGCGGGCGACCACCTGCGTCATCGGGTCCGCGCCGCCGACCCGGTCCGCGACGCGGCGAAGCAGGCGGACGCGCGCCTCCTCCAGGTAGACCAGGTAGGTCACGTTGTTGACGTGGCCGAGCACGTCGAGGTCGGAGAACCGACGCTCGACCGCGACCGGGTAGCGCGCCATGTGGTGGGTGCCCGCGCCCGTCAGTCGCGGGTGAGCTTGCGGTAGGTGGCCCGGTGCGGGCGCGCCGCGTCCGGCCCGAGCCGCTCGACCTTGTTCTTCTCGTACGACTCGAAGTTGCCCTCGAACCAGAACCACTGGCTGTCGCCCTCGTAGGCGAGGATGTGCGTGGCGATCCGGTCCAGGAACCAGCGGTCGTGCGACGTGATGACCGCGCAGCCGGGGAACTCCAGCAGCGCGTTCTCCAGCGAGCCGAGCGTCTCCACGTCGAGGTCGTTGGTGGGCTCGTCCAGCAGCAGCAGGTTTCCGCCCATCTTCAGCGTGAGCGCGAGGTTGAGCCGGTTGCGCTCCCCGCCGGACAGCACGCCCGCGGGCTTCTGCTGGTCCGGGCCCTTGAAGCCGAAGGCACTGACGTAGGCGCGGGACGGCATCTCCACGTGGCCGACCTTGATCCAGTCCAGCCCGTCGGACACGACCTCCCAGACGTTCTTGGACCCGTCGATGCCGGCGCGGGACTGGTCGACGTACGACAGCGTCACGGTGTCGCCGACGCGCAGGTCGCCGGCCGTGGGCAGCACGTCCTTGTCGTCCGAACCGCCCTCGGCGGCCGCGACGATCATCTTGAACAGCGTGGTCTTGCCGACGCCGTTGGGGCCGATGATGCCGACGATCCCGTTGCGCGGCAGCGTGAACGACAGGTCGTCGATGAGCAGGCGGTCCCCGAAGCCCTTGGTCAGCCCGGTGGCCTCCACGACGACGTTGCCCAGCCGCGGGCCCGGCGGGATCTGGATCTCCTCGAAGTCGAGCTTGCGGGTCTTCTCCGCCTCCGCGGCCATCTCCTCGTAGCGGTCGAGGCGGGCGCGGCTCTTGGTCTGCCGGGCCTTGGCGTTGGAGCGCACCCACTCCAGCTCGTCGGTGAGGCGCTTCTTCAGCTTGGCGTCCTTCTGCCCCTCGACCTTCAGCCGCTGCGCCTTCTTCTCCAGGTAGGTGGAGTAGTTGCCCTCGTAGGGGTAGGCGCGGCCGCGGTCGAGCTCGAGGATCCACTCCGCCACGTTGTCGAGGAAGTAGCGGTCGTGGGTGATGGCGACGACGGTGCCGGGGTACTTCTCCAGGTGCGTCTCCAGCCACTGCACGCTCTCGGCGTCAAGGTGGTTGGTCGGCTCGTCGAGCAGGAGCAGGTCGGGCTGCTGCAGGAGGAGCTTGCACAGCGCGACCCGGCGCTTCTCGCCGCCGGACAGCACCGAGACGTCAGCGTCGCCGGGCGGGCAGCGCAGCGCGTCCATCGCCTGCTCGAGCTGGGCGTCGAGGTCCCAGGCGTTGCGGTGGTCGATGTCCTCCTGGAGCTTGCCCATCTCGGCCAGCAGCGCGTCGTAGTCGGCGTCGGGGTCGGCGAGGGCGGCGGAGATCTCGTTGAAGCGGTCGACCATGGCCTTGGTCTCGGCCACGCCCTCCTCGACGTTCTCCAGCACGGTCTTGGTCTCGTCGAGCTGGGGCTCCTGCATGAGGATGCCGACGGAGTAGCCCGGCGACAGGGTGGCGTCGCCGTTGGAGACGTGGTCGACGCCGGCCATGATCTTGATCAGGCTGGACTTGCCGGCCCCGTTGGGACCCACGACGCCGATCTTGGCGCCGGGCAGGAAGGCCAGCGTGACGTCGTCGAGGACGACCTTGTCGCCATGGGCCTTGCGGGCCTTGCGCAGGGTGTAGATGAACTCCGCCATGGGGGTGGAGCCTAGTCGCCGGGCGGGGGTGGGCCTGACCACGTAGGTTTCGTGCCCATGGGCGGCAGGCTGGTTCTCATCGGGTCCGGGGAGACCGCGCCCACGATGGTGCGGCTGCACCGCCGGGTGCTGGCGGAGGCGGGTGACGGTCCGGCGGTGCTGCTGGACACCCCGTTCGGGTTCCAGGTCAACGCCGACGACCTGGTGGAGAAGACCCTGGGGTACTTCGCGGAGAGCGTCGGACGGACCGTGTCGCTGGCCTCGTGGCGGCGGGCGGCGGCGCCGACGGTGGAGCGCGAGCGGTGCCTGGCGCTGCTGCACGACGCGGCGTGGGCGTTCGCCGGGCCCGGGAGCCCGTCGTACGCGCTGCGGCAGTGGCGGGAGACTCCCGTGCCGGCCGCGCTGGCGGACGTGGCGCTGCGCGGGGGGACCGTGTGCCTGGGGTCCGCGGCCGCGGTGCTGGCGGGCACGCACGCGATCCCGGTGTACGAGATCTACAAGGCCGGGGCGGACCCCTACTGGCTCGAGGGGGTGGACCTGCTCGGTGCCCTGGTCGGGGTGTCCGCGGCGGTGATCCCGCACTACGACAACAACGAGGGCGGGCACTACGACACCCGGTTCTGCTACCTCGGGGAGCAGCGGCTGGAGTTCCTGGAGTCCGCGTTGCCCGCGGGCACCGGGGTGCTGGGTGTGGACGAGCACACCGCGGTGGTGTTCGACCTGGACGCGGGCACCGCGAGGGTGTCGGGGTCCGGCGTGCTGACGGCGCGGGCCGGCGGGGTGTCGCACCGGTTCGCCGACGGCGCGGTGCTGGCCGTGGCGGAGCTGGCGGCGCTGCTGCGCGGCGACCTCGGGTCGCTGGACGGCGAGCTGGCGCCGGCGTCGGCTGCGACCTCGACGCCGGGGGCGGCGTCGGCGGACGGCCCGGATGGCGGCGACGGTGGGTCCGGCGTGGTGCCCCACGCGCAGGTGGTGTCGCTGCGGTCGGTCGCGGCCGACGCGAAGGCGGCGTTCGACGCGGCGCTGGCGGCGCGGGACGTGGACTCGGCCGTCGCCGCCGTGCTGGACCTGGAGCAGGCGCTGGTCGACTGGTCCGCCGACACCCAGCAGGGCGACGACGACCGCGCCCGCCGGGTGCTGCGGGCGATGATCGTGCGGCTGGGCGAGGTGGCCCGCACCGGCGCGCGCGACCCGCGGGACGTGGTGGGTCCGTACCTCGCGGTGCTCATGGAGGTCCGCGACGGCGCCCGGGCGCGCCGCGACTTCGCCACCTCGGACCTGGTGCGCGACCGGCTGGCCGAGGTGGGCGTGGAGGTACGGGACACGCCCGACGGCAGCGTGTGGGTGCTCGGCGGGGAGTGAACCCGCGCCCCCTCAGCCGAGCGTGAGGGCCAGCGCGGCGCCCAGTTCGTCGACGCGGCGGTCGAGGATCGCGAGCCGCTCTGCCGCGGCCCGCTGGCCGCGGGGCGTGAGTGCCACCTCCACGACCCGACGGTCCCCCGGCTGCTGCCCGTAGCGTCGGGTCACCAGGCCGACCGCCTCCATCCGGTCCAGCAGGCCCGAGACGCTGCTCTTGGTCAGGTGCAGCTCGTCGGCGAGCTGGGAGGGCCGCACGCTGCCCCGGTACGCGAGGACCCCGAGGGCGTAGCGGTCGGAGGACGTGTCGATGCCGTACCCGGCCATCGCCCCCTCGTCCTCGGTCACGTAGGCCGCGCCGACCCGGGACAGCTCCTCCACCAGTTCCAGCGCATCGGCCGGCGCGGCGGGCGCCGCGGACGCCGGGAGGTGCAGCAGGTCCAGGGCCTCCTTGACCAGGGGCGCGCCGGCGCCGAAGTAGTCCTGCAGCCGCGTGACCAGGGTGCGGACGCGCCGGCGCGCCTCCCGGGTCAGCGCCACCCGCACCTGGCGCCGGTTGGCCGGGTCCGGAGTCCGGGTGACGAGCCCGCCGGCCTCGAGGCGACCCAGCGCCCGGGAGGTCGCGCTTCGGGTGCACCCGGCGCGCTCGCCCAGGTCGCTCGGGGTCAGCGGGCCGTGCCGCAGCAGCAGCAGGAACTGGACGTCCCGGTTGGCGCCCTCGCCGCTGCCCAGCGCGCCCCGCACGATGTCGGTGAGCTCCAGCGAGTAGGCCTGCAGCAGGACCAGCGTCCGGGCCAGCGCCTCGCGCCGGTCCGGGTCGATCCCGTCGGTGGCCACGGCCGCAGCCTAGGGCCCGCGGGGCGCAGAACCGGGACTTCGCGTCGTACCGGCCGCACCTGCACCCGCGGGTCAGGCGGCCTCCGTCGCACCACCGGCAACGGCCTCGTCGGCGTCCCGGTCCGTGCCCGGCTCGGCGGGAGCGGTCACCCGCGAGACGGTCACCGCCTCGAAGGCCCGGATCGAGTCCTTCTTGGTCCGCGCGAACGTCGCGGTCCCCCGGGTGAGGTCCGGCCCGACGCAGCGGGCCTCGATCTCGTCGTACCGCGCCGTGATGCTCTCCTCCCCCACCCGCTTCTCGAACGTGCGCTGCTTGAGCCGGCCGTGCACGATCACCGGCATGCCCTTGACCAGCGAGGTCCTGATGTTCTCCGCCAGGACCCGCCACGCGGTCACCGTGTAGTAGGCGCTCTCCCCGTCGACCCACTGGCCCTGCTTGCTGTCGTACCGGCGCGGGTTCACCGCCAGCCGGAACGACGACAGCATGTCGCCGCTGGACAGCACCCGGGACTGGACCTCGCTGACGACGTTGCCGGTGATGGTCACCTGGATCTCGTTCATGCCTGCTCCCCCGATCGGTGCGGACGCACCCGCGCCCGCGCTGCCCCGAGGATCCGGCGCGAGCCGGCCTAGACCCAGGGCCAGTCGAGCGGCTGTGGACGGCCCGTACGCCTTCGCTCGACCTGGGGACGACGGGTCAGCAGGTCGGACCGGGAGGTCGGCCGCGTGCTCCTCCTCGGCGGTGAGCCGAGTGTCCGCGGGATGCGCGTACACGCCGTCGGCGTAGTACGGGGTGGGGATCACCAGGTCCATCTGCGGCGGGGAGGCGAAGCCGCCCATCAGGGATGGCCCGAGCTCGGCGGTGCTGCGGTGGCCGTGCAGGACGCCGCACGGCGCCATCGCCACGTCGTTCTCCTCCGCGTCCACCCAGCCGAGGTCGCCCACGTACAGCTGACCCGCCCCGCTCCACATCACCAGGAACTCGTCGGACACCGGGTGCCGGTGCATCGCGTCCTGCACCCCGGTGCCGCAGTACGCGTAGTTGAACCCCACGAGTCGCGTCCCCGCACCCGGCCACAGCACCAGCCGCATCGGCAGCCCGATACCGGTGAACGCGGCGCCCTCCAGCACGTTGAACAGGGCACCGTGCGCCTTGACGTCCGCGGGTGCGAGGTTCTGGGCACGCACCTCCGGCTGGTCGTCCTGGTACGTCATCTCCTGCGGCTCCGGTGGGGTGACCGTGGGCGCGTTGATGGCGGCCTTCTCGATCGCCTCGTGGTTCATCACGCCGTACTCGGCGTTGTAGAACCCGGCGTCGGCGTACAGGTCGAACTGCGGCGGGCAGATCTGGTGCACCAGCACGGCGTCCTCGTCAGCGCCGTCGGCGCTGCGGATCTGGTGCTCGACGCCCTCGGGGAAGTACGCCATGTCGCCGGGGCGCAGGTTCACCCAGCGGTCCCGCAGCCACACCTCCGCGGTGCCGTACCGGCAGAGGATCGCCTCCTCGGACAGGTCGTACCGGTAGCGGTCGCTCGACTCACCCGGCCGCAGCGTCGTGACATGTACGGCCTCGGTCTGGTAGCCGGTCCCCGGCCACGCCAGCAGCCGCGTCTCCAGGCCGTGGGCGGTGATCGTGACCCCGTCGAAGAGGTTGCCGATGGCCCCCTCCGTCCGGATCTGGTGGGCGGACCGGTAGCGGGCGCGGTAGGCGTCGGGGACCACGGGCAGCTCCTCCTGGGCTCCTTCGTGCGGCAACGGGGCCTTCGATACGGCCCCCGGCGAGTCTGCCCCGCCCGGCCTCCCTTGTGGTGCCGGTTGCGTCAGCTACAGCGCGCACAACCGGCACCACAAGCCGAAGTACGCGGGTTGGACGGGGGACAATGGCCCGCGGCGCCCGTAGCTCAACGGACAGAGCGACCGGCTTCTACCCGGTTGGTTGGGGGTTCGAATCCCTCCGGGCGCGCTGCCACAACGGGTTCCGGCTGTGGCCGCCCGCCGTAGCTACCCGCTGGGTGGCAACCGCCGCCGACGGGCAACGCGAAGGGCCCTCAGGGAGTGATTCCCCCATGGCCCCTCGAGCCATCCCGCACCAACCCCGCCAGGTGCGCCTCGAGCGCGGCGCTGATCGCGGCGGCGTCCTCCACCCACGGCCTCCACCCCACGGCCACTACTCCGACGCCCGCGGCAAGGGTGAGGGCTGACAGGGCCGCGATGCTCTCGCGTTGCCTCAATGATCCTCCCCGATCACCACGTCAGTTGACTCGACCCAACCGTATAGTCCCGCCAACCAATGGTGCGAAGATCGGGCGGAACAGTGCCCGGCCGACCTCGCGGGCAATCGTCGGGGCAGGCGTCAAGCAGGAAGGGTTGGGGAACCATGCCGAACACAAGCAGGCCGCGGACCGCCGTCGTGCTGGGTACCGCCACCGCGTTGACCGCGGGGATCATCGGCGTCGTCGCGGGCGTCGCCGTCGCGGCGGGGAGCGTCATTCCGGGCAAGGAGTTCACGACCAACTTCGCCTGCTCACGCGAGGGCACCGGGGTGCTGCGCATGGTCCGGGCTGACCAGCCCTGCGAGTCCGGCGAGATCCGGGTCCAGTGGCCCGGTAAGCCAGGCAGCGGCGGTACCGGGCCTGCTGGACCGGCGGGTCCCGCAGGCAGCCAAGGCCCGCAGGGAGTTCCCGGAACCCCAGGCCAGAACGGTACGGACGGCATCGACGGCGCCTTCATCTGGCACTGGACCTGGACCCCGCCGGTCCACGACCCGTTCCAGACGACGACGACGTTCGCAGCTGGCACCTACGTCGTGCCGGTGAGTCCGACCATGTCGGCCGTGGGCTGCCCGAACGGGATCATCCGCGTCCGGCTGTCGAGCGTGAACGGCCCGATCCTCACGCGGTGGGACGTCGCCGGTAACGGCTCGACCGTGACGCTCACGTCCGTGAGCCCCCAGGTCGCACCCGCCAACGGGACACCACTCTTCCTCGACGCCCAGTGCGGCGTCACCCCCACCAACGTCACCGTCGACTTCACCTACTCCACGCCGACCCCCATCTCCTAGGAGGTCGCCTCTATCCCTGCCGGGTGAACGCTTGCTCGGCAGGGATAGAGGACTGACGCGACACTGGCGGACTACGCGGATGCCGTGCGGACGGCCCTTCCGGTACACCCGTCGGACGTCGCGAGGACGCCAGGATCGCCGCCTCGACTCCAACCAGGGCAAGGTGTACGGAGACCAGGCCGGCGTCGTCACCATCAACTGACCCGGCGGCACCCACGCGCGGATCAGCCGGGCGAGGCACCGCTCGGGGGCTCGCTCGCGTCCTGCGACAGGGTGGGGCGGGCCGGATGCCGGGCGCCCATCGGGCCGGCCATCATCTCCAGGAGCAGGCGCTCGGTCACGGACCGTGCGAAGCGGGTGCTCCGGGGTACAGCCTTGCCGCGCAGGCCACGCAGCACCCAGCCCATCGTCCCGACCGCGAAGACACCCGCGCCCGAGTCGGTCGTGTAGTACGTCGAGTTGCTCACCGTCGCCGTCGGCCCGCACATGGTCGGGTTGCTCGCGACGACCTGGAGCGTCTCCGGCGTGCCGGGCAACGCGGAGACATGATCCACCTCGACGGCGACCAGGTCCGGGAAGGTCAGCTGCGACCCGGTCCCGGCGAACAGGAAGAAGTCCGGATCGGTCACGGTGTACGTGCCGGAGGCAGGGAAGCAGTCGTAGTCCATGCCGACCAGCTCCCGCTCCGGCAGGGCTGTCGGGCCGTCACGGAAGCGACTGGTGACCTGGTCCCCCAGCACCGGGTCCTCCGCGGCGGACTTGTAGACGACCTCGAGAGGCATGCCCTGAGGTCCCTGCTCCACTCGCGCCCGCCAGTACATGGTGTTGGCACCCAGGAAGGCCAGGTCGACCCCCGCGTCGCGGGCCCGGGTCACCACGTCCCGCTGCTCCGCCGTCCAGTACTCGTTGTGCCCCAACGACACGATCCCCTCCGCGCCGGCGACCAGGGTGTCGCCGCCCCAGGAGAAGTCGGAGGCGGCCAGGTACGACACCGGGACGCCGAGCCGCTCGGCGAGCATCACGACGGGGTGCTCGTAGTTGAGGTACTTCCCGGTGCCGCGCCCGTTGAGGTACGGGCGGGAGAAGCTGACGGCCCGGGACCGGTCTTCGAAGCCACCGGGCCCGCGGTAGGCCGAGCGGCCGCCCCAGTCGTTGTACGCCTGCCAGGTGAGGTCGGCCATCACCAGCACGAGGCGCCCGACGGCATCCGGGGACCGCAGCACCAGCGGGATCAGCCACTCCGCGCCGTTGGTGCCGACCAGCCGGAGCAGGTACATCCCCGGGTGCCAGCCGGTCGTGTCCACGTACGCCGAGGGCTGCCACGCCGCGTACGGCGTGCGCGTGTCCTCCAGGTATCCCTGCTCCGTCTGGATGGCGCCCGGGATCAGGGGCGAGTACCAGACCCGACGGGCTCCGGCCCCGTCGTACCAGCCCATCCGGTACGCGACCACACGGAACTGCGGCGCGGTCGTGGTGACCATCAGCGGCACCCGGTCGCCGGGCAGCGCCGACGACCGGCCCGCGTACCCGGACATGGCCGACGGGTCCGTGGATCGGCCGACCGCGTCCCGCCACGACGGGTCACCGGGTCGGGCGTTCTCGGCGAAGACCGCAGCCCACACGTCGGTCTCCGGTGGTGAGACAACGGCCGGGGCGGGATCCGCCGGAGCGGCGTCGGCGTCCGCAGCGTCGTCCGGCGGCTGGCAGCCGCTGGCGAGCAGGACCGCCCCGAGCAGGAGGCAGACGAACCGGCGCACCGCTCGATCGTGCTGCGGACCAGGAGAGACCGGCGGAACCGACACGCACGACATGGGGAACCTGACTCGTTGTGCCACCATGCGCCTACTTCCGGCGTCGCGTGCCGCCGCGGGGGAGGGAGACAAGCCATGTCCGGTCCCGAAGGCCCTGAAGGACGTCGCAGCAATCGCACGATCGCCGTCTGGCGGACCGCGGCAACGCTGGCGGCCGTCGCGCTCGTCGGTGGCGCGCTCGTCGGTGCTCCGGCAGCTGCGGTCCCTGCCGGGTTCGTGAAGGTGTCGGTGTCCGCGTCGGGCGTCCCGACCAACAGCGCCGACCACTCCGATCTGACCACGGACGGGAGGTACGTGGTCTTCCGCTCGATCGCGTCGTTGGCCACGTCGGCGACCACGGGGTACCAGATCTTCCTGCGCGACCTGGTCCGGGGGACGACGGAGCTGGTGAGCATCAGTGCCTCCGGCGCCCCCGGCTCGGCCTCGAGCGACTGGCCGTCGATCTCGGAGGACGGGTGCCGCGTCGCCTTCGAGTCCGACTCCCCCAACCTGGTGCCCGGCGACACCAACGGGACCACCGACGTCTTCGTGCGCGATCGGTGCGCCAGTCCTCCGACGACGTCGCTGGTCGCGGTGACTCCCGGCGGTGCGCCCTCGGCAGGACAGAGCAAGGACGCGCGGATCTCTGCGGACGGGCGCGTGGTCGTGTTCTGGTCGTACGCCACGGACCTGGTCACCGGCGTCTTCTCCAACGGCCAGGTCTACCGCCGCGATCTGGCTGCCGGTGCGACGACGCTGGTCTCCGACAACCAGCAGCGCAACGGCCGCGGGGGCAACTACGGCAGCAACTGTCCCTCGACGTCGGCGGACGGGTCGCGGATCGCGTTCTGGTCGTATGCCTCCGACCTCGTCGCAGGCGACGACGGCGAGTCGATGTGGGACATCTTCGTGTACGACACCACGACCGGGTCGACCTCGAGGGTGTCGACGGCGGCCGACGGCACGCCGCAGAACCGCGCCGACAACGGTGCCAGCACGGTCACCTGCCCGGCCATCTCCGCCGACGGCCGGTGGGTCGCGTTCGCGAGCTGGTCGACGAACCTGGTCCCGGGCGACGCGAACCGGACCTCCGACATGTTCCTCAAGGACACCCAGACCGGTGCGATCAGCCGGGTCAGCGTCGGCCCCGGCGGGCGCGAGGCGAACGGCCCCTCCGCGGGCCGACCGGCGATCAGCAGGGACGGCACCGTGGTGGCCTTCCGGACGGAGGCCACGAACCTGACCGGGTCGACCCTTCCGTCCGGCGCGCGAGCCGCGGTCCGGGACGTCCGGACGGGGACCACCCGGATGGCCTCGACCGCCAGTGTGAGCGGGGACGACCCCGGGATGAGCGACGACGGTCTCCTGCTCACCTCGTACTTCGCCGCAGCGCTCGACCCGTTCGTCCCCGGGACCGGGCTCTTCCGAACCCAGGCGAGCGCTGACAGCCGAACGGTTGCGGACGCGGGGGTCGATCAGCAGGTGAAGGCCGGGGCCACGGTCGCCCTCGACGGGTCCGCGAGCCGTGACCCGGAGGGGTCGGCGCTGACCTACCGGTGGACCCAGCTCTTCGGACCGACGGCGGTGTCGTTCGTCGGACCCACCACGGCTCAGCCGTCGTTCGTCGCCGGTCCGACGGGGACGTACGTCTTCCAGCTCGTGGTCAACGACGGGGGCCAGGACTCCGACCCGTCGTTCGTCTCCGTCGTCGCAGAGGCGGGTCCTCCCGCCCCGGTCAACGGCGCCCCCACCGCCGACGCCGGTCCGGACGCCAGCGTGGGCGCCGGGGCGACCGTCACGCTGGACGGCCGGGGCAGCCGCGACCCGGAGGGGTCGGCGCTGACGTATCGGTGGACCGAGCTCTTCGGACCGACGGCGGTGTCGTTCGTCGGACCCACCACGGCACGGCCGTCGTTCGTCGCGACCACGCCGGGAACGTACATCTTCCAACTCGTGGTCAACGACGGGGACCTGAGCAGTGACCCGTCGTTCGTCTCCGTCGACGTCCAGCCCGCCGCGACCCTGCGTACGGCTCCCGCGGTGGTCAAGGGGCGCACGGCCGGAGTGGTCGGCTGCCCGGTCTCCGTCGGCTCGGCCTGCTCGGTGCGGGTGGCGCTGAGTACGACCGGTGCGCGGCGCGCCGCCCGACCCGTGGCGATCGGCTCGGCGACGGTCCACGTCGGACCGGGACGCTCGGCGTCGATCGCGGTCCGTTGGTCGAAGAGCGCCCTTTCGTTGCTGGCCAAGAAGAAGACCCTGGCGGTCATCGCGACGACGCAGACCCGCGATGCGACCGGCGCGGTCGTTTCCGTCACGACGAGGTTCGTCGCCCGGGCCCGACGGTAGAGGTCCTGCCGGCCCGGCCCGCCCACTCAGGCGGCGAGGTCGCGACGCCGCCAGCCGACCAGTCCGGCCCCGGCGACCACCACGGCGGTGACGACCAGCAGCACCAACGACAGGGCGTCCACCGGGCCGCCGGGCAGCGTCGGGCTGTGCGCGAACGGCGACAGGTCCAGCGCCCACTGCGGCAGCTCCCACAGCGGCCCGAACTCGCCCAGGACCACGAACGCGACCAGCACACCCCAGGCCCCCGCGACCCATCGGGGGACGAATCCGAACAGCAGCAGCACCAGCGCGGCCATCACCCAGGCGGCGGGCACGTGCGCGGCAGCGGCGCCGAGAAGGCGCAGCGTCTGCTCCCCCGGGTCGCCGACCGCGAACCCGTGGGTGACACCGACGGCAGCGCCCGTCGCCAGCATCAGCACGGCGACGCCGACGAACGCGATCACCGCATGGCTTGCCGCCCACCGGAGCCGGGTGGTTGCTGTCCCCAGCAGCAGCTCGGCGTGCAGCGCCGTCTCCTCCGACCGCAGACGCATCACCGCCGACATCCCGTACGCGGACAACACCGCGCCCAGGATCGTCATCTCCGCGGCCAGGAACATGTCCGTCAGGCCCTGCTCACCGCCGAGAACCGCCAGGTACGAGCGCATCTGCTCGGAGTCCAGCAGCGACGCGACGTTGTGAGCGACAGAGCCGAGCACCGCGCCCATCAGCACCGAGCCGACCAGCCACGCGACGAGGCTGCCGCGCTGCAGCCGCCAGGCCAGGCCCTCGACGCCCCGCAGCCGTCCGATGGCGGGACCGGGCCGGTCGGCGACGTAGCCGGAGCCGAGGTCGCGGTGCGCGCGCAGGGCGAAGGCCAGCGGTACGAGCAGCAGGGTCGCCACCAGCGGGATCAGGCCGACCCACCACCGGTCCCCCGCGAACGGCCGGATCTGCTGGCTCCACCCGATGGGAGACAGCCAGGACAGCCACCCGGGGTCGCCGGTGGCGGCGAGGTCGCCGACCGCCCGCAGCACGTACGCGACCGCGATCGACGCCATGCCGAGCCCGATCGCGACCCGGTGCGAGGTCGTGAGCTGTGCGGCAACACCCGCGATCGCGCTGAAGACCAGACCGCTGAGCGCCCACGCGAGGCCGAACGCCAGCGACCCGCCAAGCGGCAGACCGACAGCGATCAGGCCGAGTGAGGTGATGAGGCCGAGGGCCGCGCTGCCGATTCCGCCCACGAGCAACGCCGCCGCCAGCGGGGCGTCCCGTCCGACGACACCGGAGGCCACCAGCTCCAGGCGTCCGCTCTCCTCCTCCGACCGGGTGTGCCGCACGACGAGGAACACGAAGACGATCGACATCAGCGCGGCGCCGAACGCCGTCATCTTGATGAGCGACACGGCGCCCAGCGAGGTCGGGTCGTAGACCTTGCCGTACAGGGCGACCAGCGCGGCCGTGGCGTTGACGGCGTCGGCGGCCTCGACCCGGGACTCCACCGTCGGGTAGAGGTCCTTCGTCGCGGCGACGGAGAACACGACCATGAACGCGAAGCCGAGGACCCACGCGGGCAACAGGATCCGGTCGCGGCGCAGCGCCAACCGCAGCAGCGCACCGGTGCCGACGAACGGGCCGCCCCTGCCGCGGGCGGGTGCGCCCGACGTCGCGGGCGCACGCACGACGGTCGTCGTCATGTCGGGCTGCCGGTGTAGTGCCGCAGGAACAGGTCCTCCAGCGTCGGCGGCCGGCTCTCCAGCGTGACCACACCGGCGTTGGACAGCGCGGCGACGAACTCGCTCATCGCCATCGCGTCGACCTCGGCGCCGACCTCGTCACCGCGCACGCGCAGGTCGTGCACGCCGGCGATCCGGTCCAGCCCGTCCGGGATCGCGGTCACGCGCGCGGTGACGGTCGTGCGGGTCAGGTGCCGCAGCTGGGCCAGCGTCCCGGTCTCGACGACGACACCCTCGCGGATGATGGACACCCGGTCGCTGAGCGCCTCCGCCTCGGACAGGATGTGCGACGACAGCAGGATCGTCGCGCCCTCGCCGCGCAGCTCGTCCACGCAGTCCCGGAACGCGGCCTCCATCAACGGGTCGAGGCCCGCGGTCGGCTCGTCCAGCAGGTACAGGTCCACCCGGCTGGCCAGCGCGGCGACCAGCGCGACCTTCTGCCGGTTGCCCTTCGAGTACGTACGGCCCTTCTTGGTCGGGTCGAGGTCGAAGCGCTCGATCAGCTCCGCCCGACGCGTCGGGTCCAGCCCCCCGCGCAGCCGGCCCATCAGGTCGATGACCTCGCCACCGGACAGCGTGGGCCACAGCGCCACGTCGCCGGGGACGTACGCCAGCCGCCGGTGCAGTGCCGCCACGTCGTGCCACGGGTCGAGGCCCAGCACCGACATCGAGCCGCCGTCGGACCTCAGCATCCCCAGCAGCAGCCGCAGCGTGGTGGTCTTCCCCGCCCCGTTGGGCCCGAGGTAGGCGTGCACCTCCCCCCGGGTCACCTGCAGGTCGAGCCCCTTGAGGACCTCGGTGCGCCCGAACCGCTTCACCAGCCCGCGTACGTCGACCAGGACGTCGGCAGTGCCGTCAGCCATAGCTCGAGGCTACGACTCGGGAGGCCCGGACGGGCGGGTCATCCGGCCCGGTGCGGCGTCGATTTGCCGTGGCCTATTAGATCGTGCACAATCTTTTTCATGGCGAACACCGAGACCCTCTACGACCTGTCCTTCACCTCCAACAAGGGCGAGGAGGTGCCGCTCTCGCAGTTCGAGGGCCGTCCCGTCCTGATCGTGAACACCGCCAGCAAGTGCGG
Organism: Candidatus Nanopelagicales bacterium; assembly: GCA_041393815.1. Lineage (NCBI taxonomy): Bacteria > Bacillati > Actinomycetota > Actinomycetes > Candidatus Nanopelagicales > Candidatus Nanopelagicales bacterium. The sequence continues at coordinate 10,503 of JAWKJK010000002.1, read as the reverse complement.
GTTCACCCCGCAGTACGACGGGCTGCAGAAGCTGCACGAGGAGTTCAAGGACCAGGGACTGGTCGTCATCGGCTTCCCCTGCGACCAGTTCGCGCACCAGGAGCCGGGCGACGACGCGGAGATCGAGGAGTTCTGCCGCATCAACTACGGCGTCGACTTCCCGCTGTCCACCAAGGTGGACGTGAACGGCAAGGACACCCACCCGGTGTTCCAGTACGTGAAGGCACAGGCCGGCGGCCTCCTGGGCTCCGGGATCAAGTGGAACTTCACCAAGTTCCTGGTCGCCCCGGACGGCACGACGGTGACGCGGTACGGCTCCCGGACCGACCCGGCCGACATCCGAGGCGACATCGAGGCGCTGCTCGACCAGCCGGCCTCCTGACGCGCGGCCGACGACGATGGGCTCACGGACGGCCGTCCGGGGCCGCGGCGCGACCGCGGTCCCGGACGAGGCGCTGCTGCTGGACAACCAGCTGTGCTTCCTGGTCTACCGGCTGCACCGCGGCATCACCGACCTGTACCGGCCCGTGCTCGGCGAGCTCGGGCTGACCTACCCGCAGTACCTCGCCCTCCTGGTGCTGTGGGAGTCCGAGCCGGTCACCGTCGGCGAGCTCGGTGCGCGACTGCACCTGGACAGCGGCACGCTGTCGCCCCTGCTGAAGCGGATGGCGGCCGCGGGGCTGGTCGAGCGAACGCGGTCAGCGGAGGACGAGCGGTCCGTCGTGGTGTCTCTGACCCGTGAGGGCCGCGCGCTGCGCGAGCGGGCCCGGGAGGTGCCGGCCGCGATCGGTGGCTGCATCTCCGGCACCCCCGAGGACTACCTCACGGTGCGCGACCAGCTGACGACGCTGCTCGAGCGCGTCGACGCCGCCTGCGCGCCGTAGGGGCGGCGAGCCGCCACCGGAGCCCGGGTCAGCGGTGCCGTCCGGTCGCCACCCGGATGGTGAACCGGTCATGTGAGTTCGTCGGGTAGCGCATCCACTGGACCGCGACCCGCTTCCCGTTGCCGGACATCCCGATCCGGTCGTGGTAGGCCTCGGCGGACAGGTCGGACAGGGTCCGCGCGGGGCTCCAGGTGCGACCCGCGGTGACGCTCGTCACCGCCTGGACGGCCCACTTCCCGCTGATGCGCCGGGTCCACGCTACGCCGACCCGTCGCCCGTCGTCGGACAACGCGACCTGCAGTCCGGGGGCCTGCTTGAACTGGGTGTACTTCCAGGACGCCACGGTGCGCACCGCCGACCAGGCGACCCCGCCGTTGGTGCTTCCGACGCCTTGGACCACCTGCTGGGCCCCCACCTGGGTCAGCCAGACGGCGCTGACACGATCCGACGTACGCGCTCCCGCCAGGGCGAGGGCGCGGACGTCACGGCCACTCGGGGAGAGTCGAGCCGGTGCCGTCCAGGTCGCACCCCCGTCCGCGCTCGTACGGACCAGCGCCGCGACCTCCGCACCGCTCCACCCGGTCCAGCCGACGGCGACCGCGGAGCCGTCGCCGGCGACCGAGACCTGCACCGAGGCGACCGTGTCACCCGGCGCCGTGAGCGCCGAGGCAGGGCCCCAGGTGCCGCCCCCGTTGCTGCTCACCGCCACCTGCACCGGCCCCGGCTGGTCCTGAGGCGACCCCACGAACCGCCAGGCCAGCGCCACGACGGAGCCGTCCGCGCTCCCCGACAGCTCGATCGGGGACTCGGTCCACGCGGGGTCGAAGGTCGCGGTGTCCAACGTCTTGGCAGGGCCCCAGGTCACTCCGGCGTCGGTGCTCGTCCGGGTCTGGATCGTCACCGGGCCGTTCGAGTACTCCCCCTCATCCAGCCAGGCCGCGGTCAGGCGCCGGCCGTCGACGGAGGAGATGATCCGGGGGCTGCTGGGCTCGGTCGGGGGTGTGGTGAGGTCGACGGGCGCGCGCCAGGTCCGGCCCCCGTCGCTGCTGGTCGCGACCTGCACCGCGCCGTTGAAGCGGCGCTGCCACACGACGGCGAGCCTGGTCCCGTCGGCCGACGAGACGATCGACGGGTCCGTGTTCTCGCTCGACCTGGACACCTCGACGGGGGCCCGCCACCGGACGCCGCCGTCCGTGCTGGTCGCCACCCAGATCACGCGCCACCCCGCATAGACGCCCGCCCACGTGGTGGCGACCCGCGACCCCGTGCGTGACAGCACGATCCCCCCGGGCACCGAGCTCGGTGCCGGCGACGACAGTCGGACCCCGGTCCGCCAGGTGTACGCGTCCGAAGCCGCAGCCGACGCCGGAGTCGTCACGACGGCCAGCGGCAGGCAGACGCCCACGGCGAGCGCCAGCACCACGGGCGGGCGACGGCGCACCTCGGGTCGGCGTTCGGCGTGGGACGTACGCGACATGATCCGCCTCCGGTTCCCCCCGCTCACCCGACCAGCCGCCCGCGGGACGACTGGATCGCGTATCGGGACTCGTTCGAGAAGGCCCACACCGCCGTCGCGCGCGCGCCGTTGGGGGTGACCGCGAGCTGCGGTGTCCCCCCGACGCCGCCCCGCGGCGACAGCCGGACCCGCGCGGTCCAGGTGCGACCGCCGTCCACGCTCGTGCGCGCGTACGCCGGCCAGCTGCCGCCGTCGGCCTGCTCCCACGCCACGTACACGCGCCGGCCGTCGCCCGACGCGGCGACGCTGGGCACCTTCGCCTGGCGCTTCGGCAGGGACAGGGTCGTCGGGGTGGTCCAGGTCCGACCGCCGTCGCGGCTGGACGCCGACAGCACCGCCTTCGACCGGCTCCCGGAGCGCCAGGTCCACGCCAGGGACAGGCGTTGGCCGCTCGCCGATGACCACAGCGCCGCCGTCGGGACGTCCTGGGTCTTCGCGGACACCCGTACGGGCACCGTCCAGGTCCCGCCCGTGTCGGAGCTCGTCGCCGCCGTGAGAACACCGTGACTGCCGTTCCAGGCCGACCAGGCCACGGTCAGGCGGGTGCCGTCCTGGGACGCGGCGCTGCGCACGAACCAGGCCCCCTCGGCCACCGTCAGCGTCGCCGCCGGCCCCCACGTCGTGCCCGAGTCGAGGGTGGTGGCGTAGCGGACCTCGGCGGGGCCGCCGCTGGAGTAGGAGAAGCTGCGCCACAGCAGCGTGACGCGGTCGCCGGCGACGGACGCCGCGAGCTGCAGGTCCCTGATGGACCGGGAGGTCCCGTACGCGTCGATGTCGCTGGGCGTCGACCAGGTGGCGCCCCCGTCGACGGACGAGGATGCCTGGATCCGGTTCCCGACCGGGTCGGAGGACGCGTAGGGGTCGAAGTCCCACGCCGCGATGGCCCGCGAGCCGTCCGCGGAGACGGCCACCACCGGGTTCAGGTCCTGGGTCCCCCAGGTGGCCTCGGACAGCCGGGTTGCGGCGGCCCAGGTTCGCCCCCCGTCAGCGCTGGTGGCGGCGAAGAGTGCCGGCCCCTGGGTCTCCGCACCGCAGGTGAAGACGATGACCGCGCGACCGCCGTCGGTAGAGGCCGCCACCCGCGGGGCGTCGAGCAGGGCGCCGGAGCAAGGTGCGGCGTTGACCGTGACCGGAGTGGACCAGGTGGCACCGGAGTCGGCACTCGCCGCCGCGTACACGTCGTCCCGGGTGCGCCACACCGCGACCAGCCGCCGGGCGTCCGCCGACGCGGCGAGGTCGAGCCCGGTGTAGTACGCGGTGGCACGCCACACCGCGGCCACCGTCACCGGGCTCCGCCAGACGACCCGCGCGGTCGCGCCCGCGGCGGGCATGACGGGCAGGACGAGAGGGACCAGCAGGGGAAGCGCGACCGCCGCGCTGATGAGCCGCGTCCTTCTCCGGCGACCGCCGGGCGCTGTCGGTGCAGGTCCTCGTCGACGCATGGCCGCCACCCCCAGCCGGAGACGCTCCACGGCCAGCCTGCCAACTCTTCCCGGCACCTCCCACCGCCGAAGGGCCCGAACCGGCTCCCCGTGCGTGGGGGCCGGCCCACGGATGCACGAATCCGGTCGGGCTTGGCATGCTCTGCCCGTGACCGGAACTCGCGCGCGTGACCGCAGGCCCAGGACGGTGCGCCGCGCGGCCGGCGCCGCTGTCGCCGCGGGGGCGCTGGTCCTCGCGCTCGCGGCATGCGGGGGTGGGGACTCGGTGGACCCGCGCGAGCCGGCGCAGATCCTGGACCCGTCGGTGATCGCCACCATGCAGGGCGACACGATCGGGACGCTGGACGCGCTCGCCAACCCCGAGCTGGTGCCGGTGCTGGCCGAGAAGCACCTGGGCCACTCGCCCACGGTGCGCCGGGTGTCGTTGTACGACACCGGGTTCTCCATGGAGGTCCGTGACCCGGTCAAGCGGGACAATCTTGACGACTACGACTACCGCTACGGGGAGTGGAGCACCGATCCGGTGTCGGTCAGCGTCCGCGACATCGAGGAGTACGAGAAGGTCACGTTCACCCTGGACCAGGTCTCGTGGGACGTGATCCCGGACCTGATGCAGCAGGCGTACGACGGCCTGGAGCTCGAGGGCGAGAAGATCACGAGCGTGGGCATCGACAAGCTGGAGGGGCAGCCGCCTCGGATCTACATGTCGGTGCAGGGCCTGCGCGGGTCGGGGTCGCTGTTCGCCAACGCGGACGGGACGGATGTGGAGATCCGTCGCAACTGATCGACGCGGGGGCGGGGCCTCTGCCAGGCTCCGACCGTGACGGGTACGGAGGGACGCCCGCGGGTGATCCGTGTCTTCATCTCCTCGACGTTCCGCGACATGCAGGCGGAGCGGGAGGAGCTGGTCAAGCGGGTGTTCCCGCTGGTGCGGCACCTGTGCGAGAGCCGAGGGGTCACCTGGGGCGAGGTGGACCTGCGCTGGGGCGTGACCACGGAGCAGGCCGCCGACGGCGACGTGCTGCCGATCTGCCTGGCGGAGATCGAGCGGACCCGGCCGTACTTCATCGGGCTGCTGGGGCAGCGGTACGGCTGGGTGCCCGACGAGATCCCCGCGGACCTGGTCGACGAGCTCGGCTGGCTCGGCGAGGCCGCCGGGCGCTCGGTCACCGAGATGGAGATCCTGCACGGGGTCCTCAACGACCCTGAGGCGGCGGGTCACGCGTTCTTCTACCTGCGCGACCCGGCCTGGGTGGCGGCCCTCCCGCCGGACCAGCAGGAGCTGTACCTGGAGGACACCGATCGGGGCCGGGAGCTGCTCACGGACCTCCGGGACCGGGTGCGGCACAGCGGGTTCCCCGTCCACGACTACCACGGACCGGAGCAGCTCGGCGACCAGGTGCTGGCGGACCTGACCGCGTTGGTCGAGGGGCTGTACCCGGAGGCCACTCCCCCGGACCCGCTGGACCGCTCTGCCCACGAGCACGCCGCGTACGCCGCCAGCCGGTTCACCGCCTTCGTGCCGCGGCCCGCGCTCACGGACCGACTGGACTCGTACGTCGACGGCGAGCAGGCGGCTCCGCTGCTCGTGACGGCCGACCCCGGGGGCGGCGGGTCCGCGCTCGTGGCCGACTGGGTGCGGGGACTGCGTGGGCGCGGGCCCGGCGACGTCGTGGTCGAGCACTATGTGGGGGCAGGGGGCGACGCGGCGGACTGGCGGGCACTGGTGGGCCGGCTCGCCGGGGAGCTGGCCCGGTCGCTGGGGGTGGAGGCCCCAGGGCCCGACGCGCTGCCCGATGACCCCCCGGCGCTGCGCGCCCTGGTCGAACGAGTGCTGCGTGACGCGGGGGTGGCCGCAGCGGCGACCGGTCGCCGGGTCGTGGTCGTCGTCGACGGCGTCGACCGGCTGGATGACGTGGACGGGGCCCCGGACCTGCTGTGGCTGCCGGCCCGGCTGCCGCCGGGGGTTCGGGCGGTGCTGACGTCCGGTCGCGGCCGGCCGCTCGACACCGCGCTGCACCGGGAGTGGCCGGTGCTCGACGTGCCGGTGCTCACCCCGCCGGAGCGACGGGAGTTCGTGGCGGCCTTCCTGGCCCGCTTCTCCAAGGCGCTGGACGACGTGCACGTCGCTCGGATCGCGTCGGACGACATGTGCGGCAACCCGCTGTACCTGCGCACGCTTCTCGACGAGTTGCGCCAGCACGGCGACCACTACACCCTCGGCGAGGTCATCGGCCGGATGCTGTCTGCACGCACCGTCGACGACCTGCTGGAGCAGGTGCTGGCGCGGTACGAGGCCGACTACGAGCGGGACCGGCCGGGACTGGTCCGCGACGCGTTCAGCCTGCTGTGGGCGGCCCGGCGCGGCCTGTCGGAGACCGAGCTTCTGGAGCTGCTGGGGACACCGGGATCACCTCTGCCCCATGCGTTCTGGGCTCGGTTGTCGCTGGCCGCGGAGCAGGGCCTGGTCTCCGCGTCCGGGCTGCTCCGGTTCGCGCACGAGTACCTCGCGACCGCGGTGCGCGACCGCTACCTGGCGGACGAGGCGGACCGGCGGGCGGCGCATGCGCGGCTGGCCGCGTACTTCGCAGGTCGTCCCCTCGGACCCCGGGTCGTCGACGAGCTGCCGTGGCAGCAGTGGGACTCCGGCGACGTGGACGGCCTGGTGCTCACGCTGGCGGACGACGCGTTCGTGGAGCTCGCGTACGTCGACGCGACCTCCGACCTGATGCGGCTGTGGGCCAGGGCGGAGGGTGCCGGCCGGTCGATGGCGGAGGCGTACGCGCCGGTCGTCGCGGACCCGGCGGCGCACGACCCGGAGGGGGCGGTCGGGCCGACCGGACGTAGCCAACTGGTGTGGGCAGTGGCGCGGCTGCTCTCCGACGCGGGGCACCCGGCCGAGGCGCTGCGGTTGCAGCGCTACCTGGTGGAGCAGTCGCGACGGGCTCCCGCGGGCCTGGGCGAGGGGCCGGACGGGACCGCCCGGCTGCGTGCGGCCCTGGTCAACCTGGGTGCTGCGCTGTGGTCGCAGGGCGAGCTGGACGCGGCGGATCCGGTCCTGGTCGATGCGGTGGATCTGTGCCGGCGGGCCGGTGACGCCGTGATGCTGTCCAGCGCGCTCGGCAACCTCGCGCTGGTGCGCCGGGAGGCCGGAGACCTGGACTCGGCGGAGGCGCTGTCGGACGAGGAGGGCGCGCTCTGCCGGGAGCGCGGGGACGCGTACGCGCTGCAGGCGCACCTGGGGAACCGTGCCCAGCTGCTCCGGCAGCGGGGGCGGTTCGACGAGGCGCTGGAGGCTTTGCGGGAGCAGGAGTCCCTGTGCCGGGACCTCGCCGACCGGGCCGGGATCGCGCGCGCACTGGCAGGGCAGGCGTCGGTGCTGGCGGACCGCGGCGATGTGGCGTCCGCTCTGGCGCTGACGACGGCGCAGCTGGAGGCCGTACGCGACTCGGGGGACGCACGCGGGCTGGTCGAGGCGCGGCTGAACGAGTCGGTGATGCGTACGCAGCTCGGGCAGCAGCCGGAGGCGACCGCTGCGGCCGTGGAGGCCGAGCAGGTGGCCCGGCGGCTCGGGGACGGGGGTCTGCTGGCGCGCGTGCTGGTGGCGCGGGCGATGGCGACGTCGGCGGGTGGGGACTGGGCCGGAGCCGAGCGGCTCGCCCGGGAGGCCGAGCTCACCGCACGCGAGGCGAGCGCGTGGCCGCAAGCCGCTGTGGCGCTGGGGATTGCGGGGACGGCGCGCCGGGAGCAGGGCGACCTCGCCGGCTGCCGTACGACGCACGAGGAGGAGTTGCGGATCGCCGAGCGGACGGATGATCCGCAGGCGATCGCGTCCGCGCAGGCGAACCTGGGCACCTGCGCGCTGGCGGAGAACCGGTTCGCGGACGCACTGGCGTGGTACGCCGCCGCCGAGCCGGCGTTCCGTCGGCTGCAGACGCACTCGTCGCTGCTGCCGATGCTGGCGAACCGGGCCCAGGTGCACGACATGCAGCAGAACGTGCCGGCGGCGGTCGCGGACTATGCGGATGCAGCGGCGAGCGCGGCGGTCCTCGGGAACGCGGCGGCGGTCCGTCAGTGGGGCGAGCGTGGACTGGGGCTGGCGTACCAGGTCGGCGACGTGCAACGCGCGGAGTCGCTGTGGGCGTCACTGGCGTACGCGTACGAGGAGCAGGGCGACGGCGCTGCGCTGCAGCGGGCGCTGGGCGAACGCGCGCTGCTGCTCATCAACCGCGCCCAGCCACCGGGCGGAGCGGTGGCCTCGCCGTCGGACGTGGACCAGGCGCTCCTCGACCAGGCGGCGGCGCTGCTCGACCGGCAGGAGGTGCTGTGCCGGTCGCTCGGCGACCAGGTGGGGCTGGCCGCGTGCGTGGGGAACCGGGCGATCGTGCTGAGGTACCGCGGCGACCTCGACGGCTCGCTGCGCTGCCTCGACGAGCAGGTGGCGCTGTCGCAGGCATCCGGGAATGCGCAGGGCGTGTTGTTCGCGACCGCCAACCGGGGCGAGGTCCTCGGCCTGCTGGGACGGGTCGACGAGGCGCTGGCCGCGCTGGAGTGGGCGCGGGCGACGGCGGCGCAGTACGGACCGGCGCTGCAGGCCATGGTGGCCCAACTGGACGGGATGATCGCCGCCCTGCGGGGGCGGTGAGCGGAGCCTGATGCAGCTCGTTGTCTGGTGCCAGCGTGGCGATGCATGACGGCGGGCTCTCGATCGATGAGGCGCTGGTACGGCTCCTGATCGACGATCAGTTCGCGCAGTGGTCGCAGCTCCCGATCGCGCGGGTCACGCCGGCGGGGACGGTGCATGGGGTCTTCCGCCTCGGCGACTCCATGTCCGTGCGCCTCCCGCTCCTTCCGGGCGACCCCGACGAGGTCCGGCAGGTCCTCGTCGACGAGGCTAGGGCTGCGTCGGAGTTCTGGACGCTGTCCCCGGTCCCTTGTCCCCGGCCGATCGCCTTGGGAGATCCCGGGCACGGCTACCCGCTGCCGTGGTCCGTCCAGACCTGGGTCCCGGGTCGTGACGCGCTCGCGGTGGACCCCGCAGCCTCCGAGTCCTTCGCGCAGGATCTGGCGTCCCTGCTCGTCGGCTTGCGAGCCGCTGACACGCGGGGGCGCGGCTTCCGCGGCGCGGGCCGTGGCGGTCGCCTGACCGACCACGACGAGTGGATGGAACTGTGCTTCGCGAGGAGCGAGGGGCTCGTCGACGTCGTGCGGCTTCGGGCCCTCTGGCAGGAGCTGCGACTGCTGCCGCGGGTCGACGGCGACGTGATGTGCCACGGCGACCTGACACCGCAGAACGTGCTTGTCGAGGGCGGCCGTCTGGCGGGCGTCCTGGACACGGGCGGGTTCGCGGCCGCGGACCCGGCACTGGACCTGGTCTCGGTCTGGCACCTGCTGGACGGCGAGCGGCGCACCGTGGTGAGGCGTCGGTTGGGGTGCAGCACGGTCCAGTGGCAGCGCGGGATGGCGTGGGCCCTTCAGCAAGCCATGGGGCTGGTCTGGTACTACGCCGAGTCCCATCCGGTGATGAGCAGGTGGGGCAGGCGGACGCTCAACCGCCTGCTGGAGGCGGCGCCCACGTGAGGAGTCCGTATGCCCGAGGCGGCGCCTGACGTGCGGCGGCGTCCGGGAGAGCGCCGCCCGGCGGGCGGAGAACGCGCTTCGCTGCCCCCTCCGCTCCTGTCCTGACACAGCGACATGGCCGCCCCCGGCAGTGATATTCCTCTGCAGCGCAGCCGATTTCGTGTGCACAGGGCTTGCGCGGTGTCGGACCGGGCAGGTACACTCGTACACATGTTCGATCCCGTGGTTCCCGGTCCGCGGACCTCCCGCGCGTGGGACGCCGCCCTGCTCGCGCAGGCGGTGACGGTGGGCCCGGGTCCGGTGGCGATCGGGCTGCTGGAGCAGGTCGACGCCGAGGCGCTGTGCGGGCATGACCGGGTGGTGTTCCTGACCGCGTGGCAGGCGCAGGCGGCGTGGGTGACCGCGCGGTCGTTCGCCGCGATCCTCCCGGTGGTCGGGCCCCAGCCGGCACGAGACCCCGACCCGGACGACGAGGGCGGCCCGGTGGACCTCGGTCCGTTCGAGTGCGTGGAGGAGGCCCGGCACGCCGAGGTCGCCGCCGCCTGCCGGCTATCCACCGTCGCGGCGTCGGACCGGATCCACGCGGCCCGGTTCCTCGCCGGTCCGGGTGCCCCGGTCGCTCGGCTGCTGGAAACGGGTGCGTGGGGGTACGGGCACCTGTCCGCGGTGGTGTCCGAGACCGCCGAGCTGTCCGCGGACCTGACCGAGAAGGTCGTGCAGGTGGTGGTCGCCGACACGCTGCCCGACGTCGACGGGGTCGCGTCGCGGTATGCGGAGGAGACCCCGGGCCGGCTGCGGCACCGCATCCGCCGCACCATCCTGCGCCTGGACGCCGCCGCCGCCGCGGAACGGGCGAAGAAGAGGCGGCGGGAACGGTCGCTGCGGATCAGTCCGCTGCCGGACTTCCGCGCCAGGATCACCCTGGAGGCCTCCCAGCCGATGGCGTCGTGGGCGTGGCGGCAGTTCGACACCTGGGCCCGCGCCCGGCAAGCCACCCTGAAGGACCCGGCCGCGGACCTGACCGCCCTGCTCGGCCCCTGCACCTGCCCCCGCAGCGAGGACACCGCCATGGCTGGAGCGG